>JABCZK010000001.1 GCA_013289695.1 Acidobacteriota bacterium
TGCTCTAAATCGGCCAACGAAGGTGCCATATAGCCTCCAGTGTACTGCCTAGCGTAATACTACGCTAGGCACGGAGGCTCAGAGAACAAAATTCCTCAACCTCTCACTCTTATGTCGCACACCCACCCCGCTTCGCTAGCTTGACTTCGCCCCACAGCCCGAGTACTCTTCCGCCGATCCCAGCCAATTTATGTTTTCGCGTGCGGGGATCTCCGTTCGGCCCTTCCCTGCTAGTAGTCCGCTCACATGTCTCCGCCGAGGAGGTCGGCACAAAATGAAAAGAGTTGTGACCCTATTGGTTGGCACCTGTCTATGTTTCAGCGTCGCCACCGTCGCCGTGGCGCAGAACAACGGCGGAATCAGCACGCCGCCGAAAGTCCTCGTGATCAACCGTGAAGTATTGAAACCCGGCAAGGGCGGCGCCCCGCACCAGAAGACCGAAAGCGCTTTCGTGCGCGCCATGGCCGCCGCGAAAGATACGACATACTATCTCGGCATGGATTCTCTCAGTGGCCCCAGCCGTGCGCTCTTCTTCACCGGTTACGATTCCTTCGCCGACTGGGAAAAGGACGCGATGACTACGCAGAACAACGCCACGCTTTCCGCCGCTCTCGATCGCGCCGAAGTTGCCGACGGCGACCTCCTGCAATCATACGAGACCAGCGCCTTCGTCCTGCGCGACGATCTCAGCCTCAATGCCGCGACCGATCTCGCGCACGACCGCTACTTCGAAATCGGCGTCTTCCACGTCAAGCCCGGACACGATGAGGACTGGAGCGCCATCATGAAGTTGGTCAAAGACGCCTACTCGAAAATTCCCGAAGTCCGATGGGCCATGTACCAGCGCGCCTACGGCGGCTCCGAAGGCTACTTCATTTACATCACTCCGCTGAAATCCGCCGCGGAGATAGACCGCAATTTCGCCAACGGTCCGAAATTTGTGGAAGCCATCGGCAAAGAGGGAATGCAGAAGCTCAACGAGCTGATGTCTGCCTCGGTTGACCAGGCCGAAATTAATCTCTTCGCCCTGAACCCAGCCATCAGCTACGTCGGCCCGGAAATGATCAAGGCCGATCCCACGTTCTGGAAGGCCGCGCCAACCGGCGAGCCCAGGAAGAAAGCCGAAAAGGCTGCGCAGTAACCCACAATTAGCCGAAGATCACCAAACAGGGTGCCCCATCCGTCCCGCGTGCCGGACGGATGGGGCGCTCGCTGCCTTGCGGTTACTGCACTTGTATCACCGCATCTCCGGAAGTAATGGGTATGCTCCGCTGCTGGGAGTCCTGCGGGCTCGCTTCTGTAATCTGTATTCGCGTGTCGCCTGCACCCACGGCCTTCACCACCAAACCCAGAATCGTTCCGCTGCCATTCACTCCAGGCGTGTGCGGTCCGCGCGTGCACGAAATCATCACTTCGCCTTTCTGCGCATAAATGCGCTGCACGATCGCCACCGCCTGCGTGCCGCCGGAAAGAAACCCTCCATCGCGCGCTTCCACAATCTGAATCACGGCAGGGTCGTACTTCAACAGCATCGGAATCGAGAGAAGGTCGCTCAAGCCTGCGACGGACACACACCCACGATTTCTGATTCGCCACTCTTCAACGTCACCCGCTCGGGATTGAAACGAATCTGCGCCACCGCGGCTGCCCCTCGATATTCACGCCCACATTAATGTACTTAAACTGCGTATTCACCAGCGAGCTGAGCGCCGCTGAGGCAGCGACCCCCGTCGCGGCCTGCGTGCTCCCCGTCGCCACGGGCACGAGCTGACCCGCCTGTTAGCCTGGAAACCAACGCGAAATTTTCATAAGGTCGCAAGCCGGGGGAATTCCTTTCAGGTTGGCGTGCGTCTAAGATTCACGCGCGCACCCACGACCTGAGCGGTGTGGCGGCTTTCGCGTGAGCAAGCGGGAATCTTTGTAGGTCGTGGCGTTAGCCACGACCTAAACGCAACGAGATATGTGCGGCCCCAGCTGCTGAAGTACGGGTTGTGCGACTGTCAACCAGATTTGTTGTTCCGCGAGATGCTGCGTCGCTACGTTGCGGCTCTCTCAAGTTCCTTGCGGTCCCACTGGGCAAGGTTCGCCGCTGCTTCGTAAGTGCTCTGCAAAAACTCCAACAAAGCCGCGCGCGGAGAAGCGGCCGTCCGCACATCGTCATACATCAGCAAAAATTCTTTCAGCTGCGGATGATAGTAAGCCTGCGAAGGCCGCACCGGCACTTGCCCGAACCCCGCTGGCTCCGGTGCCGCATACGCATAGAACGCCGCATCCTTGATCTCACCACCTCCGGGCCAGAATCCCGCGCTGCTCACCTCGTGCGAATATGCTTCCCGCGTCACCGCATCCGCCCCGGGACGCTCCGGCGCCCTCCGCCCCGAAAATCGCGTCGCCGCCAGATCGAAGCTACCCCAGAAGAAATGCACCGGGCTCGCCTTTCCGATAAACCGCGCGCGGAATTCCGTGAAAATCTTCTCGCTGCTCGCCAAAATCCTCCAAAAGCGGTTGGCGTACTCTGCGTCGTAGGAAGCGTGCTGCGTATCTTCGTCAAATGCGATCGGATTCGGAATCTCCACCGGCATCCGCCAGATTTTCACCGCGATGCCCAGCGAAGCCAGCGCCGCCATAAATTCCTGGTAAAAATCCGCCACCGAACGAGGCCTCAAGCCCACCGTCGCCACCGTGTTCTGATTGGTCTTGATCGTCAGCCGGTGATGGATGAAGTCGAATTCGATCTCGAAAATTCCGTCAGGGTAGGGAATCGCTGAAGTGGTCAGCCCGTTCGCGCTCACGTACAGCGGCACTTCCCACCAATGATTGATCCGCGGGCTCAGCGCCAGCCGTACCTTGCCCACAATCTGCGACCACATGTGCAGCGTTGCGTAGGTGTCCTGCCAAGCCTCGAGCGGCAGCTCCGGCCAATCCTCCTGCGTGTCACGCGCCATCGTTGCGCTCATCGTACCTCCCCGAAGTCCATCAATCCCCGGCCTATAATCCATCCTCTAAATCGCAGATCGGAAAGGCGGCCGCCGTTGCATTAGGTGTGGACTTGGTAGGGGCGCTGCTTGCTGCGCCCCAGCTTGCCACGATTTCGGCCACCTTGACCCATCAGCCGTTCAAGACCCTTGTGAACGAGTTCCTAGTGCGGGGCGTAATTGCCAAATCCCATCAGCACCACCACCGACTTGCCGTAAGAAACCGACGCGGAATTCTGGCTCATGCCGATCACCCGATAGCCCTTGCTCGCAAAACGATTGATCTCGTCCTGATGTTCCTGCTCGGCGTCGCCGCTAACAAAAACATACGGCGTCGGATTCTTCTCGTCAACTTCGCTGGCGGTAGTCATCGGAGTCCTCTGCTCGAAGACTATACCGCCACCATTACCCGTTCAACAACTGCGCCCGCTCGGGTGCCTGCAGTGAGTCAAACATTTTGAACGTCGCTTCTCTCCGTGGAAGCAGTCAACCGCGCGCACCGCCGAATTTTTCGCGGCACATACTGGCACGAAGCTCTGTGGCAGCCGACGTGACAGCATGTATAATTCGCGCGGCATGAATGTCTAAGGTCGCTCGCAACATCAATAAGCGAGTCCCCTTAGGAGGGCTATTTGCAAAGACAAGGTGCGCTGCTCATAACGCTGCTCCTGACTTCACAGTTTGCCGCGCCCATCCCCACGCACGCCGATTCGAAACCGGTGCACGCTCCGCACGCTATCGTCGTCAGCATTGACGAGCTCGCATCCCAAGCCGGCGTCGAAGTAATGCGCGAAGGCGGCAATGCCATAGACGCCGCAGTCGCCACCGGCTTCGCGCTCGCAGTCGTCTATCCCCAAGCGGGCAATCTCGGCGGCGGCGGTTTCATGCTACTCCGCATGGCCGACGGCAAAACTCATTTCATAGATTTCCGCGAAGCAGCTCCAGCCGCCGCCACAGCCGGAATGTATCTCGACGCACAAGGCAACGTAATCGATGGCGCCAGCGAATATGGCTACAAAGCGATCGGTGTCCCTGGCTCCGTAGCGGGCCTGGTCCACGCAGAGAAAAAATACGGCAAGCTGACGCTCCCGCAAGTAATGGCCCCGGCAATCCGCCTCGCCCGCGAAGGCTTCGCATTGCAATGGCAAGAAGCGCGCGATCTGCGCGAAGACTCGCACCTCTCTGAGTTTCCCGAATCGCGCCGACTTTTCCAGCGCAACGGCAATTACTACAAGCAGTACGAAATCTTCCGCCAGCCCGAACTAGCCCGCACGCTAGAACGCATCGCTGAAAATCCCGATGATCTTTATCACGGCGCCATGGCCCACGAACTGGCGGCATCCATCCAGAAGGGCGGGGGACTACTCACCGCGGAGGACCTCGCACATTACCAAGTAAAGGAGCGCGAACCGGTGCGCGGCACCTATCGCGGCTACGAAGTAATCAGCGCGCCGCCGCCTTCCTCGGGCGGAATCGTGCTGATCGAAACGCTGAATATTCTGGAAGGTTACGACCTTGCGAAATCTGGCAGCCGCTCCGCCGAATCCGTCCATCTCACTGCAGAAGCTTTCCGCCGCGCCTTCTTCGACCGCGCTGAATTCCTCGGCGATCCCGATTTCACCAAGCTTCCGATGGCCCAGCTCACCGACAAAAAATACGCCGAAGCCTGGCGCACCTCAATTGAACCCGACCACGCCACGGCGAGCAAAGATCTCCGGCGTCCCGTGATTTTCAACACCCTCGCGCGAGCGGGCACTCAGCAACCGCAGCAGTCTCCCGCCCCGCCGCGCGAATCCCCGCACACCACGCACTACTCCGTCGTGGACGCCGACGGCAACGCAGTATCGGTCACCACAACTATCAACGACTGGTTCGGCTCGCGGGTCACCGCCGCCGGCCTCGGTTTCTTGCTCAACGACGAGATGGACGATTTCTCCGCGAAGCAGGGCGCGCCGAACGCCGACGGCCTAATCCAAAGCGCAGCCAATTCCATCGGACCCGGCAAGCGCCCGCTCTCTTCGATGACGCCGACCATCGTCCTGAAAGACGGCAAGCTGTTTCTCGTCCTCGGCTCGCCCGGGTCTTCGCGCATCATCACCACGGTAGCGCTCGCCATCATGGGGGTGGTGGACTACGGCATGAATATTCAGGAAGCCGTCAACGCCCCGCGCTTCCACAATCAATGGATGCCAGACGTCCTCAGTGTCGAAGGGTGGTTCGCCCCAGATGCAGTCCACGCACTAGAAAAAATGGGCTACAAGATCATCATCGGCCAACACGAGGACACATCATGGTCGCCCTATTGGAGCGACGCCGAATGCATTGCCGTAGATCCGCAAACCGGTGAACGCCTGGGTGCCAGCGACGGCCGTAACAGCGGCAAACCCGTCGGCTATTGACGCTGCGGGTCGCCGCTCCCGCTCGGTCGGCGCGAAAATATAATGCGCGTCATCCCGAACGAAGTCCCGCGTTTTTTCTTTCCCGTCCCGCAACTGCGCTACGGGCGCGGGACGCAGACAGGGATCTGCTTTTCGCAGTCAAGTTCGCGAAGCGCGCGCGTCTCGTCCACTGCTACTTGTCCGTATTGAATATGTCCGCTGCGACTTTCCACGTGGGGCCGACTTTCCGCCAGGTCACCACATACTTGCCGGGAATATCCATCGGGGTTCCTTGCGCGTCGTTCACCCTCAGCTCGAAAGTGCCGATTTCCCAGGCCATGTCGCCGGCTGATGCAACCTCAATTTTCGCGGGGACGAAAGTCAGCGAGAAGCCCGGCTTGGCCATCAGCGCCGCCCAGGTCTTTCGAATCGCGTCGGTTCCCGTGGCGATCGGCGCGCCGAACGGAAGCATGGAGGCGTCTTCGGCGTACGGATACACCGCGCCTTCCAGGTCCTTGTCATCGGCGGCCTTAGACCACAGCGCGTCAATCCTGCGGATCAGCGCCTCGTTGTTGGAGTGATTGTCAGCGTGAAGATTCCCGCGTGCCACGGCTGGAACCATACCGCCTGCCAGAAATCCAATGAGTACAGCATAACGGAGTAACTTCACGTGTGCCTCCTTCGTGATATGTTTGCGGAGACTGGGTGGTTCTCGAGATGCAACTTACTTATAGCAAATTGTCGCGCAGGCGAAAGCTCATTTACACGCAATTAATAGCGCTGCGGCCTTTGACGCCCCTGGCGGACTCCGGTGTAAACTCTTTCGATGGTAAAATCGTATAAAGTGTAAACAACCGGGGGGCAACAATCATGACCGAACCAACCAAAGAAGAATTGCTAGCGCGCATCGCCGAACTAGAAAAGAAAGCCGCCGGCCCCAAACGCAGCGGCGCTCTTGAATTTCGCGTAGGAGAGAAGGGCGGCGTCAGCGTCTACGGCCTCGGCCGTTTCCCAGTCACTCTGTATTACGAACAATGGATTCGTCTGCTCAACGTCGCCGACGGCCTGCGCGCCTTCCTCGAAGAAAATAAATCGCGCCTGAAGCTGAAGCCCACCGAATAACAACTACTGGCTCACGAACCCCGCTGCCGCGACTGAAACCACTCATAATTCGCGGAAGCGATCGCGATAAACAAAAACAAAAGCGCAGCATCCAAAAAGCTCCGGACGTCAATGGTGTTGCCCTTCGTAAATATGCGCACAAAAGCGATTCCCAGCGCGTCGCAAATCCGCCCCACCACCGCCACCAGCGCGCACACCACCCCCAGCCAGTAGCTCCCGACCGCGATATATTTCACCATGCAGCCCTCCTCTCCCGCTCTCGTTGCTGAATTTGGTCTCGCCGCCGCAACACAACGCGCTGAAATTACATCGCCAGGCCAGCAGAGTCAACGCCGCGCGCCGTCAGCGAAGCGCTCGAAGAATCCGCGGCACCGCCGCTCGGGTTCCGGCGCCCGCTGCTCCAAGAAATCCCGCCATAATAAACCAGTGACAACGCTCCGCATTTCGTTATCATTGAGATCTTCGTCGTGCCAGCACCTGGGCCTTTGTGGGCGGAGTAGCGCTTCTGCAGACGATGTGTTCGCTCTGAATTTAAAATCAACCAACAACGCAACGCCGGACCGCTCTACCGTGGTTCGGGCGTGTAAGGGAAACGATGGCCGCAACGGCGAGCGACGAATTTCGCGACTTATTAATGCTGGTGCGGCAAAGCGGCCTGTTAGCCAAGCAGCCCGCCTATTACCTGCGGAAAATTCTTCTCAACGTCGCCATGTTTGTCGGCGCCTTCGTGCTCATCGCCAAATTTCATAATCCCTGGATCGAACTTTGCAACGCCGCTTTCCTCGCTTTCGTTTTCACCCAACTCGGTTTCATCGTGCACGACGCCGGCCATCAGGAAATTTTCCGCGCCCCTGCCGGCAATGAAGCTCTGGGCCTGCTGCACTCCAATCTCCTGCTGGGATTCAGCTACAGCTGGTGGCTCGACAAGCACAATCATCATCACTGCTCGCCGAACCACATCACCGCCGACCCCGACGTCGATTTAATTCCCTTCGCATTCTCGAAAGACCAGGCGGCAGGGAAGCACGGCCTCGCGCGCCTCTCGGTGAAATACCAGCACTTCTCTTTTTTCCCGTTGTCCATGCTCGAGGCCTTTGTCCTGAAATACGACAGCATTCGTTTCCTGCAGCGCAATAAGGTCGCGCATCCCGTCCTCGAAGTAAGTTTCCTGATCGTCCACGCCGGCTGGTATCTCGGCCTCCTGATTTTCCTCCTCGGCTGGCCGCACGCCATTCTCTTCGTCATCGCTCATCAAGCGTTCCTCGGTCTGTATCTCACTTTGATCTTCGCGCCCAATCATCAGGGCATGCCACTGCAGCAGGGCAACACGGCGGTAAATTTTCTCCGGGAACAGGTGCTTACCAGCCGCAACATCAAGAACCACCCCGGAATTGACTTCTGCACCGGCGGCCTCACCTGCCAGATCGAACACCACCTTTTTCCCACTATGCCCGCCAACAAACTCCGCCAAGTTCAGAAAATCGTCCGCAACTACTGCCGCTCGCATGACGTCCCCTACCACGAGACTTCGCTCTTCCAATCCTATCGCGAAATCTACCAAAATCTCCGCGAGGTCAGCCTCCTGGTAGGAAAAGAAGCCGACGCCAACTCCTCCGCCGATTGACCAGCCTTGTAAGTTCGCAAACGAATTGATGGAGCCCGGTTTTGGTCGCACATACACGATTGCCATCCAGCGGCGGGGGCGTGTACCACGAAGGGCCAGAAAAACCACCGGTTAGGATGGGTCGCTGTTGTTTGTTTCAATCGTGTGAATAACTATTTCTACTTTACGCTTGAACCCGGTCCGCACTACTTCTGCTCGCAGGAGTCCGACACTCAGAGCCTTCTGAGCCTCGTCGTGGAAGCAGGTAAAACCTATTACCTGCAACAGAACATGGCGATGTCGGCGGAATTGCAGCTCCTGGACGAAGAGGAAGGGAAGCAGGGGCTGGCAAAATGCAAGTTGAGCGTATTCGAAGAGAAAAAATAGAGCCCACCCGTTAGCATTTTCAGCGGCGCGCTTCAGTGCGCCTTCGCCATCGGAGCACTCGCCGATGGCGGTCCACCCTTCATCCCGCAGCAGCGAGATGAAGGGCAAAGAATCCCCGCCAAAGAATGCTCCGGCAGTCGAACTTCCCTCCGTTACGCCGTGGCGCTTCGCTGCGCTTTGAAGAATGCCAGCAACTCAGCGTTAACCAGGTCTGGATGGGTCGCGGGCATGCCATGCGGAAGGTCTTTATAGACCTTGAGCGTTGCATGCTTGAGTAGCTTCGCGGCCGCGGGACCCGCTGCGGCGATGGGCACAATCTGATCGTCTTCGCTGTGCATCACCAGCACGGGAATATCAATCTTCTTCAGGTCTTCAGTCGTATCGGTCTCCGAGAAAACCCTGATGCAGTCGTGATGGGCCTTGATGCTTCCCACCATGCCCTGCAGCCACCAGTGCTCGCGTATGCCCTCGGAAATTTTCGCTCCCGGACGGTTGTATCCGTAAAACGGCATGGTGATGTCCTTATAAAATTGTGGCCGATTCGCCGCCAGAGCCGCACGTAGACCGTCGAAGACTTCGACGGGCGATCCCAGCGGATTCTTTTCCGTCTTCAGCATCAGCGGAGTGATGGCGCTGATCAGCGCAGCCTTCGCGACGCGCTTCGTGCCGTGGCGTCCCAAATAGCGCGCCACTTCGCCGCCGCCGGTCGAATGCCCCACCATGATTGCATCCTTCAGATCCAGCTTTTCGAACAACGCCGCGAGATCGTCCGCGTACGTGTCCATGTCGTTGCCGCCCCAGGTCTGGTCCGAGCGCCCGTGGCCGCGCCGGTCGTGCGCGATCACGCGATAGCCAAGGTTCCCGAAATACAGCATCTGCCCGTCCCAGTCGTCCGCGCTGAGGGGCCAGCCGTGGCTGAAGACAATCGCCTGTCCCGTTCCCCAATCCTTGTAGAAAATCGTCGTGCCGTCTTTGGTAGTGATCGTAGCCATCAGGTGTGCTCCTTAAACGTTGTCGTGTAGTCGCGCAGGGTTAGAGTCCGCGCGCGTCGCCCGCGTTTCATCTAACTAAACCAATCAGCGCAACGCCGCGCGGGTTGCGAGCGCAAGCTCTCTGTGGTGCGTGCCCAATCTTTCCGCGCGCGTTACTTGCCAGTCTCGGCGCCATGCGTGTTCGCGGGCGCAGTCTTATACCACTCCACCTTGTTGGCGGAGAGGAAGCACACGTCCACTTCCACGCCGGAATAATCGCAGCCGCCCAGAAACTCCGCGAGCTTGCCGCCCTGTATCCAGAATCCAGCGCGATTGCGGTGCAACAGCGTCGCCTGCATCGGCGCCTGCCCAAACAATTTAAAAGTCGCGCGCGCGTTCGTTTTCGTCTGATGCATTTGGCTCCGTTTTTTTCTCGAGGCCATGACGTGGGCACGGCTGGCCAGCAATCTATACCCATGCGCGCTAAAAATAAAGCGCAAGATTTCGCCAACACACTAGGCTGCGGTTGTAGCGGCGGGCTTCAGACCGCCAGCCTTTGAACTGATGGATCGCGCTGCACGGCGATTCACCGCGAGATCTCGCCGAGCGAAGCCGCCGCAACGGTGGCGGCCATTTTGCAATCGCTCGCGCAGTCCGTTGCGCGCCATCCGCATCCTGCTCCCCGTACCCACGACGCTGCTCCGGGTTGAACGCTTGCGCACGATTCATTTTCGGGTTGACGACGCTTTCTTTTGAGCCATCTTTTGGGCCAGGTGTAAGAGCAAAGTTTGGTTACCCTTATTCATTCGGCCCATTAGTTTGCGAAAGCGATGCAACGTCCGCGCATCACGGCGCGAACTGCCCCAACCTGCAGCACCGGACTGCAGAAGTTGCGACGCGGGTGGTTCGGCCTCATAGAAGAGCACGTAGATCGGTACTTCCATCGCGCGCGCCAGTTTTTCAATCGTCTCGATTGAGGGAACCGTATGGCCGTTCTCGACACGCGAAATGTAACAGCGCAGAAGCCCGGTGCGCTTCTCGACGTCGCCTTGTGACATGTCCTTCTGTTCCCGAAGCGCCTTCAACCTTTCACCTATTTCCATGGCTATTCTCCTGATTTCTGAGATAGGTACGCCACGCCCCTACATTGCCGCCAATCCAAGCAGTACGTCCCGAGGCGGATAGACGCCAAGCAGCGCGCGGATACCGAAAACGCATCAATTCAGCGTCCATTCTGGTTTAGACGCAGCGACTTCGTTATCGCCGAATTGCACTCAAAATAACGCAGAAGGGAAGCGACCCGGGTTGCTTTCGGGCCGCTGTCCAGTCGAGTGGATGCTCATCTGTGAGCTTTCACCTGTGAATTCGGGCGCGGTCAATCGGGGTGACTGCCCAACGATCGTCCCGCACCTTGTCGAGAGGCGGCTGGATCCACATCAGCATTTCGATGAGCAGATCCGATTGTTTCGGCTGTTTCGCTTCGCAAGCCAAGTCGTAGAGAAAATCCGCCAAGGCTTGTGCATCATTTCCATGGGAAAAAGACCTCATTTTTCACCTGCCTCCTGCCGGTCTTTGATCCCGGCCGTTTGTCGGGTGAGACCCGATCGTTCAGGACGGGTCGCCGGGAGATTCCGCGTGATGTTCTGTCGAAATCCGTCAAAAAAATCCCGGTATCTACCGGCAACAAAGGAAAAAATGGACGGAACTTTGAAGGCCGCGGTTCTATGTTCTTATGACGCAGAGGACGTGGATAAGATCGTTGGTGGTGTTAGCAGGGCCGGAAATATCGGGGCGAACCCTCGGCTGCTGGCTCGGAATTGGTGCGGGAACAGTATTCGGTTGCGAATCAAGGGATTGGCGGACAACAGCTGATGATGTGTTCGCCTCAACGTTCAAGAGTGAGAAGTCATTCGAGGTGTCGTCGGCAAGCCTGAGAAATTCGCCGGTCTCAAGCGTCGCCAGACTGCAAAATAGCAGTCCCACCACGACGAAGAAGATGAGTTTTGGTTGCATTTCAGAGTCCGACGATACGCGGGATTTATACAACAAATGAACGCTGAACTCAACAACAACGCGGGAGCACGTGGAGATCAAGACGCGCGACGGAAAGTGGCGCGCGAGCACAAGAACCGGAAAGGGCGGCGAGCCCGGATCGCATACATCTGGAGTTCAGTTGGGTCGTGTGGGAGGCCACCCACAAAACCCGGAGCTGCTGCCAAATTGATGGCCGGAAGGATTCCATGGAAATGTTCATCCGCGAGACATTTCCAGCCTAGGGCGTCGAACCCACTGCCAACGGACGGCAGTCGCGTCCTATACCGGATTTAAGTAGCTCGGTAAATTGTTCGGCGACTACAGGCGGACTGAAATAATAGCCTTGTCCCTCGTCGCAGTGGCGGTCCTGAAGAAATGTGAACTGTTCGTGCGTTTCCACTCCCTCCGCGGTTACGCGGAGTTTGAGGCTTTGGCCCATGCCGATAACTGCCTCTATAATTGAGGCGTTATTTGCGTCGCCGGTGATCTCTTGCACGAACGATCTGTCAATCTTGAGCGTGTCGATCGGAAATCGCCTGAGGTAGCTAAGACTTGAGTACCCCGTGCCGAAATCATCGAGCGCTAACCGCACACCTATCGCTTTCAGGGCCTGGAGTATAGATGCCGTGGTCTGGGAATGCTGCATCAGGACGGTTTCGGTCAGTTCAATTTCAAGATAACGAGGCTCCAAGCGAGCATCCGTCAGGATAGCTTTCAGGTCTGCAATGTAGTCACCGTTCCGAAACTCTGCAGCGGAAATGTTCACCGCCACGGGCACCGCCGGAAAACCGGCATCCATCCATGCCCGGGCTTGCGTACATGCAGCGCGCGTGACCCATTGCCCGATCGGCACCATGAGGCCACATTCTTCTGCAATGGGCAGGAACTGACCGGGAGGAACCAGGCCGCGATCGGGATGCAGCCAACGTATGAGCGCCTCGGCGCCCGTAATGGCACAGGTCTCCAGATTTATCTTCGGCTGGTAATGCACCACAAACTCTTGGCGCTCCAGGGCGCGCCGCAGGCTGCTTTCGAGGGATTGTCGCTCGCGGGCGTGTACATTCATGTCGTTTCTGAAGAATTGGTAATTGTTGCGCCCCTGTTTCTTCGCGTCCGAGGTCGCCGTGTCCGCGGCCTTCAGCAGCGCCTCCGCATCCTCGAAGTCATCGGGATAGATGCTGATACCAATGCTGGCCGTAACAGCAAGATTGTGATGGTCGATTGAATAGGGCACCATGAGGTCGCTGAGAATCTTCTTTGCGACTTCGGCCGCGTGGTCCACGCCCCGGATGTCTGAAAGCATTACGACAAATTCATCCGCGCCCTCGCGGCTCACTATATCTGAGGTGCGGAGACAGGCCACTAAACGTGCGGCAACCATTTTAAGGAGTCTGTCACCCACGACGTGTCCCAAGGCCTCATTGATGTTCTTAAAGCGGTCCAAATCCAGAAACAACACGGCCAGTCGGTAGTCGTGACGCCGGGCTAGCGCCGTCGCCTGCGTGAGCAGCACCTTGAGTAGTGTTCGGTTCGGCAAATCCGTAAGGCAGTCATGTTGCGACAGATGGGACATCTGTAGCGCCAGCGCTCGCGCCACACTCACGTCATGGAAAACCATCACGCCGCCGGTAACGTGGCCCTCCCGATTGTGGATGGGCGCGGAGGAATCTTCGATGCCAGATTCATAGCCGTCACGCCGCACAAGAATACAGTTCGTGGCCATCCCAACAGTCCTGTTTTCCTGGATGGCCAGTTCCACGGGGTTTCGCGAGGATTCACGCGTTGAACCGTCGATAATTTTGAGTATTTCGGTGGCCGGGCGTCCTGCCGCCTCTTTCCACGGCCACCCGGTCATCGCTTCAGCTACCCCGTTGAGATAGGTTACATTGCCCGACACGTCGGTGCTGAGCACGGCGTCACCGATGGAGTTCAGCATCACCTGGGCGCGTTCCTTTTCCAAGAACAACGCCTCTTTCAATATCTTTCGCTCGACCATGTTGCGCAGGGCTCGGGGCAGCCAATAGCGGTCCAGATGCTTCTTCAGGACATAATCCTGCGCTCCCCGCTGTAAACATTGCGCGGAAAGGTCTTCACGTTCCGAGTCACTCAGGATCAAGATCGGGATATGCGGCGCCGTTGCAAATACCTCGTCAAATGTCGTGATACCTTGACTATCGGGCAGGAACAGATTGAGCATCACCGCACCTACGCCTCTCCGACTCAGCCGTTCGAGCCCGTCGGAGCGTTGCCGAACCCATTCCACCTCGACCGGAACGGTGGCAAGAATCGACCGGATCACACTCGCATCGGCGGGATCGTTCTCAATGAGAAGTACGCAGTCATGGTTATCGTTCACGTTCAGTCTCCTGACAGTAAACCAACCTGACACCACATCAACGGAAACTCAACTTAAATTCACACAATTGATGACGAACACTTCTTTGGCAATACTCACAGGAGAAGTTGAAGGACAGTAACCCCCGCAACCACGCTACAGTTCGAAGGGGACTTGAGTCTATGCTGGCGGCACAAGGGGGGCGCACTGGGTTTAAAAGTAGATGTCCAATAGATTACGTGCAACCGGGCTAATTCCGTTCCGGGCGGTTTGCGAACCGCCCCATCAAACGCGCATCGTGGGCGGCGAGGAAATCGAATGTGCGGCACCGGATCAACGCAAATTCAAATGCGAAGTCAAAATCGCCCAGCTGAAGGGTGGCCGCTACAAAACCAAGAGCTACGTCAAAGGCGACTGAGCCGGCGGGACGCCGGCGCTACGAAATTCGTCGGTGCCCGCTTGCTCTTCGAACCGGCACCGCCGGTTCTCAATATTCGACTCGGCTTAGGAGGCTGTTACGGCCTCTTGTCGCAGCGCTCTCCGCAGAGGTTGCGCGACGACGCTGGCGGGCGCTGCGGGGCTTGGTGCGCGGCGGATTGCAAGGCACTGCGGGTGCGATTTGCAGGCGTCATGCGCCTCCATTCGCGGATTCGCTCGGGCTTGAATATCTTGACGTTTCATCACGCTCGGGCCTATCGTGTCACTCGGACAGGACGCGAGCGGGAGCGTGCTGAAAATCATCGGGGGAGGAATTTCGTCTTGCATGTATGGCAGAGAGAAAAACAGCAATCGTTACGGGAGCGTCAGGGGGAATCGGCGGCGGTTTGGTCAAAGGCTTCCTAAAGCAGGGTTATAACGTCGTCGCAACATCGTTCAACACCCGCCAAACGTTGCGTGCTACACCTAGCCTGGTTCTCCTCGCAGGCGATCTCGGCAAGCCGGAGACTGCCGTCAAAACAGTGGACGCGGCGATCGAGCGCTTCGGACGCATAGACGTGCTGGTGAATAACGCGGGAATTTTCCGCACCAAGGCGTTCACGGAGTTTACTAGCGAGGACTTCAACGCGTTAGTCTCGATCAATCTGCTGGGATTCCTCTACATCACTCAGCTCGCCGTGAAGCAAATGCTGAAACAGAAATCGGGGAACGTGGTGACCATCTCCGCGTCACTTGTGGATCAGCCTTTCACCGGCATGAAAGCATCCGTATCGATGATTACTAAGGGTGGCCTGAACGCAGTGACGCGGAGCCTCGCGATCGAGTACGCACAAGAAGGCATCCGCTTCAATGCCGTAGCTCCTGGCGTCGTGGATTCACCAATGCACAAGGATGAACCGAAAGACGCGCTCAGAACGTTTCAGCCGATGGGCAAAATCGTAGAGATAAAAGACGTGGTCGAGGCCGTTCTCTACCTCGCCGAGGCTGGTCAGGTAACTGGTGAGGTACTTCACGTCGATGGCGGAGCTCACGCCGGACGTTGGTAATTCACATGCGGCGTGCTGTGGCGTGTCGCTCGCAGCGGGAGGGATGGCGCACGCGGCCACGGAGCGAACCCTTCGAACTTGCCGCTGGCAAGCTCTCTGGGTAAACCCTTCGCATCCGCCGCAGGCGGATTCTCAGGATAAATCGCGCATTCGCGCGATTCAGAGGGGGGTTAGTTTGCATATCCGTAAAACTGGGCTTCGTCGTCGGCCTGGCGTCTGGTTTTTACAATCCACAAGCCGGCGGCATTGGTGGCGTAGATCAAGCCGTGGGCCTTGTCTTTTACAAAGGCGGTGACGTCGGGAAGGGCGCGGATTTCCTTGGGGGCGGCCGATGCGACGGATTCCGCGGCGGAGGTGCCGAAGAGCGTGAGAGTGTCGGCGACGACTTTCAGCTCGGCGGCGGGCGCGCCGGCAGCTCCTGCGACGGTGTCGAGGGTGCGCGGCTGGCTGGGTTCGCTGACGTCCACTGCGACCGCATGCGCGGCCGAATCGAGGCCTAGCACGAGAAATTCTTTGCCGTTCTTCTTGAGCAACAACATGCGAGTTACGGGGCCGCCTGCGATTTCGACATGGGCGACGACGTTGGCTTGGCCGTCGGAGTTTTTGTTGGAGTTTGGCGCGGCTTCGGCGGCTGGCGTTGCGGTGATGCTCATGGCGGCCATCGCCAGCGTGATCGCGAACGCGGTTTTGATGGTGAAATGGCGAAAAGATTGCGAATTACGGTTCGATGTTTCTCGCATTGTCGTTCCTCCTGGGAACATGGCAGCCAGGGTGCGGTGTGGCGTTGGCTTGCTTTGTTCATATGGGTAGACCCGAGAGGGGGTGAGTTTATTCCCGGGGTTTACTGTGGCGGGGGAGAGGGAGTTACTTTGTCGGAATTTGTGGAGCGCTCAGAAACTCAACGCCGCAGAAGGGCGCGCCAAGTACGTGCGAAAACCCCAGAGGGATCCTTCACCCGTTATCGCGGGTTCTCTTCGCAAAATCGCTCAGGGCAGGCAGGATGACGGAGCCACCGTTCGAACCGGCACTGCCGGCTCGAAGGGTGAATCGCGCTTTCGCGCGGTTCAGAAGGAGCACAGGCGGGATTGCCTGACGACTGCAGGCAGGCCTATGCCAAGAATCACTATGAGGCTTTTTCTTCTGCGGCGGCGACGAACTCGGAGTAGGGGCCTTTGAAGTCTTCGATTTTTCCGGAGTGGAAATGCCAGATGCGGGTGGCGACTTCGTCGATTACGTCGTGGTCGTGGGTTACGAGCAGGACTGTGCCGTCGTATTTCTGCAGCGCGATGTTGAGCGCGTTGATGGATTCCAGGTCGAGGTGGTTGGTGGGCTCATCGAGGACGAGGACGTTGGGCTTCTGCAGCATGAGGCGGCAGAAAATCAAGCGAGCGGATTCGCCGCCGGAGAGCGCTGCGGTTTGCTTGAGGGCTTCTTCGCCGCTGAAAAGCATTTGGCCGAGGACCGCGCGCAATTCTTCCTGCGTGGCTTGCGGTTTGAATTGATGCAGCCACTCGATGGCGTCCATGCCGTGAGTGATGGATTCGCTGTGGTCTTGCGCGAAGTAGCCGACGGCGACGTTGTGGCCCCAGATGACTTGGCCGCCGTCCACGGGGAATTGGCGCTCGGAGTCGTCAATGAAGCCGGTGGCGTTGCGCAGCAGGGAACGGAGGAGCGTTGTTTTGCCGGTACCGTTGCGGCCCATGAGCGCGATTTTTTCGCCGCGCGCGACGCTGCCGGAAAAAGGCGACCAGACTTTTAAGCCGTCGTAGGATTTCGCGACGCTCTTGATTTCGAGCGGATGACGGCCGGAATGCTGGTCCATCTGAAATCGGATGTAGGGACGGGCGATGTTGGAACGGGCTAGCTCGGTGGTCTGCAGGCGCTCGACTTCTTTTTTGCGCGAAGTGGCTTGCGCGGAACGCGTGCCGGCGGAAAAGCGCGCGATGAATTCGTTCAGTTGCGCGATTTTCTTTTCGCGCTGGGCGTTTTCAGATTCGATGCGCGAGCGGATCGACGTTTTGGCCATGACCATGTCGTCGTAGCCACCGTTGTACATGATCACGGTTTCGTAATCGATGTCCGCGGTGTGGGTGCAGACGCTATTCAGGAAATGGCGATCGTGCGAGATGACGATCAGGACGCCTTCGTACTCGAGCAGGTAGTCCTGCAGCCAGTGGACGGAATCGAGATCCAAGTGGTTGGTAGGCTCGTCAAGGAGCAGGGCAGGAGGACTGCCGAAGAGCGCTTGCGCGAGCAGGACGCGGACTTTTTGACCGCCTTGTAGTTCGCGCATCTTGCGATCGTGCAGCGGCTCTTCGAGGCCGAGGCCGTCGAGGAGAATAGCGGCGTCGGCTTCGGCGGTGTAGCCGCCTTCTTCGCCGACGATGCCTTCGAGTTCGCCGAGGCGCATACCGTCGGCGTCGGTGAGCTCATCGTGCGGTTTGGCGTAGAGAATTTCGCGTTCCTGGAGAGCTTTCCAGAGCGGGCGATTGCCCATGATTACGGTGTCAATGACGCGGTGCTCGTCGAAGGCGAACTGATCCTGGCTCAAGATGCCGAGCTTTTTTGGGCGCGTGACGTCGCCCTTGGTCGGCTCGATTTCGCCGGTCAAGATCTTCATCAGCGTGGATTTACCGGCGCCGTTGGGGCCGGTGATGCCGTAGCGGCGTCCTGCGAAGAAGGTCGTGCTGACGTCTTCGAACAAGACTCTGGCGCCGAAGCGCATCGTGATGTTGTTAACGGAGAGCAAGGAGCTTTAATTGTAGCATGGTTGCGATTTGCGTGCAGAATGCGGCGCGATTCGAAATGCGACAGGTGGATTGAGTGCTGCGGGCCGCGGGCTTGGCGCGTTCCGGGGTTTCTAAGATTGTCTTAATGCTTTCCGAGCGGAGGCCGATGAAGCCTATGTAGGAGCGGTCCAGCCTTAGGGGGTAAAGGACAATGAGTATTGCAATAAGCGGAGTAGCAGCAGTCGGCTCGGCTGCAGCGGTGCCGACGATCGATGCGCAGCCGAAAGCGGTGGAAGTGCAGCAGCAGGCCGCAGCGCAGCAAGTGCCGCAGCCGTTGTCGGTCCAGGTGCGGGCGCTGCATAATCAAGGCCAGTCCATCCCGCAAATCACGACGAAACTGTCGATCCGTCCGAGCTCGGTGCAAACCGATTGGGGAACACCCGCGGCGACGCCGCAGGGGCAGCACGCACCGCGTGATCGCGCCGGGTAAGCTTCATGAACTCGCGCTGGACGGGAACTGCGCGCGTCGGCGTCAGTGGATTTGATCTTTTTTCGGCGACGGGGAATTGTCTTCTTCGTCGAGCTCGTGCTCGGCTTCGAGCCAGTCTTCCAGCGTGTATCCGCCGTAGATTCCGCCGTGGCGCTCGTGGATGCGGTACGCGCGGCGCTGAACCTCATTCAATGTGTGAGTGTGTTCGTGTTTGGAACTACTTTCGGGATCGCGCAGGGTGAAAGTGGTCTGGAAGAGCTCAGAATTTACAACCTCAGTGATTTCCTTCATATCGGGCCTTCTTTCTGTACTGCGTAGCCCTTTTTCCGGCTACATTCGATTAGACGAGGCATCGGGCCGCGCGGTTGCCGGAAAAACGCGCGATCGTCAGCAGAATAATTTTCATGATCAAAAGCGATGGAAGCAAAGATAATGTCGTGGGGTGACTCGCCGGTCCGGGGCGAGTCAGGAGGCCTGGTTGGAATATGCGTAAGCGAAATTGGTTGAGCGCGTTGCGATTCGTTTTTCTTGCTTGGGTGTTCAGCGCGGCGGGATTGGCGCCGGCTATCACGCAGGGCCAGTTGCCGGCAAGTCAGCACACAAGCGCGCCGATTACGGTTGAGCATGGGCCGAATACGGCGGCGCAGCAGGCGAAGCCTTACGTGATATTGGTTTCGCTGGACGGATTTCGATACGACTATCCTCGAATTTACCGCTCGCCGAATCTGGATGCATTGGGGGCGCGGGGAGCAAGCGCGCCTGAGGGGATGATTCCCGCGTATCCTTCGATCACATTTCCGAACCACTACACGATCGTGACCGGGCTTTATCCCGAACACCATGGGATCGTGGCGAACGCGTTTTACGATCCGGTGCGCAAGCAGGTGTACAGCTACAAGGATCCGCAGACGGAGGCCGACGGAACGTGGTACGGCGGAACTCCTCTGTGGGTGCTGGCTGAACAGCAGGGGATGCGTGCGGCTTGTTTTTTCTGGCCGGGATCGGAAGCGGACATTCAGGGCGTCCGGCCCACGTATTACATGAAATACGACAACAAGTTTCCGAATGCACAGCGCGTGGCGCAAGTTCTGACCTGGTTGCAATTGCCGCCCGCCGAGCGGCCGCACTTCATTACGTTGTATTTCAGCGATGTGGATAGTGCCGGGCACGCGCATGGGCCGGACAGCCCGGAAGTCGGGGTTGCGGTGCATGAAGTGGACGACGAAATCGGGAGACTGGTGGCGGGGCTCGGGAAATTGAATTTGCCGGTGGATCTGATCGTGGTGGCGGATCATGGAATGGTGAAAGTGGACGGGGATTGGATGAACCTTGGCCAGTATTTCGATACGGGGCTGCTGGAGAAATCGCTGGAAGGTTTCATGTACCCGCGGTCGGAGGCGGCGGCTGAGCAAGTTTTCGCTGCGTTGGATGGTAAGAGCGACAAGTTTAAGGTCTATCGCAATGGCTCCGTGCCGGCGGGGTTGCGTTTCGATGGGAATTTGCGTGAGGGCGATCCGGTGGTGGTTCCTACCGGGCCGTATTTGATACGTGTGAATGTGCCGCCGGCTGGTGCGGGGGATGCGATGCATCCTTCGGGCCCGCCTGTGGGGATGCACGGTTACGATCCGGCGCATATGCCGGAGATGAAGGCGATTTTTTTCGCGGCGGGGCCGGATATTCGTGCGGGGGAAAAATTGGCGCCGTTTGAGAATGTGAATTTGTATCCGTTGATCGCGCACATTTTGGGTTTGGATATTTCGCATTTGACGACGGGGCATGTGGATGGGGATTTGAAGGTGTTGCGGGGGATTTTGGATAAAGCCCACTAGCGGTGGAGGTTTTTGATGACTGCGGAGATTCGGTTGAGTGAGATAGCGGCGCGGGTGTTGGGGGCGTTGGTGGAGAAGGAGATTACTACGCCGGAATATTATCCGCTTTCTTTGAATGCGCTCGTGAATGCGTGCAACCAGAAGACGAATCGCGAGCCGGTGATGAATCTCGACGAAGAGGAGGTGACGACGGCGCTGCGCGGCCTGAGCGATTTGGACTTGGCTGGCGCCGCCGATACGAATGATAGCCGGGTGCGGAAGTACGAGCATCGTTTGCAGGAGGTTTTTAATTTTACGCGGCCGGAGACGGCGGTTTTGTGCGTCTTGTTGTTGCGGGGAGCACAGACTCCGGGGGAGATACGAGGGCGGGGGGAGCGGCTGCATCATTTTGAGGAGTTGAGCGACGTGCAGGCGGGGCTGCAGAAATTGATGCAGAGGGAGCCGGCTTTGGTGAAGGTGCTAGCGCGGCAGCCAGGGACCAAGGAGTCGCGCTATGTGCATTTGCTTTGCGGGGACGTGGAAGTTGCGACGGCGGACGGGGCGCGCGAGGCTGTTGGCGCGGTTTCTAGTGGTCAGGTGGTGGACGATGGAAGGATTGCGCGGTTGGAGGGCGAAGTTGCGGCGTTGCAGAGTGAGGTTGCGGAGTTGAGATTGCAGTTGGCACAGTTTCGGAAGCAGTTTGAGTAGAGCGCCGTTTCCGTTGTGCGAGCGTGGTGGCGGGGATCGACCAAAGATTTGACACCGAGGGCACGGAGGAACACCGGAGAGAAATCTGAGAAGGATAACGGCGTTTACCGCAGAAACGCGGAGGGCGCAGAGAAAAGTGGGGAGAGATCCTTCGCTGCGCTCAGATAACGACGCGCAAATCTGAGGACGCAGAGAAATTCAACACCGGAATCACCGACTAATGATTTGTTTACGGGCGGAACGACCAAGCTAGGCCGTCGGGGCCTTGGCCTGTGGAGATTTTGCCGGTGACTTCGAGCGTATGCAGATCGATCACGGCTACGGCGTTGTCGCCGGCTAGGGCTACGTAGGCGCGGGAGCCGTCTGGGACGATGAGGATGCCGCCGGGGTTGCGGCCCGCGTGCAGCGTTTTTGTGATTTTTCTGGTGGCGGTGTCCACCATTACCAGTTCGTTGGTTTCGGGGTCGGAGATCAGGGCTAGCTTGCCGTCGGGCGTGAATTTCAGACGATTGGAATGCTTGGTGCGGACGTCGAAGGTCTGAATCACTTTGCTGGTGGCGGTATCAATGACGGAGACCGAGCCGTCGCCGGAATTGGCGGCCCAGACTTCTTTGTCGTCGGGCGAGATGTCTATGCCTTCGGGGCCCTTACCTACTGCGATCGTGGTTTCTTTCCAGCCAGAGGGATCGGAACTTTTTTCTATGGCGGTGATGGTGTTGGAGTCCACGTTGGAGGCGAAGAATTCATTCAGGTATTTGGTGCGGACGAGCATGTGCGTGCGATTTTGGCCGACGCCTAGGAGCCAGTCGAGTTTGTTAGTGGCTGGATCGTAGCGGGCGATGAGTTTGTTGAGCTCGACGGTAAAGTAGGCTTGGCCGTCGGCGAAGAGGATGCCGTGGGGGCGTCCCAGAGGCCCGAGATCCACGCGATGGATTTCGGTTTGCGCGGCGAGATCAATTACGGAGAGAGAGTGGCCGGGGGTTTGGGCGCCGTAATTGGTGACGACGGCTAGTTTGCCGTCGGCGGAGGCGGCGATTTCGTGGGGGCCTTCGCCGGTGGGGATGCGGGCGATCATTTTTTGGGTGGCCGGATCGACGATGGCCAGGGAGTTTTCGGATTTGTTGAGGACGAGCAGAGCGGGGCAGGGAGTTGGGGTTTTTGTTTGCGCCTGACTGATCGGGGCGCAGAGGATTGGCACGAGGAGTGCGGTGGAAATTGCGCTGGCTATGGACTTTGATTTCATTGCGGTGCTCCGATTAAAAATTACGGTGGAATGATAGCACTGGATAATCGGCGGAGTGAAATTGTAGGAGTGCGCGCGGTGGTGGTGCGGCGAAACTCAAAGACGCCCGCCTAAAAAGCAGGCGGCCGCTACAAAGTCAACAGCAAGACTCGTGTGGCAATAATCGCGCCGCACAGCCAAGAGTGTGGCTGTGCCACGAATGCGAAGCGTGGCGTTGTGGCAGTAGAGCGCCGATCGAGAGATTGGCATTCCCGGGATGGCGTTCGCGCGCCTGCGGTTAGTCCGTGCCTTTGGTTTCGATGTAAACGAGTTGAAAGGTTGTGCCGGTGCCGTTGGGCTCGATGCCTACGGCGTGCTGTTTTTCTTTGGTGCCGGCTTTCAGAGAGATTTCGTTGGCTTTTGGTTTTTCGTCTTCGCAGGCTAGCTTTTTCGAGGACTTGTCTTCAGTCGAGCTGGTGGCGGAAGAGGCGGAGCTACAGTCGAGGACTGTGCCGTATTTGGCCAAGGCTTTGCGGTAGAAGGCCGCGACTTTTTCTGGCGCATCCGCCGTTTCCATTTTGAGGACGAAGAGTTTGAAGCCTGTCGCGCCGCCCCAGAGGCCCATGTTCAGGGCCGAGTTGTCGTTGGTGTCGTCTTTATGGCGGCGGGCGCCCGGATAGATGGGGAGGCCGACGTCTTTGGCGCTGGCGTTTTTGCCGAGGTTGAAGCCGATGCTGTCGTTGTCGCTGGAGGATTGCTGGGAGTTGGAATCTTTCCTGTCCTGTGCTGCGACTGGCAAAGCTGCGGCTAGCAGTAGGAAGAAGAGTGCGGCCTGTAGCGCGCAGCATCGGAGCGCGGAAGGAGGTGATGATCTCTCGGTGGTGGTCGCATCTTGCATGGTACGAGATATGTTCATTTCATTCTCCGTGTGCCGACGATTATACATACGCGGGGGGGCGCGTGAATGTTCGATCGGCAGCGCGAGTGGGTGACCACGACGAGATTGAGATCTTGGCGGGGGCAACAGCAGAGAGCGGGACGGAATCACATTCCGCAGCGGAATGGGGCGAGTGATCAGACGCGGCGGGTTCGGCGGGCACGGCGGCATCATCGTGGTGTGTTTTACGTTACTGCCGGTTTATGCGCTGGCTCAAACCACGACGCCCGCGGGCGCGGCGCAGACGCAAAATAAAATTCAGGTGCATACCGAGGAGGTGATTGCTCCGGTCACGGTGCTCGACAAGCAGGGCGCGCCGGTGCTGGACCTGACGCAGAAGGATTTTCATGTGTTCGACAACGGCGTCGAGCAAACGATTGATCATTGGGACTTGGGTGGCGACCCGCTGGCGGTGGCGCTGGTGATCGAGACGAGTTCGCATATAGAAATGATGGCGCCGGTGATTCGCGGCATGGGGAGCATCTTCACGGAAACGGTGATGGCGCTGAACGGCGAAGCTGCGGTGATCACTTACGACAGCACGGTGGACGTGCGGCAGGCGTTCACACACGATCATGACGACGTGCAGCAGGCGATCTCGGCAGTGAATTTCGAGGCGCCGGAGATGCGGTTGTACGATGCGATGGCGGACGCGGTGGAGCAGCTGAAAACGCGGCCGATTAATTATCGGCGCGTCATGCTCGTAGTGGGAGAGTCGCAGGATATTGCGAGCGATGCAAAACTCGGGCTTGTCTTGCGCGATGCGCAGCTGGCGAATATCGCGATTTACGCGGTGGGGCCTAGTAGCAGTACAGCGGATCTGCGTTTTGGAGAGAAGCCTCCGAGCCGGGGAATCAAATATCCGCCTGGAGTGTTTAGCGGACCGACGCGTCCAGGAGCGCTGCAGATACCGGGGAACGGAGGATCGCCGGGCGGTACACTTGATCTGATGCCGGTGGCGATCTGGCTGATTACGCGCGGGACCAATGAAATAAAAAATCATCAGCTGGCGGTGGCTGCGGCGGCGACGGGAGGAGTGCATTATCGCGTGCTGCGCGATCGCGCGCTGCGCACCGCGCTGGATCAGATCGGCAGCGAATTGCACGCGCAATATATTGTGAGCTATGCGCCGTCTGGCGAACGTACAACAGGGTTCCACGAGATCAAAGCTACGGTCAGTCGGCCGAATGTGACGGTGCGAACGCGGCTTGGTTATTTTGTGGCGGCGCCACGCGATGCGGCTGACACGGTTGCAAAACCGGGACCGTGAGGTGGGAAATTCTGTGTCGGACTGCGGCGCCGCGGAACTGCTGACGCCCTACCAGGGCTGCGCAGCGAAGTGGTGGCGGGCGGCGGACGAGGCAAGCCTCGCCTAGATCGTGTTGTCGCAGTTCATTGGGCTTCGGCGAAAGCGGCGGCAAGCCGCCGCACTCCATATCAATCGCGCCACATGAGCCAACCGCAGTAGCGCCCAACGTTTGAAACATTTATTTTTCGGGGCAGGCGAAGATGGGGCCTGCGTAGCCTTGCAGGGCGCTGGCGGCGTTGTGATCTTGGCATTCGGCGTAGGGGCAGGTGTTGTCGGCGAAGGCTTGGTCGTATTTGCCGGATTTGATTTCGGGGACCAGTTTGGCGCCCAGGGTTTGGGCGTCGCGGTCTTGTTCGGGGGTGAGGCGGGCCAGGGAGAAATCGTCGCCGAAGGTGCGGGCTTCTACTGTCGCGGCAAGATTCCAGAGTGCGGCAAGGTGCGTATCGGCGAGGCTCAGGCCGTCGAAACGCAGAGTCGCTTGATCGGGAAGCTCGAAGAGTCTTTGTTTGTCACCACAGCGGGCGACGATGGTTTGGGAGGCGAAGTCGTCGTCGGAGGTGGCGGAGGATTTGCGTTTGGCCGCCTGGATCATGGATTCGACGTCATCTTCGGTGAAGGCGCAGAGGTCGAAGTGGGCGGCTACTTTTTTTACGGTGGTGTTGGGGAGTGCGCGTTCGATGGCGCGGACGGTGACGTGGCGGGGACAGGTGGGATGGAGCGGGGCGATGCGAATTTCGCGGACTCTTACACTTTCTTGTTCGGGACGAACTTCCAGGATGTGATCTACCCATTTTGGATCGGTGTGGAAGCTGGCCTGGGTTACTACGTAGAAATTTTCCAGGGGCGGTTTGGGTTTGGGGTGATCGGTCGCGGCGAGTAGGGTTGCGGCAATTAAAATCGATGCGATGAGTGCGAGTTTCAAGTGGCGTTGAGGGACTTCGGGGCGATGCGCCATTGGGTGAGTATAAGCCAGGCGTGGGGATGTGGCACCTCGGACGGCAACTTCGAAAGATTTAACACAAAGGGCACCAAGAAAGGCGGAGAGAAATCTGAGAAAGACAGAGGCGTGTTAGCGCGGAGACGCGGAAGGCGCAGAGAGAGGCGGGGAGAGATCCTGCGGCCGGCTTGAAACAAAGGCGCCGTCCTCACAGAATGACGATGCTCATCGCGTCGTCAGCGGAAGGTGGGGAGTTTGTTGAAGAGTTTGCCGAAGAGGCTTTTTGTGACGCTGGTCTTGCGGTCGCGGCTGCCGTTGTGGGCGGTGAAGTCGCGGCCGGGGACGCGAGTGGGGTCGGCGGCGTGCGGCGCGGCGGTTTTTTCGACGTGCTCGGGCAGAGGCGCAAGCAGCCGGACAATGTGGCCGAGGCGTTCTTGCTTGTAGGGCTTGGCCATGCAGACGATGGCGCCGAGAGTGTGGGCGCGGGAATAATCGCTGGGGTAAGCGGAGACGGTGGTGAGGACTACGGGAACGTGGCGGAGGCGTGGAGTGGCTTTGACGTAGCGGCAGAGGTCATAACCGGGGTTGGCTTCGCCTTCGATTTCGGCGACGAGCAGGGAAGGCGTGAAGAGATCGAGAACTTCGCGAGCATCGGCGGCGCTGCTGACGGCGATGACGTCGTAACCCTCGTTCTCGAGGAACATTTTCAGGGTTTCGCGGAGTTGGGGGTCGGAGTCCACGGCGAGGACCATGGGTTTTTTGGTGCTGACGATTTCCGGCGCGGCGGCGGGGGCTTGAGTTTGCTGGCGAGCGTGTGCCGTGGCGAAATCTTCCGAGGGCGCTGCCGTAAAAGTAATGGCGACGCCGCGGAGTCCGTCGCCGAGCTCGGTGATGCGTACGACGCGGCCCGTCTGCTCGGTGTGGATAGCTTTGGGCGATTTGCTGAAGGGGAATACGACGGCGACTTGCATGCCGCGGGAATAACAATCGAGCTGGGTATGGAACAGGATGCCAGAGCGCGAAACGTCGAAGGTGGTGGCGATTTCCTGGGAGCCGCTGGATTCGGCCTCGACGGTGCGGACGCGAATGGGCGCAGAGATCAGGGCGCGGCGTTTTACACGGCGGTCCTGCGGGCGCTCGTGAGCGGAAGGTCCCGAGGCCGGCGGAGCGTGATGGCGCTGTTCGGCGACAAACTCCTCGGCTACCGCATTCATTTCCGCGACAACTTGTTTGTTGGCGACTTCGGAGGCGCACGGTTCTTCGCCGCTCGCGAACGCCGAAGAATCTTCTGACGCGGCGGTCGCGGATTCGCGGGCTGAGGCAGCGATGGTTTCCAGGTCCATCACCTCGGTGAGAAATGGCGCGGGCGGGCGGACGGCGGCGACCGGTTTCTCGACGATGAAGAGTTCGGCGCGACGTGAGTCCGCCGATGACGAGCTGATTATCGCGGACTCGTCCGAGAAGAGCGCGGCGACGACGGCGGCGGCGGTGCCGAAATCTTGACTCTGTGCGGCGGAGTCTATGGTTTGAAGCAGGACGGCCAGCACGTCGTCGGTGTCTGCGATTTCACCAGCGGATTTCGGGCTGAAGCTGAGGAGCGCGTGATTATCGGAGACTGCGTCGGATTGGCCGGCAAAGGGAGCAGCGGGATTCATTCCCGCTTGGACTTCGTCGAGGAACGCGCCGGTGGATGAGTTGTACAAGGCGGCAAGGCAGGCGCTGAGATCGGCTTCGCCGAACGTGGGGTAATCCAGATCGGCGACCGGCTGCACGGCCAGATTTGCCGCCTGGTTCGACCTAGAACGAAACATTCTGGACGGCTTATTCATGCGATGCGAGCCCCATATCGGAAAGCCTCTCCGACCGGTCGAGAATACGAGGTGGAGCAGAATGGCGCACTAGGGTAAAGGTCACATTCGTATAGTACTTCAGGGAGAAGAGGTTTTAGTACCATGTCTATGTGTTTGTATCTAATTGATAATGAATACCTTGTTAGGACCCAAGGAAGGGCATTTTGACGCACTTCATGAGACGACGAGTGATCGTGGCTTGCGGAAATTTTAGCCGGGTAGGCTAGCGGCTCACGCGGCCGTCTGTGGTCAGGTCGCGTTCCTTCTTTTCTGTGGGCTTGAGGTCCAATGGCAAGCGGAGCTCGACGGCCAGGCCACCGTCGGGGCAATTCTCGGCCGTTACGGTGCCGCCGTGCAGGCGAACGGCGCGGTCGGTGATGGAAAGTCCGAGACCGGAACCACCGGAGGAGCGATCGCGCGAATCGCCGACACGATAGAAGGGCAGGAAGATGTCGCCGAGCGAATTTTCCGGCACGCCTTGACCGTGATCGCGCACACGAACGACGGCGAAGCCAGAGTTGTTGCCAGTGCCATTTTCGACCGTGACGTGCACGGATGTGTCTTCTGGAGTGTAACCGACGGCGTTGCGAATAACGTTTTCGATGGCGCTCGCGAGCAGCTGGCGGTTCCCGGAAGTGCTGCAGGAGTCCATGCGGAGCAGGCGAACGTGGCGTTGCAGGCTCTGGGCTTCAAATTCGGCGTCGGCAACGACGTCGCGGACCAAGGCTCCCAAATCGAACGATTCGTGGCCGATGTTTTCGCTGCCACTTTCGAGGCGCGCGAGGCGGAGCAGGCTTCCAATGAGGCCGTCCAAGCGGCCAGCTTCGAGTTCGATGCGGTCGAGGCCACTGACGGATTCGGGATTGGCGCGGAGGCGGGTGAGGCCAAGCGCGACGGTCAACCGGGCGAGCGGCGAGCGCAATTCGTGGGAGATGTCTGCGATGAGCCGGCGTTGGGAGGAGATGAGCGCTTCGATCTGCTCGGCCATGTGATCGAATTCCCGGCTAAGGTCGGCGAGCTCGTCGCCACGATTGGCAGCGCTGCCGCCGACGCGAGCGCCCAGATGCCCTGCGGCGAGGCGATGAGTGGCCGCTCGAATATGACGAATGGGGGCGGTGATGTGGCGGGCGAGCCAGAAGCAAACGAGTCCTGCGATGAGAAAGACCACCGCGGCGCGGACGAACTGAGTTTCCAGCGGAGCGCGCAGAGCGTCGGCGGCGGACTCGACGGCGGTTCCCATGACCAAAACGTAGCGGCTGCCGGTGGAGCCGATGGTTCTTCTGGCTACGAATTTTTTGCCATGGGTGATGAGGACCTTGGTGTCGTCGGTTTGCAGGGCGGTTTGGGCGAGAGCTTCGGCTTCGGGAGGCGCGGGCTGCGAGAGGATTTCCTTGCCTTCGTCATCGAAGAGGTAGGCCTGGGCGTGCAGGGTGGTATCGAGGGAGGCGAGAAAATCCGAGAGGGCGCCCATGCCGTGATCGTCCAAGACGTCAGCGGCGCGTGCGGCGACCAGCGGAGTGATGGTGCGGTCGGATTGCGCGGCGCGGCTAGCGGTGAACTGCGATTGGGTGGTGACGACGGACAAAATGAGGGTGCCGCTGACAAGCACCATCGCGAGCCAAAACCAGAGAAAAATCTTCAGGAACAAAGTGCGCAAATGCGGTTCACCCGTTAATACGAATTTCCCGGCAAGGCATAAATATAACCGATATTGCGGATGGAACGGATGCGTTCCGAACCATCGGGCGCCGGGCCCAATTTCTTGCGGAGATTGCTGATGTGCACGTCGAGCTTGCGATCAGAGCGGAGGAAGTGGTTGCCGAGGACGCGTTTGCCAAGTTCATCGCGGGGAATCACCTGGCCCGGCAACTTCGAGAAAGCGGCCATGAGCTCAAATTCGACGGAGGTCAACGGGACGGCGCGGCCATTGTGGCGCACGAGGCGGGCGCGAGAATCCACTTCGAGGTCGCCGAGAATTGTGCAATCGGGAGAGGGTGCGGCGGCGGGATTGGTGGGAGCGGAAGAAGTGCGACGCAATACGGCGTGGATACGCGCAGCGAGTTCGCGCGGGTTGAAGGGCTTGGAGAGGTAGTCATCAGCGCCGATTTCAAGGCCGACGATGCGGTCCACGTCGTCACCGTGCGCGGTGAGCATGACGACAGGGATCGTGGAGGTTGCGCGGATCTTGCGGAGAACTTCGAAGCCGCGCATGCCGGGAAGCATAACGTCGAGAACGATGAGGGAGTAGGCGCCGGAGAGAGCGCGGCCGAGACCGACACTGCCGTCATGGACGGCCTCGGCGCGCAGGCCCTGAGAAACGAGGTATTCCGAGACGAGTTCGCACAACTCGACATCGTCATCCACGATCAGAATGCTGGCGTCGAGCGCCGGGGTTGCATTGTCCGACGGCATCGGAAGCGTCATAGCGCCTGTCACCACGGTAAAAGCCGGAACCGGGGTGAGGGATCCCGGCTCACAATTTTAGACGATTTTGCTGGGGGCGCAACTGGAAGTAGGGAGGCGATGCGGGAGTAGGCGCAGAGCGACGCGAGGGCGGAGAGGGAAAGCCAACGAATAACGCAGCAGGTGATTGACAGGGTAGATACTGGCGGAGAGAATGCGGCAGCGAACCCTGCAGGATTGCGGGGCGTGAAGCGAGCAGTCGAAGTGGACCTTTAGAACGGCGAGGCGGTGACGGCTGCCCGGTTCGATGAGCCCGAAGCGGCCCCTACCCTTCGATCCCGCGCAGCGCGGTCTCAGGATGAATCGCCCTGCGGGGCGATTCACAAATTCAAAGGCAACAACGCGGTGAGGGCACGATGCTGGGTGACAAGAGATGGAATTGGATGGTGCGTTCGGCGGTGGCGGGGAGTCTTCTGCTACTGACCGCTGAGGCAGACGCACAAGCCAGGGCGGGCGCGAGGGACCTGGCAAAAGTGTCCGCTCCGTCTGCAACAACGCCAGCACAAACGCAAACGCCCGCTCAAACAACCTCGGAGCAGAAACCCGACCACATCGTGTGCCCGGTGACGGCGGTGACGAACCCGCCGCTTTCGGCTGCGCTCGAGAGCGCGCAAACGCTGTACCGCACCGGAAAATTTGATGAGGCGATCGGCGCATACAACGCCGTCGTGCCCAGCGGCGGCAGCGAGGCTGCCGCGGCTTATGCGGGACTGGCGCGTGTCTACCTGAAAGGGCACAAGGTAACGGAAGCGCACGACGTGGCGATGAAGGCAGTGGCGCTGGCGCCGGATCGCGCGCCGGCGTTGGTGGCGTTGGGCGAGGTGTATTACCGGCAGGGAAAGCTGGGCGAGGCGGAAGAACTCTTTTACAAGCCGCTGCGGAAATGCAATTTGGACGCGCGCGCTTTTCTGGGGCTCACGCACATTTACTGGATCACGTTGAATTTCAAGCGCGCCAAGGACAACATCGATCAAGCCTATAAGATCGATCCGAACGACCCGGACATTCGCAGGGCATACATGCGGACGCTGAGTGGCGCGGAGCGAGTGAAATTTTTGAAGGATTACCTGGCGGGCGCCAGCAATGACGACGCGGAAACGCGGCTCAATTTCGAGCGCGAGCTGAGCATGATCGAAAACGAAAGCAACGCGCAGGAGCACAACTGCCGGCTGGTGACAAGCGTCGCAAAAACCGAAACGCGCATGGAGCCACTGCTTTACGATCCGCGGAACATTCGTGGTTACGGCTTGGCGGTGAAGCTCAACGGAGTTTCTTCACGGCTGATGCTGGATACTGGCGCCAGTGGAATTATCGTGGACAGCAAGATCGCAGCGAAGGCGGGTATCAAGCCGATCGTAGATGAAAAGATCCAGGGCATTGGGGATAAAGGAGCGATGGTGGGGTTCGTCGGCTATGCCGAGAAAATTCAGATTGGCGAGCTGGAATTTCAAGGCTGCATCGTCGAGGTGGCTGCCGGGCGGTCGGTGCTGGGGGATGACGGGCTGATCGGCGCGGACGTATTCCGGCATTTCCTGGTGGATATGGACATGCCAAACGGCAAATTCAAGTTGAGTCCGTTGCCAGCCATCCCGGACGAGCCGACGGCGACGACGAGCCTCGATACCAAGTCCGTGGGCGTGCGACACTTCCGCGACCGTTACATTCCGCCCGAGATGAAGGAGTACACACCCATATTTCTGTTTGGACACGACATGCTGATACCCACGCGGGTAAACGATTCGGCGCCGAAGTTGTTTTTGATCGATACGGGATCGTTTGACGATACGCTCTCGCCGGCCGCAGCGAAGGAAGTGACGAAAATCGATCGCGACGCAGGCACACAGGTGAAGGGGCTGAATGGCAGCGTGAAAGAGGTGTATCGCGCGCGCAATGCGAAGCTGCAGTTTTCGCATTTTTACCAGAAACGGCAGGATCTGGTGACGTTTGACCTGACGAGTATCAGTAATGGGAACGGCACGGAAGTTTCCGGGGTGCTGGGTTTTGCGATGCTGGTGCTGCTGGACATGAAGATTGATTACCGCGACGGATTGGTGGATTTTACGTACGGCGGGGAGCGGCTGCATTGAGGCGGGAGGAGCGACGGGGCGGTGGGGAGGGTGGTAGAAGAGAGCTGATCGTGAGGAGGCGCGGTACTGACGCGGTGATTCGAGTGTTTTTAGTACTTGTACGAATTCGTACAAATTAGTAGAATTGTACGAAATCGTGCAAGGTGGGAAAAATGAAGCAGGACCGGTACGCAGTGTTGATCGCGGATGTGGTGGGATCGAGGACGCGGCGGAATTTGCGGGCGGTGCTGGGGCAGCGACTGGAGATGGCGTCGCGCGCGCATTTGCGAGGGAAGTACATCCGGCTGCCGTACGCAATCACGGCGGGAGATGAGTTCCAAACGATCGTGCGATCCTATGCGCGGCTGCCGGAGCTGATTTTCGATTTGCGGGAGCGGCTGTGGCCATTGCGGCTGCGGATGGGGATCGGCATCGGGAAAGTGCCGGGGCGACTGCGCGCGCCAGTGAACCGGCTGGGAGGGGAGGCATTCCAGTTCGCACGCACGGCGCTGGAGGGGGTGAAGAGAGGCGAAGGAAATAAATTCAAGGTCTTGACGGGGTTTAAGACAAAGGATGCGGTGTTCGATTCGACGGCCAATCTGATTTATGCTTTGCAGGATACGTTGCTGCTGAGGATTACGGAGAAGCAGTGGCAAACGATCGCTGTGTTTCGGAAGAATCGTCGGTTGCAGGCGACCGCGAAGGCGATGGGTTTGGATATGTCGACGGTGTCGCGGAATTTGAAGCGGGGATATTTCTGGCAAGTGGGACGGACGATGAAGGGGATGAAGATATTGATGGAGGAACGCTGGGGGTAGTTTGTACGAAAACGTGCAAGATAGGAAAGTTGCATAAAAACGTGCAAGTGGCGGAATGAGATGGAAATTCTGACGAGAACGGTGCTGACGCTCTTGCTGGGGCATTTGCTGGCGGCTTTTGTGTTTCAGACAAACACGCTGGTGCAGCAGAAAAAGAGCGGGCGCGCAGCGGGATATGTGAAGCACGGAGCGGTTTATTTTGCGTGCGCGGCGGTGTTGACGGGATTCTTTGTGCCAGCGATTGCGTATTCGTGGCGTTTTCTGGGGGTGCTGCTGGGATTGACGCTGCTGCACCTGGCGATTGACGGGAGCAGGATACGGTTGGCGCGGCGAACGCCGCTGGCGGAAGGGACTGCGGCATTCGCGGTGGATCAGGTGATGCATTTCTTGACGATTGTGGTGGCGGCGTGCTGGATCGCGCGCGTGGAGCCCTCCGGGATTTTGCTGCACGGTTTGAATCGGATGCAGACACCGAGCAATCGCGTGCTGTTGGCATTGGTGGTGTACGTGGGGGTGATTTTTGGCGGGGGATACTTGATCCGGTTCATGACCAGGCCGCTGCTGAAGCATCTGCAGACGGGCGAATCGCGAGCGGAATTGAGCAATGCGGGAATGTACATCGGGTGGTTGGAGCGGTTCCTGGTTATGACCGCTTTATTTCTGCATTCGCCGGCAACTGCGGGATTGATTCTGGCGGCGAAGTCAATCGCGCGGTATCCGGAGTTCAAACGCGAGCGGTTCGCAGAATATTTTTTGATTGGCACGCTTTTGAGCATCTCGGCGGCGACGGCTGGGGGAGTGATCCTGCTCAAAGCATTTTATGGGAGTTCGGCATTGCCTCAATAGAGGCGGAGGCAAGCCGGGTGGTGGGATGAGACAAAACGAGCGAGGCCGCGGTTTGTGGCCGCGATTGCGGATGTGACAACGGATGCGATTGATGTAAGATGATTGCCGGTTTACGGGGTGCGGGGCTCGTGGAATAAGCAATTGACGTGCAACCGAATCTTGCGCGCTTACCTCTAAGCATTGGAACTTTTTCTATCGGCACGGGAATCATAGAATCGACGTGTGTGTCCAGGAACGATGTGCTGGATGCGACGGAGGGGAAGAGCGGGCCGAGGCAGATGACCAGACTACGGAACGGGAATCGGGTGATGGACACGACGGCGGGAGTTGAAGTCTCACGGACGGAAAACGAACTGGCGCGCAGAGACGGATCATACGGGACTGAGGCACGAAGGGAAGGTAACTCGATGCGGAAGGGAATTTGCGGACTGTTGCTAATGTCCGTGGCGCTTGTGGGGCTGCTGGGCATTTCGTCTTGCGGCGGCCCCGCCGTGGGCACTGTGACAGCGATAACGATTTCGCCGGCCGCGGCGACGGTGCAAATTAACGAGACGGCGGAATTCACGGCACAGGTGTCGGTAGCAAGTTCTTCGACTTCGACTACGACGACGATCGTGACGTGGTATGTGAACGGAGTGGCGGGCGGGAGTCCGACTACAGGAACGATCGGGACTTCGACGATAGATGCGCTGGTGGGAGTTTACACCGCTCCGGCGATAGTACCGAACATCAACAGCGGGCAGGTGAACATTACGGCGACGACTCCGCAGGTTCCAGGTTCGACGACGAACGTCAACTTGGTCACCTCGAATACGGCGATTGCGACCATCGGCATCGGGACGGGGCTGTCCGTGAGTCCGCTGACCGCGCCCGTTCCAGCTGGTGGTGCTCAGCCATTTTCCGCGATTCTGAATAACGTGACCACCACTCAGGGCGTTACCTGGTCGGTGTCCTCGAGCGAGGGTGGAAACATCGGCACGATCAGTCCCACTGGACTTTACACGGCACCGCCGTCGCCGCCGCCGGGTGACACGGTTACTATCACTGCGACCGACGGAACGACAACCGCGACGGCTACCGCGACAATTCTGTTTTCAAATGCATCCTTGACCGGGCCGTTTACGTTTTCTTATTCCGGCAACAACAGCGCGGGTTTTGTAGCGGTGGCGGGAAGTTTTCAGGCAGATGGGAACGGCAATATCGTGAGTGGCGTAGAAGACAGTGACAGTTTTTCGACGGGCGTGGCGACGCAGGTGCCGATCATCGGAACATACGTGGTAGGCCCGGATGGCCGCGCGACGGTGAACCTCAATGTGGGTTCGGGCTCTGGGGCCGGTCAGGGGACGGTGCAGACGTTGCAATTAGCGATGGCAAATTTCCAGCATGGCGTGCTGACGCGCTTCGACGCCCGAAACACGGGAAGCGGAACGGTGGATCAGCAGAATCTGAATGGTCTGACCACTGCGCTGACGACGCTCCATGGTCCTTACGTATTCAGCGTCGCCGGAGCTGACGCGGCATTTTTCCCGCAGGGAATGGCGGGAAAGTTCTCGGCGAATGGCGCGGGGCAAATCACCGGCGGAAGTCCGATTCTGGACGTCAACAACAGCAGCAACCCGGCGGGCGGAGTTTCGACCGAAGACCGGAGCCTGGCGGGAACATACACGATGGACGCGAGTTTTCCGGGGAGCGGACGGGGAACGCTGACGCTTTCCAGTACGACAACGGGTTCAATTCAGTATGCTTTTTACATCGTGAACACGACGGCTTCCGAGCAGACCACGCAGTTGCATTTGGTGGAAATCGACAACAACAACTACCTGGGCGGCGACGCGTACGCGGCGCCCACGGGAAGCTCGTTCAATGCTGCGAGTCTTCCCAGCGGCAACTATCCGTTCACGGCCGGCGGCACATCGCCGACCGGCGCCTACGCGGCCGGGGGAGTGTTCGTCTCGAGCGGCAGTGGCGGGACGAGCGGGGTTATCGACAGCAACGACGCCGGGACGGTGACGTCGGACACGACGCTGGGCACTTGCACTTACACTGTGGATCCGACCAGCGGGCGGATTGATCTGCGGCTGAGTACCGCGAGCGGGACGTGTGTTGCGGGGCCGAGTTCGACGACTCAGGAATTTGCGATGTATCAGTCGGAGCAAGGACCCGCGGTAATGCTGGAACTGGACGCGACGGCGATTTCGACGGGCTCGGCTTTCGTCCAATCAACGATACCGACCGGCTTGACGGGAAGTTTTGCGTTTGCATTGGCGGGGCAGGGAATCTTTCACGACGCGACGGCAAAATATCAGCAGAATTTATCGGGGCAGCTGACGTTGAACGGACTTGCTTCCGTTTCAGGAACGATTGATATCAACAATTTCAGCGCGGTGTTCCGCACTAATCCGATCTTTGTGACGAATACGAAACTCAATAGCGCGCCCGATACGACCAGCGGGCGCGGCACGGCCGTGATACAGGGAATGAACCCGAACGTGACCTACAATGTGACTTGCTATGTCGTGAGCGCGGATACGATTCTGCTCTTTGATTCAGACACGACGCGCGTGCTGATCGGAACGATCAGTTCGCAATTTTAGCAGAGAGCGTAGCACAGTGATCGGCTGGGCCGCTCTGGCTACTCGTGGGCACTGCTCGAAGCCATCTCATGAAAATCGAGCCACGACAGAAAACCGCAGCTTCAGGGGACTGAAGCCCCTGAATTGGCGAGCTTCTCGGCGGGGCTGAAGCCCCGCCCGTCCGGATCTGCCGTTTATTAGACGGCTGCTACTCTTTCCCGGGCTTTGCTGTCGGGCTGCCTGGCAACGAGCCGGCCTTCGACTCGGTGGGTTTGACGGCCGCAGTGGCGGCGCCATTGCCGCCGTTTCCTGCGAGATAACGCATCGCGGTGGCCGCCAGGCCATCTAGAGCGCCACCGCCATTCGAGCCGCTGGTGACGAGGATGTCCGGAACGAATTTCGAGGTGCCTTCCGAGAGCGCGGCGATGACGTTGACGAGCGCCGTAGCATTCGATCCGAGCGCGCGCACCTGTGCTTCATAGCCGCGGGCGCGTGCGAGTCCGACCGCTTCGACCTCCGCGCCGCGCGCGGTACCCGTCTGACGAATGAATTCCGCCTCGCCGCGCGCTTCTTCGGTGCGAGCATTGGCGTTATTCGTCTTGATGTCCACCCCTACTTTGGATTTTGCGAGATCGGCCTGCATTTCGGCAGTGCCTTTGGCGTTTTCCATGGAGATGCGTTCATCCTGGGCGGAGCGTTGCATGCGGTAGGTGTTAATTTCCTGGTTGGCGATTTCGCGTTGGGTTAGGACCTTGACGAGATCTTCCGGCAGGATGACGTCTTGGATGTAAACGCCGCGCGTTTCGACGCGATATTGATCGAGCTGGTCTTTGATGTGCTTGAACGCCTCTTCCTGCACCTGCTGTCGCGTTTCGATGAAACGAACCGCGGGCATGCTTTGCAGCTTGTCGCGGAAATGATTGCCCACGGCGGCTTGCAGTACCTCATTCACGAGGTTGATCATGGTGCCCACCATGGAAATCACGCGAGGGGCGTTCGTGTCCGGGACATGGATTTGGACTTGGAGGTCAATTTTGAAGACGAAGCCTTCATTGCTTTTCGCAACGATCTGCGAGAGCTGCGAATCGAGGTTGTGCGCTTGCGAAACAGCCTCGGCCCAGTTGAGCGTGAGGATAGACGTCGGCACGATCTCCGCCTGATAGCAACGGGGATTGAGCGGATATTTTCCGGTGCGCAGCGGTTCCTCCCATATACCGCGGTGACCGGGACGCACGAGCGAGCCGAATTTGAAATCGGTGCCGGACATATCCTGCGTCGGCAGACCGACGTACGCTTTGATCACGGCGACCTGGCCCTGTTGTACGACCAACATTCCAACCATTTCGACGCCGACCAGGAAGGGATTGAGGGCGTAGGCGCCGTAGAGCAGCGGGTCGTGCTGCAAGCCGATGCGGCCGCCGTTGTCGAGGAACGCCTGAAAATCCTGATAATTGTTGTGCAGATTATTTTTGTTGCCGAGGAGCACTTCGATGACGTCGCCGTCGGTGGCTTTGTCCTTCTCCATTTTGTCTATATCGGCGAAGCCGCCGAGGCGGCTGGCAATGTCGCCGGAGGGCAGAGGATCTCCTTCGTAAGTGGTGACAATGCCGACCAGGTCCATCAGGGCGGCGTCTTTGCCGCAGGGTTTCGGCTCGATGCGCAGCAATTCGAGTTGCTCGGGCCGGAGGCCGAACGCCTCGGGAGTCAGCCTCCCGATTTTGCTTGAGCGCGAGCGTAGCTCGGGTGAAATCGGGAGACCGTACGCCTGACTCTTGGTGACGACGAGAAAACCGACGGGATGAATGGGCCCGAGCGTCCCGGGAGAAAATACGGGGCGCTGGACACCCTTTTGCCCGCCCCCCGTGATGAAGGAGCGCAGGTCCGCGAAATTTCCGAAGGACTTTTTATACACCGCCGACTTTGCGCCAATCGGCAAGGACGAACCTACTTGCGCGATGACGACTCCGATTTCTCCGGCGGGAATCTGGACCCAGGGAAACTTTTGGACTTCGTAGAGCAGCCAAGGTTTCCAGCGGAGGCCGGGCAGCAGCAAATCGGCTTGATATCCCGCTTCGCCCTGGAAAGCGATCACGTTGTCTCCGGACAGTTTGCGCGCGGAGACGCGCTTAAGGACCAAGCCGACTTCGGACGGTCCGACACGATGGAAGGACAGCAAGATGTAGGCGACGGTCAGAACGATGCCGACAAAGATCCAGGTAACAACCGGGATACCAAGTAACATGGGAGTCACTCCTCAGGAATGCGTGGCCATCCTGCGCTTGACGCTTCGGCGTTGTCAAGCGGGTCGCGGCGACGATGCGGTCGCGCGACATCGAGTCATGCTGGGGGGATTGCGGGGAGGGGTGAAACGTGGTAGCATGGGGTTGCGTTTGTTGCTCTATGATTCGTTTTTGACGCGCGCGAGGAATGGCTGCCGGGCAAACGTCCGACGGCTTTTTTTTTGCGCGGGGCAATGCGAGCGGGGCGATAAGCAGCTTTCCGGGTGGCTAAGAGCCACCTTATGAATAATTTAGGAGCAGTTTCCGTGAGCAGAGAGCAAGGTACAGTGAAGTGGTTCAATGCGGCCAAGGGCTATGGGTTTATCCAGCGCCAATCGGGCGAGGATGTATTCGTGCATTTCTCCGCGATCCAGTCCGAGGGCTACAAGTCCCTCAACGAGGGTCAGGCCGTGGAGTTTGAAGTAAAGCAGGGGCCGAAGGGTCTGCAGGCGGAGAACGTAGTCGGCCTGTAGGTCTGCCGAAGTCTTCAGATCGAGGTTTGGGTTTTGGCCGGCACTGGGATGGACAACCGGCGGTGCGCTGGTTTGGTGGGCTGCGAAGCGCAACGGTTGCCGACTGCTGCCGGGCCTACGAAGCGCAAGTCCCGCGCCGTCGCTGGATGTGTTTTGCTTTTTTTGCCCGGATGCGCATGCACGCAGCTCGTGGCGCGCTTGGCGCAGTGAAACGATTCTGAAAGGGACGGACCCAGCCGCTGTCCTTTTCGGGAGCAATCGCAGGACAAACTTCTGGTAGGACGTTGCGGCGGGCGGAAGCGCGTCGCGACGGTGCGGTTTTTTTTGCATCGAAGTCATAATCATCCACGGAGGGAGCTGTGCAGACACTGGTCGAAGGGCAGTCCATACGTCACGAGCAGTACGGAATGGGAGTGGTGACCGAGTCGAACACCGAGCGCACTACGATTGATTTTGACGATCATGGTGTGAAGAAGTTTGTTACTGCAATTTGGTCCGCTGAGCTGGTGGGTGAGCCACCCGCCACGCCGCCTACAAAGCGCCGTGGACGCCGTAAGTCCGTCAAGAGGGCTTAATAAAATTAGAAAACTTTGAACATCGCTTCCGGGCCGATTGGCCCGGGGGCGGTGGTGTATTCGGTTGCGTTTTGCGGGCTCGGAGGATTGGTGAATTTGCTTGCCGAGAGGCTGTAGGGGCTCTGGGGCTTTTCTAAGCATCAACCCTTCTGGAGAAACGCAGCAGGACTGTGCTTCGCGATGCTGAAAAGTTGGAGAGCGATGCCGCGAAGACGACGCTTTGCTTGCTCCCAGCCCCGCACTGCACTAACCTCGCGCCCACTCGTTTGGCGAAAACCAGTTGGTTTACGCCCCATTTGACGCGGATACTGCGTATCTCGGCGGGTGTGAGTTTCTTCGGTCGTCTAACGCGATCTACACGCAACACCCTCGCGCCCTTACGGTAGTCGGCGGCGTCGCGAACGCTTTCTTGGAATTCCGCGAACAGTGTCTCTCTCATAGCCGCTCCTAATCATACCAGGCGAAAGGCAAGCTCCAGGCCGGTTGCGCATTCTTAAGGGCTTCTTTTTGGCGCGGGATGCTGGCACACTCGATGAGAGACGAGGCGTAAGGAGTGCAGGCGAAATGAAGGTTGGACTAAGCGAATGGATGCGAGCTTTGGCGGCTGCGGGAGTGCTGTTGGCTTGGGGCACGATGGCGCGGGCAACCGGGGCGCAGGCATCGGCGGGCGCGGCAGCTGGTGAAAGCGCGGCGCGGTTGATCGAGCACGGGATCACCAATGGAGTATCGATAGAGCTGCCAGTGGCGTGGACTGAATTCAAACCTGGTGACGCGCCCGTGGCGCTGGCTCCTTATTCGCCGCCGTTTCATCTGGGCGGAATACTGGCACTGCAGAATTTGCAAACGAGCGCGATCATGCAGTTTGCGACTTCGGACAATCCGCTGCTGGGCCACGATGCCAACTGGCTGGACGGACAGATGCACATGCCCAGCGGTTCGGGGATGAGCATGATCGATCTTCTGTTCTATTATTTTTTTCCGCCGTCGGCATCTTGTATTAATGAAGCGATGGCGAACAATACGCGCGCCAGCTTCGCGCCGGCGCCCAATAGTGCTTCGAGCGATGCACCTCCGGTATTACAGGTGTCCTACGCTTGCCGGCATGAAGTGACGCTGGAGGGATTTTTCGGAGCACAGGTGAGCTCCGGGATTACCTTTGTGCAGACGAACGAAGGGCCGCGCGCGTATGGAACGACGGCGCAGTTCTATTTGGCGCCGATGGAGCGCGTCACGTCGCCGGGGATGAATTGGTACGTGTTCTCGGCGCAGCGCGTGAGCCCCGTCACGCCGGGCGCCTCGGCGCATTTTAATTTGCCGGCGAACCTGCAGGGAGCGCAGGCAGAGTTTTACTGGGCGATTGGCGCGGCGGGTCCGTTTCCGTGGGTGTACGATGGCGGGCGCGCGAACCAGCAATTGATTCACATGGCTTACGCGGGCGTTGGATTGGGCGGGAACAAGCGCGCGGAATTTATGGCTTTGCTGCAGAAGGTCCAGGCACGGGGTGCGGGTTCCGGGGCCGCACAATAGGGTTATTCACCGAGTGAGGCTCGGCATTGCATCCCGGTGGGATTTTTGTGCATCCGTATTGGCAGGCTGGTGAAGGAGTGCGACCGAGTGCATTTGAGGTTATGGCGAATATTCGGTCCGGGCCGATAATTCAAAGCGCGAGGATGCGTAAGGCGATGAGAACGACGAGGATATTGAATTCGACCAGGAACGCAAACTGGACTCTGACGCGAACTGTCGCGCTTGGCGCGATTCTTTGCGGCGCGTGCGCGGCATTTTCAGGTGGTGCTGCGGCGCAGGCGCCCGCCGGGCCGATCCGGCCGGCCGCGGATTCCGGCGACTCGCATGCGGGGTCATCCGGGCCGGCCGTGCAGCCGGAGATGGTGGTTCCGGATAAGAAGCAGCTTTTTGCGTCGTGGAAGTTCGACCTGGAGCAGAGTGACGACGCGCAGGACAAAATGCGGGAAGCGCGCGGAACCAACGCTGACAACCCGGCGAATCCGCGAGGCGGTGGTGGGAACGGGACCGGAATTCACATGGGCGGAATCGGATCGCCGTACCCCGGCGGCGGAGGCGGCAATGGTGGGGGTAATGGCGGCGGCAACCCTAGAAACGGCGGGAGCAAGAACGCGGACAGCGATTATGACCGGCAGCAGTTGCAGGAACTAATGAACCCCGCAGGATCCATCACGCTGGCGATGAAAGACACCCCGGACGCCAAAAACGGTGAAGTGCTGTTGACCGATGATTCGGGCCGGCAGCGCGCGTTCTATACCGATGGCCACAAAGTACAGAAATCCAAGGATGATAAATACCAGGAATTCGACGCGCACTGGGAAGACTATCGCCTGGTTGCGGATCAGGGTGGCAGTCACGGGCCGCAGATAACGCGTTCGTTCGAGCCGGCGCCTGGTGGGAAACAGCTTTATGAGATCGTGCGTCTGGAAAGGACGCGCTCGAACGGGCCTGTAGAGATTCGCTTCGTGTATGACCTCGTTGGCGAGAGCAACCTTCCTGTAAAAAAACCTTAAGATGATAGAATCTCGCCGCCGACGCGGAGTTGCGTTCGGAATCGAGAGCTTCTCCCATTGAACACGCTGGAATTTACACTGGTGGTCGCGCTGGGATCGTTTCTGGCGGGCATGCTTGGGTCGCTGACGGGCTTGGGCGGCGGAGTGGTAATTGTGCCGCTGCTGACACTGGTGTTTGGCGTGGATATCCGATATGCGATTGGTGCATCACTGGTTTCGGTGATTGCCACTTCTTCGGGGGCGGCCGCGGCGTATCTTCGAGAAGGGTACTCAAATATGCGTGTGGGAATGTTTTTGGAAATTGCAACCACCGTTGGGGCGGTTTGCGGTGCGTTTCTCGCCGGATATTTGCATACCTCGATTATTGCGATTGTCTTTGGCGTGGTGCTGCTGTACTCAGCTTACGCTTCGACGCACACGTTGGCTGATCCCCCGGCGGATATGGCGCCGGATCGAATTGCGACGATTCTGCGGCTGGACGGTTCCTATCCCACTTCGGATGGCCTGAAGTCCTACCATGTACGGCGCGTACCGCTGGGATTCGGATTGATGTATGTGGCCGGGGTGCTCTCGGGATTGCTGGGGATAGGTTCGGGCGCGGTGAAAGTGCTGGCGATGGATCAGGCGATGAAGATTCCGTTCAAGGTTTCGACGACCACCAGCAATTTTATGATCGGTGTAACTGCGGCGGCCAGCGCGGGAATTTATCTGCGGCGAGGTTACATTGATCCGGGATTGGCGATGCCCGTGATGTTGGGCGTGCTGGCGGGGGCGCTGGTGGGTGCGAAGATTCTGCCGGGAGCGAAAGTGCGAACTTTGCGGATTGTGTTTGGCGTGGTGATCGCGGCACTGGCGATCGAAATGATATTCCAGGGCGTGCGGGGGAAACTGTGATGACCGACGCGGACGGCGGTGCTGCTGTCGGCGGAAAAGTGGACGACAAAAGCGTTGAAGTATTCTTGGGGAAACTTCTGCGTTGGGGAGTGCTGCTGGCGGCGCTGGTGGTTTTCGTGGGTGGCATGTGGTTCTTGGTTGAGTCATACGCTGTGGAGCAGAACTATCGAACTTTTCGCGGTGAGCCTGCGGAATTGCGGGGAGTGCCGCAGATTGTGCATCAGGCGATGGCACTCGATCCGTTGGGGCTGATTCAGTTTGGATTGCTGCTGCTGATTGCGACTCCGGTGGCGCGGGTGTTGTTTTCGGTGCTGGGCTTCGCATTGGAACACGACTGGATGTACGTGGTTTTGACATTGTTGGTTCTGGCGCTGCTGGTTTATACCTTGACGAGCGGAAGTGGGATTTGACGCGCAGTGCGCCAATCAGGAGATTGGCGTTCCCAGGATCCGGTTACAATTTGATTGAAGCTGGTGTCGCGCGTGGCGCGATTGGGGAGGGTGGAGGGCTTGGCGACGGCTGATTCCGGGGAAGGGAGGTTGGCGGGGCGAGCAGCGTTTAGGTATCCGGCGTTCAGGCTGTATGAAGCGGCGCGACTTTTCACTGTGGTCGCAATGGAAATGATCTCGGTGGCGGTCGGCTGGCAGATTTATGCAATCACCCACAGTAAGTTCGATTTGGGCTACGTAGGACTAGCGCAGTTCCTGCCGGGCATTCTGCTGTTTTTGGTTTCCGGGCACGCCGCGGATCGTTTCAACCGCAAGAAACTCTTGATGCTCTGTTACACGGCATTTGGGGTGTGTGCGGCGCTCTTCCTGCTGGTGTCGCTGCGCCACTCCCATTCCATCGGGCCGATTTACGCGGTGCTGGTGCTGCTGGGAGTGGTGCGCTCGCTGAACGGCCCGGTGAGCCGCGCGTTGCTGCCGCAGCTGGTTTCTGAGGAACACTTTCAGAATGCGGTAGCCTGGCACTCGACCATCTTTCAGGTGGGCACAATTATGGGTCCATCGGTGGGCGGACTGGTCTACGCACTGTTCCGCGGGCCGACTGCGGTGTACGCGACGGCGCTCGCGTGCTACATCACCGCGGTAGTGTGCACGATCGGCATCCATTTTCAGCCGAAAGCGCGGGACCGCGAACCGGTCAGTCTGCAGACGGTTCTGGCGGGACTCGCCTACATCTGGAAACAAAAAGTTGTGCTGGGTTCGATCTCGCTCGATTTGTTTGCGGTGCTGCTGGGCGGGGCGGTGGCGCTGCTGCCGGCGTATGCGCAGGATATTTTGCATACGGGGCCTTGGGGGCTCGGGCTGCTGCGAAGCGCGCCGGCCGTGGGCGCGGGCGCCATGGCCATTCTGCTGGCATATCGCCCGTTGCGGCGGCGCGTGGGCGGGACGATGTTATGGTGCGTCGCAGCGTTCGGCATTTTCACGATTGTGTTCGGAATTTCCCGCAGCTTGACGCTGTCTTTGGCAGCGTTGGCGCTCACGGGCGCGGCAGACATGGTGAGCGTGGTGATTCGGGTCACGCTCGTGCAGGTGGCGACGCCGGATCAGATGCGCGGACGCGTGAATGCGGTGGACATGATTTTTATCGGCGCCTCGAACGAGCTGGGGCAATTCGAATCGGGGCTGACGGCGGGCTGGTTCGGAACCGTGCCCGCGGTGATTCTGGGCGGGATTGGCACGCTGGTTGTTACGGCGCTCTGGGCTTGGTGGTTTCCGGCGTTGCGGCGCGCGGACAATTTTTCGGTTGATGCGGATCCTGATCCGGCCAGTTAGCCGTCGCGCCGGCGCGAGTGGCGCGTTTCAGAACGCCATCGGGTGTTGCCACGCCACCGTTGGCGCACTGGAGTGCGTTGCTACCCTTCAATCCCGCATAGCTGGATCTCAGGCTGAACCGCCCAGTCGCGTGATACCCGAAGACCACGTCAAAGGCGCCCCCGCGTCGCGTGATCCGTTGTTTCGTCATCTCCTCCTGACCCTGTCCAAATCTGGTCAATCGGCATTCACTGTTTTCTGCGTACCCATCCCCACAAGACAGCTCCCACGATAACTGAAGCCGCCGCGGCAGTTTGCGCGTTGGACATTCCCAGGAACGAGCGGGGATTGATGCGGATGAACTCGACGAGAAATCGAGCAGCGCCACTTAGGACCAGATAGGCCGCAAAAACCTCGCCGGGCTGTCTGCTGGAAGCGACGAATGCGTTCGTGCCATTGTCCATGTTTTGCGAGACGCGTTCTTTAGCGCGGGCGCTGCCTTCACCGGGCGCGCCCATGTGCCAGAGCCACCATGCTATGGCGCACGCTACGATGAACTCATAGATGGGAGTGGGGTGAACGCGCTCGACGGTGGGGACCAGCCCGTTCGGAAAGCTCATGCCCCAGGGTAGGGAAGTTGGAATGCCGTAATCACCGTCGCCGGAAAGGAGGCAGCCGATGCGGCCAATCCCGTATCCGAGGGCGGCGGCAGAAGAGCCTGCGTCGAAAATTGAGAGGAGAGAGACGGGACGACCGGCGGCTGCATTATGCCTGATGATGCGCCAGGCGACAAACGCGAAGGCGGCGAACCCCGCGAGCAGACCGCCGAACCATGCAAATCCATAAGGGCTGAAGAGCAAATGCACCGGGTCGGCGAAGAAGTCCGCGGGAGATTCCAGCAAATGGTACAACTTCGCGCCGACAAACCCGGCCAGGCAAGGAAAGGAAATCAGGGCTTCGGCCTCGCCCGAATGTTTAGCTGCGATACTGCGACGAGCCAAGTCGGCGCGCAGCACAAAATACGCGGTGAGCATCGCGCAAGCGACCATCAGGCCGAAGGTAGGTATAGCGAAAGGACCGATGTGAAGGAACGGGATCATCGGAGACAGTATAACGTCAATGTGATGCGCGGTTAGGCGGCTGGCCGAGGGTGATTTGTAACATGATTGTAACTTGGGGAAACCCCAGCGAGCAGAAGGGCGTCCAATTGTGTAGAATGCACAGTAAAGTGGTGGACGGAGCGGTAGTAATCGAAGCAGCGGTAGACGTAGCAGCACCCTTCAGTCGCCCGCCCGGGTGGAGGGATACAAAATGACCAAGACTTCTCAGCAGTTTCGAGTTCCGCAGGAAAGCAAGACGGCAATTATTCGTTCTCATGGTCCGACGATTTGCAGAGTTGCCGCGGCCGTGGTGTTTGCCTTTGGGTTAGCTCTGGCGCCTGTTCCCCTACTCGCTCAACATGGTGGCGGCGGTGGGGGCGGCGGTTCGCACGGAGGAGGCGGGGGCGGCGGGTCACATGGCAGTTTTGGCGGCGGTGGCGGGAGCGCGCCGTCGTCTGGTGGCGGCGGATCTCACGCGAATGGCGGCAGCGGCGCTGGTAGAAGCAATAGTGGTAGCAGCGGCGGACATTGGTGGAATCCGTTCCACAGCGGTTCCACGAATTCGGCAGCGCCTGCCAAAGGCGCGAATTCAGTGGCTGCAGGAAACATCAAGTCGGAGTCCAGCGCGAGCGCGGCTTCAGAACGATTTGCAGCGGGGAACAACACCTGGGAGGAGCCGCCAAGCGCATCGGCGCGGGCAGCGGCACGCGTAAATTACTACGCGCCTGCGAACGTGAATGCGTCGCGGCCGTTCGTGCCCCTTGCAACTACGACGCGCGCGCCGATTACTTCGGCGCATGGCGCGGCGGTGGTTGCTGCTGCGCAGCATCCATTTCAGCCACGACGTCCGGGTGGTCCCTTCTTTCCCTTCTTCCCGAATTTCGGTTACAACCCTTTTTTCGGGGGATTTGGTTTCGGGTTTGGCGGCTTCGGGCCGTGTGATCCTTTCTGGGGATGCTACGGGTACGGATTTGGCTACGGCTTCGGCGGAGGCCTCGGGTATTTCGGCGGAGTTGGGTCCTACGGCGGCTATTCGAGCGGTTACGGACCGGGCTGGACGGACGCGTCATCGGAAGGGTCGGCAAACGTGACGTCTCCCGATAACGTCAATTCGTATTTGTATGCGGTGCCCGGCACGGGCAGCGCGCAAGCACCGGATTCCTCGGACGCGATGCAGGCGACGCCTGCTGATTTGGCTCCGCAACAGCCGTATGTTTTGCTGTATCTCAAGGACGGCTCAAGTTTCGCAGTGAGCGATTACTGGATGACGGGCGGGAAGCTTCACTACCTCACGTCATACGGTGGTGAGAATGCGGTTGATGAAGGCCAGATCGACCTGCAACGCACTGTAAATGAGAATGCTGCGCGAGGCGTGGACTTTAGTTTGCGTCCAGAGCGGGAACGGACTGGCGACGCGGCTACACAGAATCCTGAACCGCAGAAACCGTGACGAGAGGAGACGCAGCCGTTAGGGTATTCGGGTGGGCAACTTGCTTTCGAGAGCCTGGTTCCTGTTCGCGCTTTTTGGTTCGCCGCAACTCCAACAGAGTGTGCATGGCTTGGATTATTTTCATGTATACACACAACGACTTGACAAAGTTATGAAGTGAGCGTCTAAACCCAGTCGTTAACCTCGAAAAGTGTAGAGCGCAGCGAGCGGTTCGCCTGCGCTTTTTAGTCCCAGGCGATTCGTAACCCGCCCGTCTCTCCATGACTTACGCACAGGTAGTGGTGTGCCTGGTGATAGGCGGCCGCGGTCATGGGTGCGCGTATGCTAACGCTGACTAAATGCCGAAGATAGATTAATTCCCATTCGTGACGGTTTATAATTCGTACCGCGCCGCATGCGCGGCTAGGACAGCCAGAAACGCAGGTCCTTCAGGAGACGCCCGACGATGCCGCACGATAACGCGCAGGTCCCTCCGTACTCGATCTTTCCTGGCGATGTTGCTCTTGCATTCAACAATGAAGCTCCGGGGGCAGGCGAGCCAGCAGTTTGCGTTGCCCAGCTATGCCAGTTTTTTGGGAGAATGGCCGCACAATTCGCTGGCAGATCAGTTTCGCTAGGGCTCTGACTTCGGTGAACATCCAGTTGCAAACCGCAATCAACGACGCGGACCAACAGTACGCGCGACCTACGGGCGCCGCAAATATGAGCTCCACGCCGACGACGGGAGACACTCTAGTCGCTACCGGTGTGCGCGCGAATTTTGTGCGGGCGAAGGTCATGCGATCGAGCGTTACGGTGCAAATTCTCGTCTAGGATTGCGGGGCGGAGTGCTGCAATCGGCGTCGGGCGAGAATTTTCCGCGCGGGGCTTCCGGACAGTACACCCGCGATGATAACGTGAGAGATATGCGCGCCTGGCTACCGTGCGGTAATTTCGCCGCCGCCAAGGGGAAGTATCGTTGAGGGATCGTCGGGAGTACCGAATCATTCTCGCGGTCGTGTTGCTTTTGGCGGCACGAGGGACTTCCGTTGGCGCAGCAGTTGCCAGCGCCGGAGTGAATCGCGGTGCGGCGGCAGGCGGCGTAGTCTGGCAGCAGCAAGCAACGGCGGGGCAATCGAGCGCCGCGCCACAATCGTCCGGCACGCAACAGGGGCCGAATCCGGCGCCGAGCGGATCGGCGATGCACAGCATCACCGTCCAGTTCGATTATGACTTCACGAAGACCCCGGCGTGCTCGACGAAAGTAACGACCGCGTGCGCGAAGACATTTGATGTTTACGACATTTCCGGCGACAAACCGTATTTCCTGTTTTCCATTCCCGTGCCGCAGAATGCGCAAGGCGTGATGAAGGGGATTACGGCTACCAGTCCGCGGATGTTGTTCGCGATCGGAAGGCATCGCATTGGGGTTTCAGCGCAGATGCCCAATGGCGAGAAATCGCCGCCGCGCGATTGCAAGGTAATCATCGAAATTAAGGCGGATAATCCGCCGAACCCACCCGCCTCTCACTGAGAATCGCGCGCTGTTGAATTCGATTTTGCGCATTGCGGGTGTGCCTCCGATTGTGGTGCTTGCGGATGAAGGTGTCGCTCCGGTGACGGTTGCGTTCGTCGCGCGCGTTCACCGGGAGGCGGTTCAGCCTGACCAAGGCGGGCACGGATTCGTGCAGAGCGCAGCAAGCGGAAACTCCATCGGGTCCGGTGAGGCGCAACGAGCGCGGTTCGCGTCGTGGCGATCGCCGCGAGCAGGGCAGGTGCCGACGGCGGGGAATGCGTCACGGCCGGAGACAGACGTGCTCGCCGACCATCATGATTTGGTCAACTTCTTGCATGATGAGTTTGCGAAATCTTGCAGATGCGGTTAGGGAGGACCAGTGCGCGGCACCGCCGCGATTTTATTGGGGTCCGATCAGTGGATCTAATGCGAAGATTCGCGCGGGCGCGCGGGCTGGTCTAGAATAATGGTCAGCAGCTAGCGGTTGTGAAGCGAGGATGGGATTGACGATTTGGGATACGCCGAGCGGGCGGGATCGCCGCTGGTTAAGACGCAAGAGCGGGTATACGCCGGCGCCAATGTACGCGCGCGTGGCGGTGGTGTCGCTGGCGATGGCGCTGATGGCGACACTAGCATGGCAAGGCGCGCAGCGATTGTTGGATCCGGCGCGGATGGCGGGCAACGACGCGCCTCATTTCTTGGCAAGGCCGCCGAGCGACAGGCCGGGGGTGGCGGCGTGGCAAACGGCTTTGTTGAACGCTTTGGAACAGGCGGTCGCGCAGGGAGTAGGCGGCAACATCACAGCGGCCGAAATGCAGGCGGATCGCGTGGCGACGATACTGATGACCGCGCGAATGCGGGCGGAAACGGCCGCGCCTGAATTTTTTGAGCACACGGTTCGCGAGCTGGATCGTGTCCTGCAGACGCATCCTGACAACGCGCGATTGGTCGAGCATGTAACGCTGGCACGGATTGAACTGGCGCAATTGCGCTCCGCGCAACCGGTTATGCCTGAAGCAGGTGGCGGGGGTGAGGGTGCAGCGCCAAAGACTGAAAATGCCGCTCAGATGGGGACGCAGAATTCCGGGCCTGATGTAGGACCGGGAGTCCAGGCGGCCCACGCCGTGAATATTCCAGGGCACGTGATTTTGGCGGCGCCGCGGGCGCTGGGCGCCAACGAATTGCTGGATCCCACAGCGTTGCGCGGCAACTACATCGATGCGACGCTGATGCCGGATGCTTCGGAAATCCTGCTGCCGCCCTCGACGCGGGTGATGGCGGATGGCGTGCGCGTAGATGGATTGACGATCGCGGGGGCTGCGCAAACGCTGGATGGCATTCGTTGGAAGAACGTGACGTTTATTGGTTCGCGGCTGCGCTACGAAGGTGGCGAGGTTTCGCTGCAAAATGTGCGCTTCACGAATTGCACTTTTGGATTTTCGGCCGACGAGCGTGGAGCACGACTGGCTGACGCGATCGCGTTGGGCCAGCGATCGTTCGTACTGCAATAGCTGACGGCCGCTGTTTCGCGCGTGACGATGTAATTTCTGTAGTCGACCCGTTTTTCTCCGCCCGATTCAATGCCGTGAACGCGTTTTCGGTTGGTGTGTGCGTAGTTGTGCGTGTGTCGTCGCGGATGCCGTCCGTGGCCGGCTAAAGACCACCATCATCAGCAGCGCAAGCGAGGACAGTGCATGCCCACGCAGAAATCATCTTCACAAGCCGATCCGGCGATTGTGCTGGTGGAAGGACCGGTGTTGAGCAAAGGAAACGCGACGTCCGACTGGGAAGGCAAGCGGGGGTCGCGGGCGGCGGCACAGACCAATCCCTACGGTCCGAACAACTGGTACTTCTAGTTCATGCTGCGGTTTCGCTCGAAATTAACTCTCGGTAATGCTAGGGGCGGATGTAGCGAACGCTCATATCGCGCGTTCGATTGAGCCGCTGGAGTAACGCGAGGCGCCGTAGGCGCTTCTGGCGCTTGGCGGTGGAGCGACCAAGCGGACGACATGCAGTAGCCGCTCTGGTTTGAAGGGTTTTGCCATACAGACGACTGCGCCGAGCTGGTGGCTGGCGGAGTAGTCGGTGGGGCGCGCCGATTTCGTTAACAGGATTACAGGCACCCGCTGCAGCCGTTCGTTGCGCTTGATAATCAGGCAGAGGTCGTGGCCGCTCATGTCTGTCGCCTCCACTTCAGCGAGAAACACGGCCGGGACGGTGTTGCGTAGGATGTCCAGAGCTTGCTGTGCCGTGGGGACGATGATGACGGTGTAGCCGTCATTTGAAAGAACACTGCGCATGATTTCGGCGGTCTTCGGGTCGGATTCGACTGCGAGCACGACCGACTGCTGTTTGGTTTGCGTAGACGTGGGCGGCGCGGTGACACCGGCAACTGAGGGATCGCGCCCGGCGGCGTCCTTTGCATCGGAATCGGACTTCGCATTGATGAATTGCAATGCGACCGCGTAGCGGCCGTCTTGTTCGGCGACGCGCACCACTTCGGCGGCTTGCGAGGAATTGAGCGCGGCGGCTGCTGTGGAATACGGGAATGTAACGTCGAGTCGCTGGCCCTTCCAGTATCCTGCGCGCGCAGCGGTGACCAGAAGTCCGTCACGCGACACGTCCACACTCTTGCAGATCTCTTCGAAGGGTTCGGGCGTATTCACTCCGCGCATGTGAACTTGCGCGGTGATTTTCGCGCGCTTGCGGCGCCGGCGTTCAATGCCCACCGGTGAGTTAGACGATCCAAAGTTTGTGCTAGCTAGTGCGGAGGCGATCGGCGGCGCGCTCATCGGTGTTACCTCAGTTATTTGCAGGGCCTGCCGCGTCCTCCTGGACTAACGTACAGCTCCCCCTGCTGCTTCTAGATGTACAAGAGAGATGCCGAAGCGGGAATAGTACTGTAGTTTCATTGTGGAAAACTCCAAGGAGAACAGGCGTCCCGATCGCGTAAGTGGCTTAGGTACAGCAGAATAGCGTGGGGTGATTGTGGATAGGCCAGGTGCATATCGGCACACGATTGGAAACTAGGGCGGCGAACAGGGTATGGGCGCAAACACGATTACTCCGCCGCCGGTTTTGAATCGCAATTCCAGCGACGACGAAATACTTGGACTGCTGCCGCAGGCGCCGCGCAGAACTGCTCGTCGTGAGGCGAATGGCGAACGGCGCGATCCGAGCGCGCAGGATTCGGCGGCGCGGACGAACGAACAATTGGCCATGGATTTTGGCCAGGAGGAAGTTCAGCGGGGCGCAGCCGAGCTTCCGCGGCGGACGCGGGAGCGTCGGGCGTGAGCGCCACGGGGCAACTCGAATCGGAACAGTTGCGCGCGGCGCTGGAAGCGAATCCCGAATTGCGCGATGCGTGGCAAGAAGCGAGTGCTTACCGCGAAACATTTGCGACACCCGAAGCGGCGCGCGCGGCGACAGCGTTGGTCGGAGATAGGAACCGGATGGATGCGCTTTTTTTTGCGGCGTCGGGAAGACCACGCGGAATTGGCGCGCGCGGTTCCGAAATTGGATCCTGAGGCGTTTGCATCGCTGGCGCGGTGGCCCTGGCATCCGGAACGGCCACCGTGACGTTTCCCACGGCTTACAATTCCGCCCCGGTGTGCACGGCGAATAATACATCCGCCATCGCCACGGTGCGCGTGCAGACCACCGCGACCGCATTGACGCTATCGCAATCGAACTCGCGACTCAGGCTCCCAGTGCGCCGACTCGAGCGATCGCGCGAGCGAGTTTACGCGCGGCTCAATTAGGCCTCAGGTTTCACGGCGATGGCCTGAATTTCGAAGTGCGCGCCAAAGAGTAGTGGGCCGGAGCCAATGAACGCGCGGGCCGGGAATGGCGCGCGCACGTATGTACGATAGACCGAGTTGAATCGCTCGTACAGCGAAAGCTCGGGGCAAAATATTGTCAGCGAAACCAGATCCTGCATAGTCAAGCCGCAGCGGGTGAGCGTGTCGCGTAGCGCTTCGAGCACGAAGCGTGCCTCGTGTTCGATATCATCCGGAAGTTTTCGCGTGGCAGGATCGAAGCCAATGTGTCCGGCGAGATAAACGGTGTTACCGGCGATCACTGCGTTGCTGAACGGCAGATCACCCATGCCACCGGGCGGCGAAATGTACTGGCGTTTGTCGTTTGCTGCCATTGGTTCTCCTTTTTTGCACGTCTGCTCAAGGTATTGCGAATCATCCTAACGCAAATCACAGCGATCGGAACCAGCGTGTCAAAACACGGGAGGAACCATGCCCGTTCTACCCACAACGGCGTATTCGCAAGCGGAAGACGCACTGACGCTGGCGCGCGCGCTGGTGAATGACACCTCGGGCGCGGCGTTCACCCCGATACGCTGTTGATACCGCCACCGATGCGCCGGGATACGCGACAGCGGCCCTGGCGGCGCGGTCGCGCGGGGCGAGGGCGCTCGCCGTGGATCTGCTGGGCGCGGCGCAGCCGGCTATCGAGAATTTGATCAATCGTTATGTGCGTCCGGAGCAGACGACCGGCCGGCGACGAAAGCCCTATGGATACCGGCGGGGAATCGTATGCCTATAGAATCGTCCGGATCGTCACCAGGGATTACGCGCGTCACGCTAGCGTGACGTAAAGACACCGAAGCCTAGTTGTCGACGACGAGTGTCATCGTAAAACCACGTGAGGCATTTTGTACAAAACCGTGCACAGTGAGCGTGAACGTGCCCGTTGGGGTGAAGGGGGTGACGCTGGCGGCTGAGTTGTAGCTATGGCAGCCGCCCAGAATGGCGCTAATCGCGATGGCCAGCGTGACCGCGAGAACTGGGACCACGCGCCGTAAACGCGTTTGACGGGCGAGCCAAACCAATATGCAGAATATTGCGGCAAGTAACAAAGCCGCCGCTAACTCACCTGCGTCTTGATTTCGCGGGCCGCGAGAACCTCCCGAGCCAGCAGATCCGCCGGATGTCGAGGAGAAAAACCCGGCGATGGCGCCCAGCCGTCTCGCCGCGGCAGCCGCAGCGGCGGGGAACTGTTTACCGCTGGTTGTTGTTGTTTGGAATGTGACATTGAAGGGTACCGCAGTTCCGGCGGTCACCGGCAACGTGAGCGTGTTGGCTAGCGGCAGGCTGACAGTGGTGCCGGCCGAAATGCCGCAAGTGGTGGGATTTCCTGCACTACCCGCCGGCGCGGAAGGCAGATTTGTCGGGCAGTTCAGCGTCACGGAACCGCTAAACGTGTCGTCGGGCACAATCTGCAGTTGAAACGTCGCGGGGAAGCCTTGCGAGATCGTAATTTCATACGGTGCGCCATTCGATGGCGGCGGGCAGGTGAACGTCATAGTGGTCATGCACGTAATTTCGAAATCATCGGCGACACCGGTGGCTTCGGCAGAGAGCGGCGCTGTTGCGCCGGTATAGTTGACCGTAAACGTCGCGCAGCGAATGTTCGACCCGGCTCCGCCAGGGCACCCGGAGACAACGTTTGCGGCAGGCGTAAATGCGACGTTATACGCGCAGCTGCCGTTCGCGGCCAGTGAAGTGGCGCAGGACGAATTGGCAATCGTGAAGTCGCTGGTGTTGCCCGCAGTGAAGCCCGCGGTGATTCCCGTGATCGCGCTGCTGTTGTTGTTGAATAGCTCGTAAGCGAGCGTCGGGCTGGTGCCGCCGATTACTTGGTCGCAAAATACCGTCGCCGTGGTACACGGTGTCGGCGGCAGCAGTGTCACACCGGTGGCCGGAACTCCCATCGCGTTGAATTTCAAAACTTCGCGCATACCCTGGTTGGCGACGAACAAGTCGCCGTGTGCGTCGAAGGAAATATTGCCAGGGGCGCTCAAGCCCCGTGCGGCGACAGTCAATTTGGACGAGATGGCATCGAGACGCAAAATCTGGTCGGAATTGCCCCCTGCCGCAGTGTAGGCGATGAATAGGTTGCCGCCGCCGTCCGCGGCTAGGCCCTGGGGCACGATGCGCGCACCGTTCGAGCGCGCGAGCGAGGCAGCGAACAGCGGCGCGGCGTTTACTCCGGCGCTGCGCAGCGCATGCGTTTGCGTGTTGATCGCCACGATCACGCCGGTGTCAGGCGAGGCGGCGAAAACAGTGTTGCCATCGGGCGTGACCGCGACGTCGGCGGGCGAAACCATGTGCGCGAGCACTTCTAGCTGGCCGGCTTTGGGAGAAGCGGCACCAAAGAGTTCAACGACCGCATTTGCGCCATGGTCCGCGATATATAAATTTCCAGCGCGATCGAGCGTCACTCCCAATGGCTCGGTGAGCTCGACGTTTTGGCGTGGTGCCCAACGTCCTGCGACGCTGCGGATGATGAACGGCTCACTGGTCGCGGCTCCGGCGACGGTGCGGACCGTGGCGTTGCCAGTGTCCGCAATGAAGAGCGTGCCGTCAGAAGCTACTGCGACTTCGCTGCGCATGCTGAAGTCATTCAGGGCGAGATCGAGCTCGGCGGCACTGGCTGCGCCACCGTCGCCGATCGAGCCGACCGCGCCCACTCCGGCGGCTGTCGTGGCGAGGAGTTTGGCAGCATTGGCAGGCGCCACATTCGGCGCAGCGTGAACGATGTACGAAAACACCTGATCGGGGCGGTCAATATCAGTGACGTACAACTGCGTAAATGACGCCGCCGCGCCGCTCGCGACCGCGGTCTCAGAAGGTTGCGCCGCAACTGCCAAGGTGCGGATGCCGACATTCGATGCCACCAGGGTCGCGGGCGCGCCGCTGGACGACACCGGATTGGCGGTTGACGCCGCCGCCGAAGAATTAGATCGTGCGGGCGCGGCGGTACTCGCGTGAATTTCGATCTGGTTTTGGGCGTGGGAGCGATTCGCAGGGTCTCTAAGCGCCATGCCCAGCGCGAGCGCCGCAAATCCAATCACCACCAGCACACAGAGAATTCTCAGTAACCGCACCAGGTTCCCCCTCTTGGACTTTGGATAGAACTTCGACGCTTAGGATTCAACTGCAGGCTTTAGGGTTGCGTCACGAATTGAACATCATAGCAGTGAACAGCGAGGTTTTGTAGCGAGTGTCTAAAGACCGTTGTGCGACTAAACCTGAAACAGGCAGGTCGCGGGGACACGCTAGACGTAAGTCAAACGCAAGATTCTTCAACCGCCGGAGCCCAGGCCGAACGCAGACAGCTCCAGAGGCTCAGCGCGGCGCCGGACTAATTGGAGGAAACATGGCACTCACATTCTCGGTTGTATACACTTGGGATGACGGGAAGCGCATCCACGTAAGCGGCACGGTTGCAGCGACGGGAAATTACACCAGCAGCGGAGCCATGCACGATCTCTCGCAAGTTCCGCTAATTGCTTCGGATCAGCCGCCCGTTCAAGGCACGGCCTGGCTGGACGGGCTGGCCGGCTACGATTACGTGTTTTATCCCGGTGCAGCGATGAATTCCAACAAATAAAAATATTTCAGCAGGGAAGCGCCGCCGGCGCGTTTTCAGAACTCGCGGCGGGAGCCCATCCGGAAACGATCACCTCGGATACGATCACGTTCTACGGGATCTTTAAGAAATTGCAATAGCCGCTTGCTTTTTTCCCGCCGCTCGTTCGATGAGACCAGCTATGCGTTGTCCGGAAGGGCAGTGCCACGAAGGCTCAACAAGCCATGTCCATTGAATCCTTTTCTCCATTGCCGTTGAACGTCTTCGGCACCTGGGTGACTCTCCTCGATCCCTCAGACGTGCCGGCGGGAATGTCGCCGAGCCTGGGAGACGTGGAGTTTTTCCCCGGCGGAGTCCGGACGCGTCCAAGGCTGGCGTCGCAATTTCCCGTGCTCGCCGGCGCACCGCAAATCAAAGGCGTGAAAACTTACGCGACGACCAACCTCATTCAGCGATTTCTCGCATTGGATTCACACGGCGATCTTTACAAAGAATCGACGCCGGGCGTGTTGTGGCGCACTCCGACGCGAGCATTCTCGATGTTCCAGCGATTTATCGATGGAACGGCGTCCGCTTTGTAGAAGACAGTAGATCGCACGCAGCCTATTACCAACAACTACTGGCCGAAGATCGTCGCACACTTCCAGAAAATGCAAGCGGAGTGGTTCTGGTAAATCTATCTCGCATCGCGATCCTTGCCGGCGACCGCAGCGGCGCGCGTACGATACTAAATGACGCGCTTGCCACCGAACACAGCAAAGGCGACGCGGCAGACAAGGAAACCGTTCGGCTCATCAGCCAAGCTTTGCGCACCCTGGCGCCCGCCACTCGATAGCTGTGCACATTCGTGCGTACGCTGACGCTGGCCTTGACACGCTTCGTCTCGCGCACGCGAGCCAAGGATTCGACTATCAATTTCCGGATCTGTGCGATCCGATTTTTGTGTCGAAACTGGTGCTGGAGGACGATGCCAGACGCGTGGTGATGGCATCACTCGCGCGCCTGACGTGCGAGCTGTATCTGCTGCTGGACCGCGATGCAGAAAAGATCTCCGCAGCAGGGAATCCACGGGAACGTTACACGCGATTGCTAGCGCTGCGTAGAGCCGGCGAGCAGGATCTGCTGGCACGTGGGCTCGATGACGCTCACGAATGGCTGCCGCCGCTGATCGCCAGGCGCTTGGGGCGCAGGCTTACGGCCTTGGGTTGGTTCCGCGACGACGCGTCGACGCCCTACTGCTTCCGCCTGCGAGCAAATCAAGGTAACAGTCCGCCGCACACAGAAGTTCGTCGTCACACACAGTTAATATTTTGCCGGGCCCGGCCTAACTGGAACGCATCACAAATCTATTGTCCAGTAGTGCAGTTCCACTCCGAAACGTTTCTTCAACCATCAAAATAATTTGCTCGATTTCCTGGGGACTGCTGCAGGTGATGGGTCAGGTGGCGCGCGAACACGGTTTCCAAGGGCATTTTCTCAGCGCGCTGAGTGATCCGGCAGTGGGTCTGGCGATTGGATGCGCGGTCCTGGCAGCGAAGCTGGCCGCAGGGGGCGGCACTGTGCCGCGCGGGCTCGCGCTCTGGAACGGCGGCGGAAACCCGTACGTGCTTCGCGCGCTACACGTGGGCACGCCTGCATGCATTACCCGAAGCCACGCAGCCGAATCGCGACCAGAACGTCGTGCGTTCCGCGATGTCACAATCCTCGTCTCAACGTCGCACTCCGTTCGGACGACCGCGCTTTGGCAGCCACGGCCCCAGCAGCATGAGTAGAGCAGTCGATTGCTCGCCAAGCGGGCCGAATCATCTAGTCTTTTCGCGGCCCTGGTATCCTATGTCCGACCCCCGCGGAACCATCCCATCCCGACCTCCGTTACCCATTGACTTCCGGGAATGGGTATTATGTTGCTTCGACGCGAACAGGATTGGCTTTGCTTGCTGCGCGTTATTTTTACGGGTTGAGGCGCGCGGTCTTGCAGATACTTTGGGAGTTCCGGCGTTCGGAGGCGGGGCGGGAGCCTTGTGCACGCCTGGAGTTGCGGGGTTGCAGCGAAGTTGCGTCTTCATAGGAGCGCGACTTTCCCGCAGGCTGTTTCTTCGCGGAGTTGCCACGATCCACTGCGCGTGGGGTTGTGTATTGGGCGAACTTCTTCCGAGTCGGCCGAGCTTCCGTATCAGTGGGATTGGTCTCAGAAACGCTTTGCGGTCCGCACAATTTCTGGGAATTAGGCCGTTTGGCCGGGGCCACACCGTTTACGGATTGCCTCTAGTGGCGGCTAGGAGGGGTGGCTGAAGCGGCGGACGAGAGTTCGTATTTTATGTATTGCTCCAGCGTTGGTTTGTCGCCGCCTATCAGGGGATGCCCGTTTACGAAGACCGTGGGGGTGCTGGTGATGCTGAGGGCTTCGCCTTCGTGGTGGTTGGCGTCTACGGCGGCTTTGGCTTCGGGGGAGGACATGCAGGCTTTGAAGGCGTCGGGGTTTAGGCCTGCGTGCTGGGCGTAGGAGATGAGCTTTTCCCAGATATTTTCGGCTGAGAGCAGGTCTTGTTCGGCGAAGATCTGTTCCTGGAGCGGCGCGTAGGCTTTTGGGGATTGCATAAAGGCGCAGCGGGCGCCGATGGCGGCGCTTTCGGCCCAGGGGTGAATCTGGGTTAGCGGGAAATCTTTGTAGATGAAGCGGACTTGAGGATATTCAGGGATTACTGTGGCTAGGATGCCGGCTAGTTCGCGGCAGTGGGGGCATTGGAAGTCACTGAAGATGACTACTGTGACGCGGGCGTCGGCAGGGCCCACGGTTGGATTCCCTTCTGTGTGGAGCTTCGCGAGATTGTCGGCAAAGGGGTTGGAGGCGATGTCAAACATTTCGCCGCGGAGGAAAGTCTTGCCGTCTTTACTGACGAAGACTGTGCCTTTGTCGGTCTGTCCGTTGACGGTTACTTCGATGGGCACTGTGTAGAAATAGGCGGAGGGCGAGGGGGCGAGCGGGCCGGTCTTGACCTTGAAGTCGGCGCCCCAGGCGAAGAGTTCGCGTACGAAGGCTTCGGTATTTTTCAGAATTTGAGATTCTTCGGCGGGCGGAATATTAACTGATGCTGCGGTGGATGCGGACTGCGCGGATGTAATGTTTGGTGCGGTGAATACTATCAGGGCGATCAGTAGGTACGACACGCGATTCATGTTTTCGGCTCCAGGTATTTTTGCGCAACGGCGTGTGCATGTTTGCGCGTAGTGATACGTGTTAGGACAGCAAAAGCGTTGGGATTGTAATTCTTTGTGGGCGGGCGGCGAAGTGAATTCAGAGCGTGGGGACCAGGAAAGTCAAAGGCTTTACGCAAGAGGGCACAGAGGAAAGGCGGAGGTAAGTCTGAGGACGACGGGAGAGATCCTTCGGCCGACTTGAAGCAAAGGCGCCGACCTCTCTTCGCAAATTCACTCAGGGCAGCAGGATGACGAGCTAAACAAGGAGCACCGGCAAGGTTGCCCTCCAAAGGCGGACAGGCCAATGCGACCGCTACACTGAGAATTTTTGGGCTAGGGGGAAGCGGCGGCCTACGCTGAACGCTTTGCTCGTGACTTTTAGGCCTGGAGGGGCTTGCTTGCGTTTGTACTCGTTTTGGTCAACGCGGAGGGCTACGGAGCGGACGAGGTCTAACGGGAGATTGTAATGATCGGCGATTTCTTCCGGGCTGCGGACGTCTTCGACGTAGGCTTTCAGGATGCGGTCGAGGATGGCGTAGTCCGGCAGGGTATCCTGGTCTTTTTGATTGGGGCGGAGCTCCGCGGACGGGGGCTTTAGCAACGTTTCGCGGGGGATCAGTTCCCTGTTGCGATTCACGAATTTCGATAGTTCGTAGACTACCGTTTTGGGTACGTCGGAAATCACGGCGAGGCCGCCGGCCATGTCACCGTACAGAGTGCAGTACCCTACCGCCATTTCGGATTTGTTCCCCGTGCTGAGGACCAGCGAACCGAATTTATTGGAAAGCGCCATCAGGAAATTGCCGCGAATGCGCGCCTGGATGTTTTCCTCGGTGACATCCTCAGAGAGTCCTGCAAATGTTCCGGCGAGCGTCTGGCGATAACTGGCGAAGGCTTCGGTGATGGGCAACGTGAGAAACTCGATGCCGAGATTTAGGGCTAGTTGACGGGCGTCGCGGCAACTGCCTTCCGAGGAATATGGGCCGGGCATTGCGACTCCTGTTACGTTCTGGGCGCCGAGGGCTTCGGCCGCAATGGCGGCCACGAGCGCGGAGTCAATGCCGCCGCTGAGTCCGACGACGACTTTGCGGAAGCTGCATTTGCGGACGTAATCGCGCGTGCCGATGACCAGGGCGCCGAATGCGGCTTCGTGTTCGTCTTCGATTAATGGACGGATATCGCCTTCGCCCGTGACGCTGTCGAACAGGACCAGGTCTTCTTCGAAGGATTTGGCGCGGGCTGCGACGCGGCCGTCGGGCATGAAGGCTACGCTGGAGCCGTCGAAGATGAGGCTGTCGTTGCCCCCGACTTGATTTACGTATACCACCGGTACGCGATGTTCGCGGGCGATGGTCTGCAGCATGTCGTGACGGAGCGAGCGCTTGTCGATTGTATAGGGTGAGGAGGAGAGATTCAGAAGCAGGCTACTTCCCTTCCCGACGATTTCCGCGACGGGATCGCGGTCGTAGAGGCGGTAGGGCCAGAAGCGTTCGTCGTTCCAACAATCTTCGCAGATGGTGATGCCGAGTTGTTCGGCGTTGAAGGGGAAAATTAGCTGGCTGCTTGCGGGCTGGAAGTAGCGCGATTCGTCGAAGACATCATACGTGGGGAGGAGCATTTTGCGTTGCTCGAAAAGAATTTTGCCATTGGCGATGAGCGCGGCGGAGTTGGCGACGGGTTTGCCGGTTTTGTCCATCGCGTCGCCTACGAAGCCGACTAGAGATGGGAGTGGGATGGCTTTTGCTAGGCGCACTAGCTCTTGCTGATTGCGTTCCACGAAGGACGGGCGCTCGACGAGGTCTTGCGGAGGATAGCCGCAGACGCAGAGTTCGGAGAAGACGGCGAGTTCGGCGCCGCGGGACTTGGCTTCGGCGGCGAGTTCGAGGATGCGTTTGGAGTTCCCTTCGAAGTCGCCGACGGTGGGGTTGAACTGGGCTAGGGCGATTTTCATGAGCGGTGGTGAGGGTGCGCAAAACACATCGTGTTCATGGTCCTCGAACGGTCGTAAACAGTTTGCGAGAAACCGCGCGACAGTTGTGCGGCTGCCGGCTTCGCGCTCTGATCGGTTGCTTGGTGCGTCGCCAATGGCGCACTGAAGTGCGCCGCTACGAAAGCTAATTCAAAACCAACGTCAAGGGTTGCCCGGTTCGATCAAGCCGAACCGCCCGCTACAAGTGGAAAAGCAGATTCAACTACGCCCGCCTAAAAAGCAGGCGGCCACTACCCTTCGACCCCGCACTGCGGCATCTCAGGATGAAGCGCCCTGAAGGGCGATTCACAAATCGAACGGCAACGTCACAACCTGAGCCTGCGAGCGACTGGGCAAAAAAAACTCCCGAAGGATGGGGCCTTCGGGAGCTATGCTTGTCTGCACATGAACAGGCTCAAGTTCGGCGGTGCGCAGTTGCCCGCGCAGCGAGCGTGATTAAACGCTGAAAGAGCTGCCGCAGCCGCAGGTGCTCTTGACGTTCGGGTTGTTGAACTTGAAGCCCGAACCTTCGACTGTCTCGATGTAATCAATCTGCACGCCGTCGAGATACATTTCGCTCATCTGATCGACGAGAACCTTCAGCCCGTCGAATTCATAGACGTTGTCGCTGTTCTGATTGACCTGATTCTCGAAAGCCATGTGATAGCTGAAACCCGAGCAACCGCCACCCACGACGGCGACGCGCAGGCCGGTGGGAGAGGGATTTTGCTGCGTCAGGATTTCCTTCACTTTGGTGATGGCTACTGGCGTTAACTGGACCATTCTCGGTTCCTCCACAAGATGTCCGGGTCAGGCCCGGGGCACAATTGCAAGTACATTGTATCAGATTCCTGGGGGCGTGGGATGGTTGCGACAGATTTCGAGTTGGTTAGTTGAGAACCCCTTTGATTCTGTTGAAATCCGCGGCTTTGAGAAGGAGCGAAATCGCGGGGCGGGAGTATATAGCGCAGCGACGCGGAGTGCGCAGAGAAACGCCACAGCCATGCGGCGCGCCAGAACAGAGATCCTTCGCTGCGCTCAGGATGGCGAGGCGCAAATACAAGGGCGGGCGAGGTAAGCCTCGCCCGGCTCGTTTGGTTGCCGGAAATCGGGGTTCAACGAAAGCGGCGGCAAGCCGCCGCACTCCATATAAATCGTGGCGCGCCATAGGATTGGCTCGCGGCGCGATGTGCGTTACGGCTGGGCCAGGAATTTTTCGAGGGGCTCCCAGTAGTTTTTGTTCCAGCCATCGAGGAGGCTTTGGCCGTCGCCATCGGGAAAGCCTCTGTGGTCGAGCGTGAGTTTGGTGCCGGAGCCGTTGGCCGCGAGTTCGAACTTTACGATTGAGTAGACGCCGGGGTTCCAGTACATCGGACGCCAGGCTTGGACGATTCTTTGGCCCGGGAGCAGTTCGATTTGCCTACCGGTGACGATGCCACCGAACATGGAGAAAGTGCCGCCGGCTTCCTGGCTGATTTGCACGGGCGGCGCTCCGGAGGGCATGCGCGTCTTCATGGCGCTGCTGAGTTCGACGACGCGCTGAAACTGTTTCGCGTTGGTGAGAGCTTCGTAAACACGCTTGGGGCTGGCCGCGAAGGTGACCTCCTGGTGAATGGATTCGGTGGTATGAGAAATAGGGTCGTCCGCGTTCGCATGAGCCTGGGTTGAGCCGAGGATGAGTCCGCTGACGGCCATCGCTACGCCAGCGAGGACTTGGCGACGCGCAGGGCCCCTGGGTAGCGCCGCCAAATCGGTGTTGTCGCTCATTATGTTCCTCCGGAGCGCTGCTGGATTCGTGCGCTCGACCACGGCTGCTGGCATGAAATGGAAACCCGAAGAGGCGCTATTTGTTCGGAGCGATTAAACCGGTTCTCCGGTATTGATCGAAGGCCGCAAGGCACAGGCCCGACATCATCAGCAACGCCGACACCCGGATGTGAGGGCTGTCTAGGCGTCCAATCACGATTAAAGCGAATGCAACCCACCTTGGCCCGCTGCGCCGTGATTTTGGCTCAGCATCGTCGCCAGAGATTAGCAAAGAGAGCTTTGGTCGCGATGTAAGTAAGTACAAATCGAAACAAATCAGCAAACTGGACACGCCCACGAACAATGTCCACCACCGCCTGCTGTCCGTGATGAAGACGAACTCCAAGCCAGCGAAGAGAACCGCCAGCGCCAACCATCGGACTGCGCTAAATTTATCGCTCATGTTTGATTTCGCGGCCTTCACTGACCGCCGCGCCAGATATTAACTAAGCGTGACTGTAAATGCCAGCCTGTGTGCGCGGGAGTTCCGTATCAATCAAGAATTAAGCGGTACCGCGCTCGTGTACAAGCTGCGGGGATTCCCCTAAAATGAAAAGCGGCTATGAAACATACAATTACTTTGATTCCCGGCGACGGGATTGGTCCGGAAGTATCGCACGCGGTGCAGCAGATCATTGGCGCAGCGGGAGTGGACATTGCGTGGGAAGAAATTCCGGCGCGGGCGGAGATCGAGCGGCGGGGGCAGGACTTCATGCATTCGGGAGTGCTGGAATCGATCCGCAAGAACCGGGTGGCCTTAAAGGGGCCTCTGGCGACGGCGGTGGCTGGCGGGCCGCCGAGCATTAACGTGGGATTGCGGAAGGCGTTGGATTTGTATGCGAATTTGCGGCCGGTAAAGAATTTGGAGGGCGTGCAGTCGCGGTATCTGGGCGTGGATATTGTGCTGATCCGCGAGAACACCGAGGATCTTTACGCGGGGCTGGAGCACACTGTGGTTCCGGGCGTCGTCGAGAGCTTGAAAATTATTACGGAGAAGGCTTCGACGCGGGTGGCGAAGTTTGCGTTTGAATTTGCGCGGAAATATGGACGGAAGACAATTCACGCCATTCATAAAGCGAACATCATGAAGCTTTCGGATGGGCTGTTTCTGACATCGGTGCGCAAGGTGGCGGAAAACTATCCGGACATCGAGTACAAGGAATTGATTGTGGATAATGCGTGCATGCAGATGGTGATTAATCCGCACCAGTTTGACATGCTTTTGCTGACGAATTTGTATGGCGACATTATGAGTGATCTGGCGGCGGGATTGGTGGGCGGATTGGGAGTGGTGCCTAGCGGGAATATGGGAGAGACGGTGGCGATATTTGAGGCGGTGCATGGGACCGCGCCGGATATTGCTGGTAAGGGGATTGCGAATCCAACGGCGCTGCTGATGAGCGCGATTTTGATGTTGCGGCATGTGGGGGAGATGGCGGCGGCTGCGAGAATCGAAAATGCTTTGCACCGCGTGTATCGGGAGGGCAAGGTGCTCACGCGGGATGTGGGGGGGACGGCTTCGACCGCGGAGTTTACTGCGGCGGTTATCTCGGCTTTTGCGTGAGGGGCGGAACGTCAAAGGATTTAACACAGAGTTCACAGAGGAAAGGCGGAGAAAATCTGAGAAAGACGGAGTTGAAAGGTGACAGCCAAGAGTTAAATGCGATCGGCGGGTGGAGGCTTTTGCCGCAGAGACGCTGAGGACGCAAGGAAGCGCACTGGCGAGGCCGCGACGTGGTTCACATTGTGGCAAGCTGGGGCGCAGCAAGCAGCGCCCCTACCTTGGCTGATGCCTGGAAGTGGCGCGAGGGCTACGATGGCGGTCTGAAGACCGCCACTACCAAAGCGATTCAGGCGCTGATTGACTTCCCTGCCCTGGGCGTTGAGAATGTGGGCGAGTCTGGTGGATCATTGGAGCGACGGTGACTGAATATACCCCGGCAGTGGCGCGTTATGTGAATGGCGAAATTGAGAAGTATGAGCCGATTTCCGAAGGAACGACCGCCAAGCGGAAGCGCAAGCCGCATATTGTGGCGGTGATCAACGAGATGTGCACCGGGTGTGCGGGGTCGCCGGCTTGCGTGGAGTATTGTCCGGTGGCGGACTGTATGTTCTGGGTGCCGGACGCGGATCATCCACCGTTCGGGAGGATTTTAGTCGATCCGCTTTTGTGCATAGGGTGCAAGCTTTGTACTAGCAAGGGACCGGATGGATCGTTTCTGGAGGGGTGCCCTTGGGATGCGATTGATATGGTGCCTTTGGCGGAGTTTGAGGGGAAATATGGGGTGATGCCGTTTTAGATTTCCTGGTGGTTACGGAAGTCAAAAGATTCAACACAGAGAAAGACAAGAATTACCGCAGCGACGCAGAGAAAGGCTAGAGCTTCTGCAAAAAACTTCTGAGAAAGTCGACAAAGAAAAACTTCGGTTTGATTTTCTGCTTTGATTTGCCTGGCGTGCTCCTAGTTTTAAATTTGTTTCGCATTTTGAACGCGTGGGGTCGCTGCGTCTAAACTCCCAGCTTCTGGTAGTGATTTTCGGCGGAATTGACACCGCACAGGCAAGTTTGCCTATGCTACCGAACTAGCGGGGTTTGCGGCAGTCGGAGCAGAGGCCGCCAACTTCGGTGCGGGTAACCGTGATTTCGATGCCGCAGTCGCGCGAGATCTGGCTCTTCAGTTGTTCGTAGAGCTCGCTTTCGAATTCGCGGACTTTGCCGCAGCGGATGCAGGCGACGTGGATGTGGTCGCGCGGGCCGTGGCTTTCGTAGAAATGGCGATCGCCGCGAAGATGCAGCAGGTCGAGCTCGTCAATTAGGCCGTGGCGCTTCAGGAGATCGAGAGTGCGATAGACGGTGACGCGGGTTACGCGCGAGTCGAGTTTCTGTGCGCGTTGCAGGATTTCGTCGGCGTCGAGGTGGCGGCGGGCTGTGTCCATAACTTGCAGGAGGACGCGGCGCTGGCGAGTCAGGCGAATGCCACGCGCGCCCAGCTCGCGTTCAAGATGGCCGGGGAGTTCGTGATTGATGCGTTCGCCGGTGGAGACACGATGTGCGGGTGTGGCGGACATGTGTATGAGGAGATTATACCAAAAGGTGGCAAGGGGGCGAGGGGCGGAGTTGAGAGTTGGAAGTTTAGCTTTGACGGTCAAGAGTTAAGAGCACGTGCGAGCAGGAGTTCCTACCGCCGACACGCAGAGTGCGTGGACTAAGGCAACGGCGAATCGGCGGCGTGGATGACATCGTGGCAAGCTGGGGCGCGGCCCTTCGAACCGGAGCTGCCGGTTCTCAGGATGAATCGCCCTGTCGGGCGATTCACAAGCAGCGCCTCTACCCTGGCTGCGCAGCGAAGTGTTGGCGGGAGCGGGCGAGGCAAGCCTCGCCTAGTTCGTTTTGTCGCGGGAAATTGAGGTTCGGCGAAAGCGGCGCCAAGCCGCCGCACTCCATAGGAATCGCGCCACGTCACAGCCTTGGCTCGCGGAGTTAGCTTGGCCGTCCGGCTTTGAGGGCCGCTGCAACGAATTCAAGGGCTGCGGCACCGAGCGGACAATTGACAGACCTTGCGACGAGCAGCTGCCCTTGTTCGTCAATTGGAGCGGCTGACCGATTGAGACCTCTCAGGGGATTATGGCTTCTTCGGCGTCGCGATGCTGAGGCCTGCGGATTTAATGAGGAGTGGTCCTTCGGCAGGATCCACCAGCTTCAAGAGCAGCTTATTATTACCGGGGAGAACGCGGAGGTAGTACACGTTGCCTGCTTCGGCCGTGAGACTTGCCGCGGCGGCCATCTCGGAGATCCGCTTGAGGCTGGATTGCAACGCGACGCAGACGCGATGATCGCCTGGTGGGATGGAAAAAAAAGAATAGGAAGTGTGCTCCAACGCGCCGACCCACGAGCCATCAATTCCCATCTTTACGATGGCGCAGCCCAGGCAAGCGCTACCCAGCTGAGCGAAAACGACGACCGTAGCTTTGCCTGGTTCCGCCTGCGGGAGCGGGTGGCTTTTCTTGTCCACCTTCAAGGTGAATTCGGTCTCGGGCGCGCCGCATCCCGCAGCGGCGAGGGCTGCTGCGCCGTTGTCTTGTGCGCGTGTTGGTAGGGCGAAGAGAATAAACGCCAGCATGATTTTTGTCATGATGACTTCAGACTCCAGAATCTCTCGAACGACTAGCGCTACGAAATCAAATGCAACCGCGGCTGCGAAGAGAGATCCTTCTCCCGCATCCGCGGGATCAGGATGACGACGCTTGTCACAGCGTCAAAGCCGCACAACCAGGAGCGGCTGTGCCACCAAAACCGAATCGCGGCGCTGACGGTTATCGGTCACCGGTGGCTTTGGACGGCTTTTAGGATGTCGCTGTACATTACGAAGGCGAAGATGCCTAGCAGGAAGACCAGGCCTACCTGGACGAAGCGTTCTTTTACGGTGATGCTTAAGTCGCGGCGGAGAATGCCTTCGATTGCGAGCATGAGGATGTGGCCGCCGTCGAGAATTGGGATGGGGAGAAGATTCAGCAGGCCTAGGTTGAGGCTGATGACGGCCATGAACTCGAGCAGCGTGGGCAGGCCGCGTTTGGCAGCTTCACCGGAAATGCGCGCGATGCCTACTGGACCGGCGAGTTGGCGGATGGAAACTTTGCCGCTGAACAGGCCGACGAGAACCTGGCCGATCTGGCGGATGCCGGACGCGGTGGAAGCGGCGGCGTCTTTGCCAGCTTCAAGAAAGGACTGGCGCTCGTAGTCTTCATCCGTGTTGGGCAGCACGCCGATTTGCCAGACGGGCTGGCCTTCGAGGTCAGTGCCCTGCATGGGAGTGATGTCCAGCTGGAGTTGTTGGCTGTCGCGACGAACTTCAAACTGGATTGGATGTCCACCGGATTGATGAACGCCCTCGACCAACTGCGGCCAAGTGACGACCGGCTTGCCATTCATAACGATGATCGCGTCGCCTGGTTTTAATCCGGCGCGATCCGCGGGCGTGCCGCCATCCACTTCGGCGATGACTGCAGGCCGCGGAGGATATCCCAACAGATCATCCGGCGATGCGAGATGCTCCGGCACAGTGGCGGTGATGATCTGGTTCGCGCCGCTGCGCGAGACGGCGATCGTAATCGGACCACCGGGCTGGGCTTTCTCGTATTCCGAATAAACTTTTTTCCACGTTGGGGTTGGGACGCCGTTCACCCCGATGATGCGATCGCCCGGCTGGATGCCTGAAGCAGGCATGGTCTGGGGGACGGCTACGACGTCGGCGCTCTGATGTTCGAAGACTAGCGAGGGAATGCCGAGACGCCAGAAAATTCCCCACAGGATCACCAGTGCGAGGACGAAATTCATTACTGGTCCGGCGACGGCGATGATGACGCGCTGCCAGCGCGGGCGAGAGAGGAATTCGTATCCTGCGCCAGTCCGTTCCTCCAGAGGGTTGTCACCAGCCATGCGCACGTAACCGCCGAACGGCAGGGCGCTGATGCGGTAATCGGTGTCGCCGCGTTTTACGCCGAAAAGGCGCGGACCGAAGCCGAGAGAGAAAACGTCCACCCGCACACCGCAGAGTTTGGCGGCCATGAAATGGCCCCACTCGTGGACAAAAATCATTATGCCGAGAACGATGGTGACGGTGACGAGATCAACCAAGAATGACTGCAAATTATGCATAAGGCCTCAAAGAGTATTTTAATTCTTTCCGCGCCGGAGTACGAGTTGGATTTCGAGACGCGCAAGACGGCGGGCTTCGGCGTCGGCTTCAAGCACGTCGGCGATGCTGTGCAGCGCGGTGCGCGGCATTTTTTCAAGCACTTTTTCGATCACTGCTGCGATTCCCAGGAAAGGCAAGCGTCCCTCCAAAAATGCCGCGACTGCTATTTCATCCGCTGCGTTTAGCGCGCATGGGAGCGGGCCTCCCTGGCGAGCGGCTTCCTTTGCCAGAGTGAGGCACGGGAACTTCTTCGCGGGCACTGCGGCAAATTCAAGTTTGCGCAGGGTGGACCAGTCCAAGGCACATGTATTGGACGGGACCCGCTCCGGATAGGTTAGCGCATATTGAATGGGCATGCGCATGTCAGTTGGGCCGAGTTGTGCCAGGATTGAACCATCTACAAATTCGACCATGGAATGAATTGTGGATTGCGGATGGATGACCACCTGGATTCTGTCGAGGTCCGTGCCGAAGAGCCACTTGGCTTCGATTACTTCGAAACCTTTGTTCATCAGCGTGGCGGAGTCGATTGTGATGCGCTGGCCCATCTTCCAGTTTGGATGCGCCAGGGCTTGTTTTGGTGTGATCCTTGCGAATTGGGATAGCGGCGTCTTGCGGAAGGGGCCGCCGGAGGCTGTGAGGATGAGGCGTTTTACTTCCTTGGCTTCGCCGGCGCGGAGACATTGGTGGATGGCGTTGTGTTCGGAATCAACGGGGAGTAAGGCTACTTTGTGGCGGTGGACAGCGGCCATTACCACTTCACCGGCAGCGACTAGGACTTCTTTATTGGCTAGGGCTATGTGCTTCCCTATTTCGATCGCTTTGTAGGTGGCGGGGAGGCCGACTACTCCTACTGCTGCTGACACGACCATCTCCGCTTCTTCGTGCGTCGCCACTCGTTCCATGCCTTCTGGGCCGAAGAGGATTTCAGGTTGCGGCTGATTCTTTTCGCGTGTGGTTTTTAGATTTGCGCATAATGCTTTCGCGGCTTCTTCTGTGGCCACGGAGACTACTTGCGGGTGGCATTGTTGGGCTTGGGCGGCGGCTAGTTTTACGTTGTTGCCCGCGGCTAGGGCTACTACTTGGAATTTGCCAGGATTGGTCGCGACTACGTCCAGGCATTGGCGGCCTATGGAGCCTGTGGAGCCGAGGATGGAGATTCGTTTCATTTGTTCGCGTGGATTATTTTATAGGGGTTCGGGGCGGAATGCGAATTTCGGTTTTGGAATGTGTGTTGTTGCGGAAGTCAAAGGATTTAACACAGACGTCACAGAGGGAAAGCGGAGGGCACAGAGAAAGCCGGAGAGATCCTTCGATGCGCTCAGGATGACGATGCTTGTTGCGTGGCACTGGTGATTCAATGGCAACAGCAAATGCGAAGAGCCGGCTGGACGCCGGCGCTACGACTGCAAGGGCAACGGCGAGTCCGCGAGGTGGGTGACATCGTGGCAAGTTGGGGCGCGGCCATTCGAACCGGCGCTGCCGGCTCGAAGGATGAATCGCCCTGTCGGGCGATCGACAAACAGCGCCCCTAACCATTCCGGAGAATCATCGAGACATTGTGACGCTGCAACTTATTGGGGGCGGGCTAGCCATTGGTAGAGGATCCAGACCGCGGGGGTGGCTAGGATTAGGCTGTCGATGCGGTCTAACATCCCGCCGTGGCCGGGGAGCAGGCCGCCGGAATCTTTTACTGCGGCGCCTCGTTTGTAGGCGGATTCGATTAGGTCGCCGGCTTGTCCGGCGATATTGGCTACTCCGGCGATTACCAGCAGGGTGAGAACGTCGGTCTGCATCCAGCGGGCGAAGAGGACGGCTACGATCATGGAGGCGAGGACGTTGCCCATCGCGCCCTCCCAGGTCTTTTGGGGGCTTAGCGCGGGAGCCATCGGAACACGGCCTAATGATTTTCCTACGAAGTAGGCGAGCATGTCTCCGGCCCAGACCAGGACCAGGGTGAAGAGGACTAATTGGCGGCCGACAGGTTCGAGTTCGTCGAGGCGCACGATGTAGCTGAAGGGCAAGACGACGAAAAGCAGCGCGGCGGAGCCGATGGCGATTGCGGGGAGGACGTCGTGCAGCGGGCGCTTGGTTAGCAGGGCGAGGACTACGGAACCGAAGAGAAAGATTAGCAGAGCGGCTTCGACGGAGAGAGTGCCGCCGGCGGCATCGCGGACCATGGAGAGGCCGCCTGCTAGGGTATGCGTCTCGATGCGGCCCAGTGAGAATTGCGCGTAGAAAATCAGGACAGCGCAGAAGTACGTCCAGAGTTTGAAGCCGCGCAGGCCGATGCGTTCGCCGAGATTCAAGAATTCCACCAGCGCCAGGATTGCCACTACGGCGGCTATGCCTGCGAGGATGACAGCCGGCGCCCACCAGACCAACGCGACAACAATCGGAATCAGGACTGCAGCAGTGGCTAAGCGCAGGAGCATTCGGCGTTAGCTCCGGCCTGAGGCGTCGTTGGATTTGTGGGCCGCGGCGCTTGCGACCACTGCCCTGCCCCGTTCGCGGGCTGTGCCTAGGCCGCCGTAACGGCGTTCGCGTTGTTGGAAATCGGCGAGGGCTTCGAGGAGGCGGGCGCGGGAGAAATCGGGCCAGAGAGTTTCGGTGACGTACATTTCGGCGTAAGCGATTTGCCAGAGGAGGAAATTGCTGACGCGCATTTCGCCGCTGGTGCGAATTAGCAGATCGGGATCGGGGAGTCCGGCGGTGTAGAGATGCTCGGAGATGGTTTGTTCGTCGGCGCGGAAGGCGGACATGCCGGTTTCGCGGACTTGATCGAGCATGGCGTTGAAGGCGTCAACCAGTTCGGCGCGGCCGCCGTAGTTCAGGGCGACGACTAATTTCATGCCGGTATTTTTCGCGGTGAGGCGCATCCCGGCTTCGATGTCTTTGCGGACTGCTTCGGGCAATTGTTCGGAGCGGCCAATGATCAGGAGGCGGATATTATTTTTGTGGATTGAAGGGAGTTCGCGTTTTAGGTATTCGCGGAGGAGGCGCATAAGGAAGTCTACTTCGGCTTGGGGGCGGCGCCAGTTTTCGAGAGAGAAGGCATAGAGCGTGAGGCACGGGAGCTTGAGGCGCGCGCTCGTTTCGATGATTTCGCGGGCGGCTTTTACTCCGGCGCGATGGCCGGCTACGCGGGGGAGATGGCGGCGTTGGGCCCAGCGGCCGTTGCCGTCCATGATGACGGCGAGATGTTGGGGCAATTGCTTGAGATCAATTCTGTCGAGAAGTTCTGCTTCTTCGCGGTTGGCGGGTTTTAAGAGATCGCTTGCTTTCACTCGGGTTCACTCGGGGATGCGCGGAGTGAAAAGCTAGCACAGGGTGGTGGTGGGTGCAAGGTGGGAGGAAGTCAAAAGATTTTACACAGAGAAAACAGAGGAATGGCGGAGAAAAATCTGAGAAAGCAGGAGTGTTTATCGCGGAGACAGAAATGGCGCTGAGAAAGGCAGGAGAGATCCTTCGCTGCGCTCTGGATGACGACGCACAAATGATAGCCGGCGAGGCAAGCCTCGCCTAGGTCGTTTTGTTGTCGGACACTGAGGTCCGGCGAAAGCGGCGGCCCTTCGGCCCCGATACAATCGGAGTCTCAGGGCAAGCAAGCCGCCGCACTCCATATAAATCGTGGCACGCGACAGCATTGAGTCGTGTGGTTACGATGGCGCTCTAAGAACCGCCGCTACGATTGCAACGGCACCTTCAACCGCGAACAGTCGGCGGGAAGCCGGCGTCACGAGAACCGCACAGGCAGGATTGCCCGTGCCACGAAAACCGGGCGCCGCGTCGGTGGACTGACCGGTTGTGGTGCGACCTCATGGGGAATGGATCAGGGTGCCGACTAGGCCGGCGCTCGACGGCTGCGTGATTGCGGCGTAGACCAACACCACGGTGAGGATGATCATGATGATGCTCATGGCCCAGGCGACGAGGTTGAAGCCCCAAGTGTTGGTGTGTTCGCCCATCAAATCGCGGCGATTGATCAGCAGGAGGATAAAAATCAGGACTACGGGGAGCCAGACGCCGTTGGCGACTTGTGAGAGGACCAGAATTTTGAAGAGTGGAGCGTTGGGCAGCAGGATGATGCCGCCGCCGACTACGATCAGGCCGGTGTAGAGACCGTAGAACGCAGGGGCTTCTTTTACTTTGTGGTCTATGCCAGCTTCGAAACCCAGGCCTTCGCAGATAACGTGGGCTGTGGAGAGCGGAAGGATGGAGGCGGCGAAGAGTGAGGCATTGAGCAGGCCGAAGGCGAAGAGGTAAGCGGCGAAGCGTCCGGCGAGCGGGACGAGGGCTGCGGCGGCTTGGGCGGCGTCGGTGATGTCGGTCATGCCGTTCTTGTTCAGCGTGGCGGCGCAGCAGACGATGATGAAGAAAACGATCACCATGCAGGAAATGCTGCCGACGAGAACATCGAGGCGGGCGTGTTTATATTGTTTGGGACCGACGCGTTTTTCGACGAAGCCTGCTTGCAGATAAAAGAATTGCCAGGGGGCGATGGTGGTGCCGACGAGGGCGGTGAGCATCAGGAGGTAGTCCGTGCTGTAGTGCAGCGTGGGGGCGACAGTTTCTTTGGCTGCCTGGAACCAGTCTGGCTTTGCGAGGAAGGCGGAGACGACGTAGGAGAGATAGAAGCCGCAGGCTACAAGGAATATTTTTTCGACTTGGCGATAACTTCCCTTCACAACCAGTAGCCAGACGGCGATGCCCGCGAGAGGAACCGAAATAAATTTACTGACGCCGAAGAGTTGCATGGAGGCTGCTACGCCGGCAAATTCGGCTACCGTGTTGCATAGATCCACTGCCAGGGCCGCGACCATCACGAAGAAGGTGGAGCGGAAGCCGAATTCTTCGCGGATCAGGTCGGAAAGGCCTTTGCCGGTGACCACGCCCATACGCGCGCACATTTCTTCGGAGACGTAGAGAGCGATGGTCATGGGTATGAGAGCCCAGAGGAGCGTGTAGCCGAAGTGGGCGCCTGCGGTGGTGTAGACGGTGATGCCGCCGGCGTCGTTGTCCACGTTGGAGGTGATGAGGCCGGGGCCGACGACGGCGAGGAAGAGGGCGAGGCGGCGCCTGGTCATGCGCGTGCGGCGGAGCAAATTTGAGCCGCGGGCTTTCCAGGTGGTGGCGGGTTCCGAGTTGGTGATTTGGTCGGTCATTGCGATTGCGTTCCGTGAATTTTTGATTCGCTCGCGCATGCTTTTCAGCCATGCCGGAAAGAATAGCTTCAGGGGCTAAAGCCCCTTCTACTTCGCTGTGTGACGGCGGGGCTGAAGCCCCGCCCCTTCGCGCACCTGTGTGAAATGCAAAATCGGAACTTCAGCGGCTGGAGCCGCGTCGTGTTTGTTTGGTTTATGTCGTGGCCCGTCGAGCCCGCCACAGGCAGGCTCTCAGGATAAACTAAAGCCACGACCTACAAAGACTCCGAACAAATTCAAAGGCAACGTCAAAGGCGCCCAGCTAAAGCTGGCCGCTACAAGTTCAACAGCAAGGGCAACGGCTGGCGGTCTGAAGACCGCCGCTACGAATGCGCCACCACACGTCCGATGGCGTGGTGCTAAATTTTTGCTCTCATGCGGCTTACTATGTCGTCCACCGTGATGTTGCCTATGGGACGCTGGGCGCCATCTACTACTGTGAGGCCGCGCAAATTGTATTTGTCGAACAGTTCGAAGACATCTTTGTCGTGCGCGTCGGGCGTTACGGAAAGCAGCGGCTCGAAGGCCAGCTCGGACATGCGTTGATCGGAATCGGAGAGCAATAGGCGCGCAATGGGGACGGTGCCGGACAAAGCGGCATCCTTATTAATGAGGATTACGTTGTCGAGCTGATCGGGCGAGAGCTCATGGAAGCGGATGTAGTCGACGACTTCGCCGCGGGTGGCTTCTTCGCCGACGACGACGATTTCCGTGGTCATCATGCCGCCGGCGGTGTTCTGTTCGAACTTGAGAAGGGATTCGACGTCGTGAGCTTCGCGATTATCCATTTCCTCGAGGACTTCATTCTTGGTTTCGGAGTCGAGACTGGCGAGGATATCCGCAGCGGCATCGGGGCTCATCTCTTCAATGATGTCCGCGGCGCGCTCGGTGTCTAGTTTTTCGACGACTTGCGTTTGCAGACGCTTGTCGAGTTCGGCGATGGTTTCTGCGGCGGTCTCTTCGTCGAGAGAACTGATGATGCCCTGGCGCTCATCGGGTGATAGCTCTTCCATGATGTCGGCGAGGTCGGCGGGGTGCAGGGCCTCGAGCTTCTGGCTGGAAAGGCGCAGCTTGACGCGGCGGAGAGGATCGGGTTCGACGAGGTTCACGAATTCCCAGAGAATCTTGCGCGGCGGCAGCTTCAACTGAATTTGCCGGATGGCCATGGGGGGCACGATGCCCTGCAGCAGGCGACGCACCGCACCGGGGAGGCCGACGTCCACTTGCGTGATGCGCAGCTCGGTGTTGCCGTTGGTGCGCTGGTCGGAGAGATCAATGTCGTTGACGCGGACAACCTTGCGGCCGTTGGTGTCTATGATCTGCTGGTCGAGGAGGTCTTTTCCTACGGCGAGCCAGGCTTCGTTGGGGTGGTAGAGCGCGAGGGCCGATTCGTCGGTAGTGAGGATGATCCTGCCGGGCGCGACGGAAGCGATCTGGTCGTAGCGGGCGACGAGCGGGCGATATTGGCCGCGGCCGAGTAATAGGTGCGCGACGCGATTGGGCTGGTCGGCGGGTTCGACGAACATTTCTTTTACGCGACCGACGTAGTTGCCGAGGGAATCGTAGGTTTCGGCGCCAATTATTTCGGTTGCGTGCAGCATGGGTGCTCCTTCGAGGTCCGCACCGCAAGTTCGAGAGCGGTACTTCGGCGGCTAAACAGTTTGCGGACAAATAGGTTAAACCATTTCCTCAGGGGCTAAAGCCCGTTGCAACCCAAGCACTTATTGTCGGAGCGAAAGCTCCGACCCCCTAGAAAGCCGACTTTTTCCGCAAACTGCAAAGCCGCCGCCAATTCGTTAGGTCAAGGTCGTGGCTAAAGCCACGACCTACAAAGACTCCTGACGCGTCACGATTGCTTCGCGGCTCCGAGCAAAAAAAAAGCCCGCGCCGGCGAATCCTACCGGCCACGGGCGCACAGAAATCGCCCTCCGTTGCTACAGGCCGGGCCTCGCCTCCCTGTCCCCGCATAATTCGCAGGTCCAGCGAACCGATACATACGGGAAAGTTCCCTGCCCTAACCGAGCGTTCCCGAAGTGCCCGGCGGGGCGCTGACTTCCCGGTTCCGAATTGGACGGCAGCTCCATTGCGTTGTGCTGTTGTGCTTTAGTCCCAATTGACTAGTAAATGCAGACGGAAAGTTTGTCAAGCGAAGAGTGCGATTTTGGCGAATTATTTTTGGGGAAAGAGCATGTTTTTCGGGATGGCGCCACGGCGGCGGCAATCGGCGACGTGGAGGTCCCAATAGGTGGCGCGAAGGTAGGCTTGATTTGTGAATCCTAGTGCGTGCGCGGCGCGATTGATCGCTTGGGGCTGGCCTTCTAATTCCAGGAACGTGCCGGCTGGCGTTTCATCGAGGTCCAGCTGAAGGTGCGGGAGACGGAAAGTAGTGCGGAATTTGTCGTAGCGGAAGGCTGGGCGGAAGCCGAGGGCGGTGAGAGCGGCTGCGCATTGGCGCGCGGTGTTAGCTGCTACTTGTTCTCGTTCGGCACGTTCTTTGTAGCGGGGCGGCCGTTTACTCGCGCGCGGGGTTCGCAGAGGAGCTTTGGATGTGAGGATTACGCGCTCGCCGCGGGTGGATCGCGCGTTCTGAATTGCTGGAGTTTCGGCGCGCAGGCGGAGGAGCATGTCGCGGCGGCGGAGGTCGGATTGGGGCGTGTCGTAGAGCGTGTTTTGCTCGAAGACTTGGCCTTGCGTCTTTGCGCCTAGGGATTCGATCTTGCGGAGGATTGTGGGGATGTAGGTGATGCGGAGCTTGATTTCGATTTCGGGTTTTATCTTTTTGGATTTCGGCATGGGGATAGTGTCGTTGTGCTTGCGGGAGTAAGTCAAAAGATTTAACACGGAGGGCAGAGAGGAAAGCACGAGAGGTCCCTCGGCCGGCTGGAAGCAAAGGCGCCGTCCTCCCTTGGCAAAAACACTCAGGGCAGGATGACGATGCTCGTCGCATCGTCCGAGACGCAGAGGGCGCAGAGAAAAACCAGTGCGAGTCAGCGGCGTGGATGGCATCGTGGCAAGCTAGTGCGCAGCGAGCAGCGCCCCTACCGCGGCTGCCGCGCCAAAGTGGTGCGCGACGACGCGCAGCGGTTGTTGCCAAAGTTGATGGGGTGCCAGCATAATCTATTTGTTGCTCGCGTTCTTGGCTGGTGATTCCCGCTGAACCGGCGTCTTAAGCGCGCGGCTTGTGTGCATGAACGAACCGACTACTCCCTTAATGCAGCAATATCACGCCGTCAAGAAGCAGCATCCGGCTGCTTTACTGCTTTTCCGATTGGGCGATTTCTACGAGCTTTTCTATGACGATGCGGTAGTGGCTTCGCGGTTGCTGCAAATTACTTTGACTGCGAGGAATAAGGAGAAGGGCCACGCTGTGCCGATGTGCGGCGTACCTTACCACGCGGCGGAAAATTATATTGCGCGATTGATACGGGCTGGGCACAAGGTGGCGATCTGCGAGCAGATGGAAGTGCCGGGTCCCGGCAAGAAAATCGTGCGGCGGGAAGTGATACGGGTGTTAACGCCGGGGACGGCCAGCGGCGCGGGGTTGGTCGGGGCCAAAGAAAATAATTATTTGGCGGCGGTGGCGCGCAGTGCGGCGGCGGGAGTTGCTGCGGGGGCAACGGCGGGCACGCAGGGCAGCGCCGGTCTTGGTGCTGGCGCGGGTGCAGGCGTTGCTGCGTCTGCGGGTGGACGTGGCGGTGGGCGCGGGGCGGAGGCGGTGATTGGGTTGGCGTTTGTAGATCTTTCAACCGGCGAATTTCGCGCGACGGAATTTTCCGGCGAAAAAGCGGAGGCGCGGCTGCGCGATGAACTGGGGATTTTACGGCCGCGCGAGGTGCTGCTGGCGCGGGCGGTGACTTTATTTCCGGTGACCATGCCGGCAGAGATGGATGGATTGGGCGCGGTGGAGACACGTTTGGATGAATGGGTGTTCGAAGCGAATTACGCGACGCGGATGCTGGAACAGCATTTTCGCGTGGCGACGCTGGAGGGATTTGGACTGAACGGCCATGCGCAGGCGACGGCTGCTGCCGGGGCGCTGGTGCATTACTTGCGCGAGACTTCGGCGATTGGGGCGCGCACGGCGGAAGATTCGGCGACGAATCCTTCTTTGCGTCCGGCGGGGGCGGGGCTCGAGCATCTGGACCGCATCGCTTATTACGAGCAGCAGGATTCGATGATTCTGGATGCCGTGACTACGCGGAATTTGGAATTGGTCGAGCCTTCCACGGGGGATGATGCGTCGGCAACTTTACTGAAAGCGATTGATGAGACTGCAACGGGGATGGGAGCGCGGCTGTTGCGTGGGTGGATTTTGCGTCCGGAGATTGTGCTCGCGGAAATTGAGGAGCGCCTGAATGCGGTGGGCGAGCTGAAATCGCGGACGGTGGAGCGCGAGGAAATTCATCGGACGCTGGAGGGGATACTGGATCTGGAGCGGTTGACTAGCCGGATTACTCTCGGCGCGGCGACGCCGAGGGATCTGTTGGCGTTGCGGCAATCGCTCGAGAAAATTCCAGCAATACGCGGGTCGCTCGAGGCGCTGCTGACGGCTGCACCGGGCCGGCGTTTGGCCGCGTTGCGGGAACGACTGGATGAGATGGCTGACGTGCGGGGCGTGATTGCGCGCGGGATCGCGGACGATCCTCCGGCGCTGCCGAGTGATCCGGGGGTGATTCGTCGGGGCTTCAATGCCGAATTGGATGAGCTCCACGACATTACTAAGCAGGGGCGGCAGATTATTGCGTCCATGGAAGAACGCGAGCGCAAGCGGACCGGGATTGCTTCGCTGAAGATTCGTTATAACCAGGTGTTTGGTTTTTATATTGAGATTTCGAAACCTAATTTGCATTTGGCGCCGGCGGACTATGAGCGCAAGCAGACGCTGGTGAATGCGGAGCGGTTCACTTCCACGGAATTGAAGGAGCATGAGCGGAAAGTGCTGTCCGCCGAAGAGCGCGTATTGGAAATCGAGCGGCGGCTGTACGGCGAAATTCGGGAGGCGATAGCGCGGGAGGCGGGGCGCTTGCGGCGAGTGGCAGCGGGGATCGCGCAACTGGACGTGCTGGTGAATTTCGCGCGGATTGCGGCTTCGCGAAATTATTCGCGGCCGGAATTTACGGAGACGGCGCTGGGAAAAAACGGACGGCGCGGGGTGCTGATGATTGCGGGCGGGCGGCATCCGGTGATCGAGAAATTGCTGGAGGAGCGCGGCGAGCGGTTTGTGCCGAACGATTTGTATTTGGACGACGAATCGCAATTTTTGCTTTTGATAACCGGGCCGAACATGGGAGGAAAGTCCACTTATTTGCGGCAGGCGGCTTTGATTTCGATCTTGGCGCAGATGGGATCGTTTGTGCCGGCGGCGCAGGCGAAATTGCCATTGCTGGACCGGGTGTTCACGCGGATTGGAGCTTCGGATAATCTGGCGCGGGGAAGGTCCACTTTTTTGGTGGAGATGAGCGAGGTGGCGGCGATTTTGAATACGGCTACGGCGGCTAGCCTGGTGCTTTTGGATGAGGTGGGGCGCGGGACCGCGACGTTTGATGGATTGTCTATTGCTTGGGCGGTGGTGGAGGCGCTGCATGCGGGGGCGCGGCCGCGGACGCTTTTTGCTACGCACTATCATGAGTTGACGGAATTGGAGCAGCTGTTGCCCGGAGTTCGAAACGTGCACGTGTCCGTGCAGGAGGCTGGCAACGAGATTATTTTCTTGCGGAGGGTGGAACCGGGGAGCGCGAATAAGAGTTACGGGATTGAGGTGGCGCGGCTGGCGGGGCTGCCGAACCATGTGATTGCGCGGGCTCGGGAGATTTTGCGGAGGCATGAGCAGAGTGAGGAGAAATTGACGGCGGAGCTTTCGCCGGGGGCGGGGGCTCCCGCGGTGGCGGCGCAGCAGCAGACTGCTTTTGCTTCGATTGACGCTTCGGTGGTGGAGGCTTTGCGCGCGGCCGATTTGAATAAGTTGACGCCGATCGAGGCTATGGTGCTATTGGCGGCTTTGCAGAAGCAGCTTTCGTGATCGTGTGGCGAAGGCAGCCACAGCGGATTAGCACAACACAGAGGGTACAGCGGAAAGGCGGCGGAGCTTGCCGCAGAAACCCAGGGGACGCAGAGACAGGCCGAGGTGAGCGAGGCGAGCCTCGCCTAGGTCGTTTTGCTGCCGGCCATAGAGTTTCGACGAAAGCGGCGGCAGGCCGCCGCACTCGATATTGGGCCAGGCATGTGAAATGGGTCGAGCGCAGAGCACGCAGAGAAAGGCCAACGAGAGTCGGGACGCGTCTGACATTGTGGCAAGCTGGGGCGCGGCAAGCAGCGCCCCTACCGCAGCTCCGCGTGGACGTGGGGCGCGAAATCCGGCTTGGGCGTGTGGCAATTTGTAAACTCATCGCGAAATGGCGGTTGTAAACTGCGGCTTTGGGCTTCTAGACTTAGCAGAGTGATGCTTGTACTGGGAATGATGTCTGGCACCTCGGCGGACGGCATTGACGTCGCGCTGGTGCGTATTTCGGGCGCGCCTCCTTCCCTTTCCGTGAAATTCAAAGGACATCATCATGTGCGGTTCCCCGCGCGGGTACGCAGCGCGATTTTGCGCCTTGCTAATGGCGGCGCGACTTCGACCGCCGAGATTAGCCAACTGAATTTTTTTCTCGGCGAAGAGTTTGCGGCGGCGGCTGTGGCTGCTTGCAAACGCTGGCGTGTGCCGATGCGCCGCATCGGATTGATCGGGTCGCACGGACAGACGATTTTTCATCAGGGTGCGGCGGCGCGGTTTCTTGGCGCGCGGAAGGTGGCTTCGACTTTGCAGATTGGCGAGCCTGACATTATTGCCGCGCGGACGGGAGTTGCGACCATCGCGGATTTTCGTCCTGGGGATATGGCTGCGGGCGGACAAGGGGCTCCACTGGTGCCGTTCGTTGATTATTTGCTTTACCGGGATGCGAAGCTGGGGCGCGTGGCGTTGAACATCGGGGGAATCGCGAACGTTACTGTGATTCCGCTTGCTGCGCGGCCTGAGGATGTATTTGCGTTCGACACCGGGCCGGGAAATATGATCATCGACGCGCTGGTGGAGCGCAGCACCGGGCGGCGCATGGCTTACGATCAAGACGCGCGGATTGCGCTGCGTGGGCAGGTGATTCGACCTTTGTTGGAGATGATGCTGCGCAGCGCGTATTTGCGTTTGCCGCCGCCGAAGACGGCAGGGCGCGAGCAATTTGGGTTGGAGTATGCGGACGAGCTGATTTCTTGGGCTCGAAAGCGGCGCGCGCCGAGGGAAGATTTGGTACGCACGGCGACGATTTTTACGGCGCTTTCGATCGCGGATGCGTTCCGGCGATTTATTTTTTCGCGCGTGCGGGTGAATGAGTTGATTGTAGCGGGCGGGGGGACGAAGAATCCGCTGTTGATGGCGCAACTGCGGGCGGCTTTGCCGGGAATTGAGATTGTGCCGTCGTCGCGATTCGGCGTTCCGGCGGAGGCGAAGGAAGCGCTGGCGTTTGCGGTGCTGGCTTACGAGGCGTTTCATGGGCGGGCGAATAATTTGCCTTCGGCTACCGGGGCGAAACGTGTGGCGACTATGGGAAAATTGGTGCACGGCCACGCGCGCTAGGATTTTGCCTGCGGGATTTGTGTCGCCTAGCGCATTTGCGATTTTCGGTGCGGTGCTGTGCGGTGCGCTTGTTTTATGTGGCTGCGACTCATCGAAAACTTCGCTCGATTCCGGCACGGTCAATTTCCTGATGGATTCCGCGCCGACGAACCTTGATCCGCGCATTGGCGCGGACGCTTATTCGGCGCACGTGGACGGGCTGATGTTTTCCAGCCTGGTGGCGCGCGACGCGCATATGAATGTGATCCCCGACCTGGCGCAAAGTTGGGACATTCCCAATCCGCTTACCTACATTTTCCATCTGCGGGCAGGCGTGAAATTCCACGATGGCCGGCCGCTGACCTCGGCGGATGTGAAGTACACATTCGATACGATTATATTCAGCGCGCTGAAGACGCCCAAACGCGGGGCGTTCAAGATGGTTACTTCGGTGGAGGCTCCGGACGATGCCACCGTGATTTTTCATTTGAGTGAAGCGTACGCTTCTTTGCTGACGAGCATGGTGTCGCCGGAAATCGGAATCGTGCCGCGCGGGTCGGGGGCGGAGATGGCGCAGCATCCAATTGGCACGGGTCCTTTTCGATTTGTGAGCGCGACGACGGATGAAGAAATCGTGCTGGAGCGCAACGAGAATTATTTTGCTGGCCCACCGAAGATCGAGCGGTTGCGGATGCGCATCGTGCCGGATGCGATCGTGCGCGCGCTGGAGCTGCGCAAGGGCTCAGCGGACGCGGCGATCAATTCCCTGACGCCGGACATGGTGCTGACGCTGGCGAAAGAGCGCGGGCTTGCGGCGACGGAAGAGCCGGGGACGACGATGGCTTATTTGGCGTTCAATTTCGACGATCCGATTTTGGCGAAGCGCGAGGTGCGGCAGGCGCTGGCTTACGCGACGGATCGCGCGACGATTATTAAATATTTATTGCGCGGACAGGCGCGGCCGGCGCAGAGTTTGCTGCCACCAAATCATTGGGCGTTTGATGCGGATGTGCAGCAGTACGATTTTGATCCGGCGCGGGCGGAAACGCTGCTGGATGCGGCGGGTTATCCGCGCGGGGCGGATGGCGTACGGTTGCGGTTGACGCTGAAGACTTCGACGGATGAGTTTACGCGGCTGACGAGCGCGGCGATCGCGGACCAGTGGAAGCGCGTCGGCGTCGTGCTGGAGTTGCGGCCTTTGGAGTTTGCGACGTTTTATACGGATATTACGCGGGGGAGTTTTCAGATGTACACCTTGCGGTGGGTGGGAGCGAATACCGATCCGGATATTTTCGAATACGTGTTTGGGTCGAAGCGGATACCGCCTGTAGGGGCTAATCGCGGGCACTATCGTAATCCGGAGCTGGATATTTTGTTGGATGAGGCACGCGTGGAGATTGTCCAGGAACGGCGGAAGGCGATATTGGTGCGGGTGCAGGAGATTGTGGCTCGCGATGAGCCATATATCAATTTGTGGTATGTGGATAATGTTTGCGTGCATCGGGATCGCTTGGAGGGGATTTCGCTTTCGCCTGGTGGGGATTACGATTTTTTGCGTTCGGCGTTTTTGAAGTAGGGTAAGTCAAAAGATTTTACACAGAGGAGAGGGAGGAAAGGCGGAGGAAAATCTGAGAACCGCAGGATTGCCGCAGACGGCGCAGAGACAGACAAGAGAGATGCCTCGCTGCGCTCAGAGGATGTGACTAAATTGCCAAAAGGCGATTTTTTTTTATCTAAACTCATTGTTTTCAGCGTAGTTTTTTGCGGAAAAACAAAAAAGTCACAGCCTCTCAGGATGACGATGCTCGTCGCATCGGCTGAGACGCAGACGGCGCAGACAAGTACCAAGACGTAGGAGTGACGAGTTTGGCATCGTGGCAAGTTGGGACGCAGCCCTTCGATTCCGCACTGCGGGATCTCAGGATGAATCGCGCTGTAGCGCGATTCAAAAGCAACGCCCCTACCAAATCAGATTAGGCTTGGAGGGCTTTTTGGATTTCGGAATCGGGGATGGCGCCTTCGCGGACCACGTTCCAGTGGTGGCCGTCCAGGCGGACTATTGTGGAGGCTAGGGTGCCGCCAGTGTCGCCTGCGTCCAGGACGAGGGGTAAGCGGTCGCCTAATTGTTTTACGATTTGATTGGCGGCTGTACAGCTGGGAAAGCCGGAAAGATTTGCGCTGGTTCCGGTGATGGGGCCGCCGACGGCTGCGATGATTGCCGTGGGGACGGCCATGTTCGCCCAGCGCAACGCTACTCGACCGGTATTGCCGGTGACTTTCAGCGGCAAGCGATGGGTGGCTTCGACTACTAGCGTGAGGGCGCCGGGCCAGAATTTGTGCGCGAGGGTCAGAAAGGCGTCGGGAACATCGCGGATTAGCGTGACGGCTTGTTCGATGGAATTCACCAGGATGGGGAGCGCTTTGGTTTCGGGGCGTCCCTTCACGCGAAAAACGGCTTCGATGGCGGCGAGATTGAAGGGGTCAGCGGACAGGGCGTAGAAGGTGTCGGTGGGAACGCCGACGACCTGGCCGCGTTTGATGAAGCCGGCAGCGTAGTCCACCAAGTGTTGTTCCGGAGTTGCAGCTGAAATTTTCAGGACTTCGACGGGCAAGTGATCACTCTCTGCGGGTTACGCCTCAAGTTCGCTTGGCACGCTATCATATCGGCTGCGATGGAAGCAAGGTGGAGGTCGTGGTGTGTACGATTTGGTTTTTGCCCGGATGGCGCTGCTGCCGATCTGCGACATTCCGTGCCCTTCCCACGGGCGATGAGTGGGCGAGGCAAGCCTCGCCTAGAGCGTTTTGTCGACGCTGTTTTCGATTCGACGAAAGCGGCGGCAAGCCGCCGCACTCCAAAATAGGGTCAGTGTCGCTCAATTGGAGATGGCTCGACGGGGCGTGAGGCGTTTGTTAGGCTGAGGATGTGGCGCAACACTTGAGTGAAGAGCTGATTACCAGCCGCGAGAACAAGTGGCTGAAGATATTTCGCGCGGCTTTGCGCGGGACGGGTCCGACGGAGGGCGAGCCGATTAGCGTCGAGGGGCCGAAGCTGGTGGAGGACGCGCTGCGTTCGGGATTGCAGGCCGAGGCGCTGCTAGTGAGCGAGGCGGGCGAGACAGAGTTGGAACGGATTTTGCGCGCGGCGAGTGAGAGTGAGGCGGGGATTCCGCGTTCGCGGGTGATGCGGACTACGGACAAATTGTTTGCTTCGGTCGCGGGGACGGAGACGCCGCAGGGAGTGGCGGCGCTTTTTCGTCAGCCTTTGTGGCAATTTGATGATGTGGTGCGCGGGGCGGCTGCCGCTGACGGGGCCTTACGCGGCGATGCGGCGCTGGTGGTGGTGTTGGCGGCGGTGCAGGATCCGGGGAATATCGGAACGATCGTGCGGTCGGCGGAGGCGTTTGGCGCGACGGGAGTGGTGACTACGCGCGGAAGCGCTGATCCGTGGTCGCCGAAGGCTTTGCGGGCGTCGGCGGGATCGGGATTGCGATTTCCTGTTCTGCGTGGGATGGCGATTCCGGTGCTTTTGGCGCAGTTGAGAGTGGCTGGGGTTAAGATCGTGGCCGCTAGCTCGCATTCTGGCGCTGTGACTGGTGCGAGGGAGGATGCTGCGGCGGATTTGCGCGAGGCTGTGGCGATTTTTATTGGGAACGAAGGTGCTGGGTTGCCGCACGAGATTGAGCATGTGGCGGATGCGCGTATTTCGATTCCGATGAGCGTCGCGGTCGAGTCGTTGAACGCTGGGGTGGCGGCTTCGGTGGTTTTGTACGAGGCAGCGCGGCAGAGGAAAGGCCTTACCACAGATGAACGCTGATAAAAGCTCAGGCAATGACGCCCGAAACGGAAGCGAGAGCGGAATGTTGCCGAACACCAACAAGCCCTGGGAAAAAGAAAAAGCATATCGATGTCCATGCTGCAGGTACAAGACGCTGCATGGCCGAGGGCAGTACGAAATCTGCAAGGTTTGCTTTTGGGAAGACGACGGACAGGACGATCACGATGCGTCCGATGTGCGCGGAGGACCAAATTACGAGCTCAGTTTGACGCGGGCGCGAGAAAACTTTAAGGATTTCAAAGCCTCCAGGCGGTGCTCCTGCGCCAACGTGAGACCGCCGAAGCCCGACGAAATCTAGAATTGACGTTGGACGGTAATTTGACGATGGGATTATTTCAAACTATTCAACCTGAGGAAGATTCGCCGGCGGGGCGGCCGCTGGCGGACCGGATGCGTCCGCAGACTTTGGATGAATTTATTGGGCAGGAAGAATTGCTGGGGCCTGGTAAACCTTTGCGCGTGCAGATTGAGCGCGACGATTTGGGTTCGATGCTCTTGTGGGGGCCTCCGGGGTGCGGCAAGACGACACTGGCGCGAATTATTGCGCGGACTACGAAGTCGGAATTCATTCCTTTCAGCGCGGTCCTTTCCGGGATCAAGGAAATCAAGGAAGTGATGGCCAAAGCGGAGGCCACGCGGCGCTACGGGCGGCGCACGATCGTGTTCGTGGATGAAGTGCACCGGTTCAATCGCGCGCAGCAGGATGCGTTTTTGCCACACGTGGAGGCGGGGAACATTTTATTGATTGGCGCGACTACGGAAAATCCGTCGTTCGAGGTAATTGCGCCGCTGCTTTCGCGGATGAATGTGTATGTGCTGAAGGCGCTGACGCAGGAGCAGATCGTTTCGCTACTGGAACGCGCGCTGGCGGATGACGTCCGCGGCCTGGGAAAATTGAACGTGGCGGCGAACCTGGAGATCTTGCATCGCATCGCGATTCTGGCTAATGGAGATGCGCGGGCGGCTTACAACACTTTGGAAGCGCTGGTGATGGGGACGGAGCCTGGGCCCGAGGCGCGGCGCGTGCTGACGCAAGAGCGGCTGGAGGATGTTCTGCAGCGGAAGTTGCTGCCGTATGACAAGTCGGGCGAAGAACATTTCAATCTGATTTCGGCGCTGCACAAGTCTGTGCGGAATTCGGATGCGGATGCAGCTTTGTACTGGATGGCGCGCATGATCGAATCCGGGGAGGATCCGCTGTACATCGCGCGGCGGCTGGTGCGCATGGCGAGTGAAGATATTGGATTGGCGGAGCCGCACGCCGTGGAAGTTACGATCGCGGCGATGCAGGCGTTTGAATTGTTGGGACCACCGGAGGGGCATTTGGCGCTGGCGCAGGCGGCGGTGTATTTGTCGCTCGCGCCGAAATCGAACGCCGTGTACAAAGCTTATGGCAAAGTGCAGGACGATTTGCAGAGCACCATGGCGGAGCCTGTGCCGCTGCAGATCCGGAATGCGGTGACGGGGTTGATGAAGAATATCGGGTATGGGAAGGGCTATCAATACGCTCACGATTTCGAGGATAAGGTTACGGACATGAGTTGTTTGCCGGAAAGTTTGGCGGGACGGACTTATTACAATCCTACGGATCAGGGATTCGAGGCGCGGATTCGGTTGCGGCTGGAGGAAATTCGGCGGATTCAGAAAAAGCCGGCGGAGAAATGCTAAGTTATTGGCGGAAACGAAATCGCCGGCAAGAGTGTGCCGCGCGCCCGATCAAGGCTGTGTCGCACCGACGGCGCTCCGGATTATCTTTACGATTTTTCCCAGCCCTTCCGGGCTGGGCTAAGTTGTGCCGCGCCTGCGGCGCTGGGGTCAGGGAGTTCATGGAGAAGAGAGCCGGCGAGACAGCTGGATGGAAGCGCGGGTCCGAGAAGGCCAAGGCGGAACTTCAGCGGCTAAAGCCGCTCGGATTCCGCGCGGATTATGTCGTGGCTAAAGCCACGACCCACAAAGATTCCCGCGCCCTTACACACGATCTGACCCCCCGGCCTTTCGCTTCGCCTCTTCAAATCCGAATCCTAAGAACCGGGAGGACGCTCGCGTTAGGAAAGGTAACGGCAAACCAACCGCAACGGCTGCCCGGTTCGGTCAACCTGAACCGGCCGCTACAAAGGCCGCGGCTACGTCGTGCGATAACCGCGAAGTATATTTTCTGGGCCGTGGTGCTGTGCGCGCTAGTTGTGCCGGTGTTGGGGCTGGCGGAAATAAAGCAGGGGGCGGTGTTTGACCAGGACGTGCAGGCGTTTGCGATTTCGCAGGACAATCATGTGGTGTACGCGGTGGAGCGCATGAAGCGGATCAAGAAGCTGATTGTGGAGCACGACGATTTCTGGGTGGGCGATGTTGACGGAAAAAAGCGCAAGATTATTGATGGCGACAAGTTTACGCCGGTGCCCTTCTCTCCTGACGAGGAACCGAGCGATCCGGGTGATTCCAAGCACCCGCCTTTGCCGCATCAGCACAGCTACCAGGTGGACACGCTGACTTGGTCGCCGGACAGCAAGCGGATCGTGGTGAAGATGGATACTTCGGAGCTGGCGCAGCCGCGCGGGAGCATCGTGCAGCAGTTGGATGAGCAGCAGACGGTGCGGCCGAACACGATTTTGTATTTGATGGATGCGGATGGGCGGGAGATTTCGATTTCTGGATCGAAGACCGCGACGCTTTCGGATGCGTTTAATGCGGCGTGGCTGGCGGATGGACAGACTTTGGTGTATCTGTCGAAAACTGACGGCGGGCTGAGCCAGATTAATGCGTTGCGGCCGGCGGATGGAAAGAAGCGAGTGCTTTTTGAAGGGTTCACTTTTGCCGCGGTGGCTTGGGACACGAAGCGCAACCAGGCGTTTGCGGTTGAACAGAATACGCGGCTGGTGGGTGCGCCGAAAATCATGCAATTGGATCTGGTGGCGGAGAGGGTGACGGAATTGGGGTCTGTGGAGGAATACGCGGGATTTTTGACGGTGGCGCCTTCGGCTAAGAAGATCGCCTATTTCAAGGATGGGGATACGCTGGAGGTGCGGGACGTGGTGGGCAAGGCGAAACCGGTGGTGGTGCGCGTGGCGATTGGGGAATTTCAGTGGGCGCGCGACGAACAGCACATATTGCTGAAGCGCGGGCAGCCGCAGCAGTCGAATAATTTGGTCTGGGTGGGAGTTTACAACGGAACGTTCGAGCCGTTTTTTCACGGATTGGAGTTTCATAGTTTTGCGATTGCGCCGGATGGAGAGACGGTGGGGGTGACGGAGCCGGGGAAACGGGCGCTCGTGATGTATCGGTTGCAGTGAGGGGCTGGCGTTTGCGCGCGATTGTTGATCGTGACAGGGTGCCGTGGTTTAGGTCGGGCCCAAGGCACCACAGATGAACGCAGATGAACACAGATAAACGCGATTCGACTGAAACTCGCCGTAGTGCGTCTGATTGACTGCCGACCTAGACGAGCGAAAAGCAGATCCCTGTCTACGTCCCGCGCCGGCCACACGGCGGCGGGACGGAAAAAGCGCGGGACTTCGTTCGGGATGACACGCGATTCTTTGCTGCGGCCGGGCTGGCATCGTAGCAAGCTGGGGCGCAGCAAGCAGCGCCCCTACCACGCCTCGTCGGAATTCCAGCTGCAATCGATGCCGCCCCACATTGCAGGATCGCCGCTACGAAGGCGTTAGCTGCTGGCGGGATCTTTTGTTAGGCGGAGGCGGCGGACGTGTTCTTTTAGGATGCAGGAATTCATTTGGACGAAGAGGCCTGCGCGGCGGGCGCGCTCGGCGGCTTCGGGATCGATTACGCCTTCTTGCATCCAGATGGCGCGGGCGCCGATGCGGATGGCCGAGTCCACGATGTCCGGCACGAATTCGGATCGGCGGAAGATGTTCACGATATCCACTTTTTCGGGAATGTCTTCCAGGCGCGCGTAGCACTTCTCGCCAAGTATTTTGCTTTCCAGCGGATTCACGGGGATGATGCGGTATCCGGCGGATTGTAAATAATCGGCAACACCGTAGCTGGGGCGGAATTTGCGATTGGAGAGGCCGACGATGGCGATGGTGCGGCTGGCCTTTAGAATCTCCATCGTCGGATCGCGAGGCGCGGCCTGCGTGCTTCCGCTTTCGAGCGAGTTTATGGACGAGTCGGATTCGTCGGCGGATTCAGTCATTAAATGTCCCGGGAATCCCCTTCCAGAAATTGGCGGATGGACGGTTGCGATTCGCGCGGCGTAGTGTCTCTTACCAGTGCAAGCGAGTCCAGAAATTTATTGTTTTCTTCGGGGGTGCCGACCGAGACGCGGATGGCGGTGGGCAGGCCCATCCAGCGCATGGGCCGGACGATGACGCCGCGGGTAAGAAGCTCTTCGCTGATGGGTTCGGCGTCGCGTCCGAATTCGACGAGCAGGAAATTCGCGACCGACGGGACGAATTGGATCGCCAGTGATTTCAAGCCTGCCGAGAGTTGTACCTGGCCAGCGCGATTGGATTCGACGGAATGGCGGACGTGTTCTCGGTCGTCGAGTGCTGCCAGGGCAGCCGCTTGCGCGACGCCGGAAGTGTTGAAGGGGCCGCGCAGCTTGTTCATTTCGTCGAGAAGGTCGGCGGGGCCGATGCCGTAGCCGATGCGCAGGCCTGCCAGGCCGTACACTTTGGAAAAAGTGCGGAGGACGATTACGTTGCGGCGGCGCTGGGCTACGGCGATAGAGCGCGAATAATCGGGGCGCTCGACATATTCGAAATAGGCTTCGTCCACGACCACGAGGACGGTTTCCGGAACGCGCGCGAGGAAGGAATCTAGTTCGTCGGCGGTGAACATAGTGCCGGTTGGATTGTTGGGATTCGCGAGATAGACAATTTTGGCTTCGGGCGGGAGATTGCGGGCGATGGAGTCTAGATCGAACGCATAATTTCGCAGCGGAATTTCGAGAAGGCGTGCTCCGGCGGCGCGAATCGCGATGTAGTACAGCGGGAAAGAACCGTGCGAAGTGACACCGCAATCGGCTTGGGTGAGCATGATGCGCGCGGCGAGGTCAATCAATTCGGTGGAGCCTGCGCCGAGAATTATATTTTCGGTGGGGACGCTGTGCTTCTTTGCGAGAGCTTCGCGGACGTAGAAGCCGCTGCCGTCGGGATAGCGATTAGAATCGGCGAGAGCTTTTTGCGCGGCGGCGATAGCGAGGGGCGACGGGCCGAGCGGATTTTCATTGGAAGCGAGTTTGATGGGATGCATTTTCAGTTCGCGTTCAACCTCTTGGATTGGTTTTCCGGGCACGTAGGGAGCCAACGCGCGAATGTGAGGGGGGACGAGATCATGAATGTACTTGGTCATTCGCTGGGGTGGCTCAGCGCCTTCCCTTGGGGCCTGCGAAATTTCCTGGTCTTGGTTTGTGATGGCCCGGGCCGCTACCGCTGCGTTTTGGTGCGCCGGGGCGCGGCTTCATGCCGGCCGGGCCTCCGCCGGGTTTTGTGAATTTGCCTTTCGAACGGCCGAATGCGCCGGGTTCGGAGGGTTTGCGCGATTTCCAGGGGGCGCCGGGTTTGCGGCTGCCTCCTCCTGCTGTCCCACTGCTGCGGAATTTTGAGCCTGGGCCTGCGCTCGGGCGCCCTGCGTGCTGCGATGATTCGGCGCGGCGCCACGGAGCTTCTGATTTTTGTTTGATTGGGCGATCGTAGTCCGAGTCTTGCTCGCGGCGCTGGAAGGTATCGGGGCGGAATTTCTGGAACGGCTTTCCGCCGTGATGTGGTTTTGAGTCGGCGGGGCCTTCCCTTCTGAGCGGCGGGCGCGGTTTCCACGGGCCGCGCGTTTTTTCGCTGTGCGATTTCGAGTCGTGTGATTTTTCGCCGAATGATTTTAAGAATGGCGGTTTTGAAGGGCGTCCGCCTGCGGCTGCTGGGCGCGATTTGAAATCGGGGCGCGCGGGATGGCCTTGGCGCGAATTCTGAAAGCCTTTTTGTGGCGGCGCAGAGAATGGAATTGTTGCGGCCGGCGCCGGCGGCACGGGGCGATCGTGCGGTGCGTTCTTGAAATTCTGATGCGGACGCGGCGTGTAGCTGTCGCGCGGAACGAACGGTTGAGTCGTACGCTTTGCTTCGCCTGGTTTAGGTTTCGGTTGATAGGGGCGGCGTTTGACGAAGGGGCGGCGCGCGCTCGCGGGTGCGAACTGCAGCTTGGGAATGCCTGTTGCAGCACTCGGCGACGCTGCCGACAAAACCGGCTGGGCGCTCGTGAGCATTGCTGGATGTGCTGTTGGACCGATTTGCGCAGCGGCTGGCTGGACCATGCGGCGCAGAGTGTTTACTTCAGCGTCTGAAAGCGGGCGATAAGTTCCCGCGGCGAGCGATTCGAGCGTGAGGTTGCCGATTTTTACGCGCTTGATTTTTTCCACGGGGTGGCCGGTCTGGAACAGGCGGTTGCGCAGCTGGTCGCGGCGAGCTTCGGAGAGTGTGACTTCGTACCACGGAGCGTCTTTGCCTTTGATGCGCGTGATGCGGGCGCCTGTCGATTGCGCTAGGCTTTCGATTTCTTCAAAGGTTAGAAGCGTTTTCAATTTCAGATTGTAGGTTTGCGGCAGGTGATGGGCTTTGAGCATCAGGTTCGCTAGTTCGCCGTCGTTGGTGAGGAAAACGAGGCCGAAGGAGTGATATTCCAGGCGGCCTACGGGAAAGACGCGCTGCGCGACGCCGTGGAGCATATCGGCGAGGGAGCGGCGCCCTTCGGGGTCAATCATGGTGGAGACTACTTCGGGCGGTTTATTCAGCAGCAGATAGACGCGCTCGGTTTCGGGGCGCAGGAGTTTGCCCTGGACTTTGATGTGATCGTTGGATTCGTCGGCTTTGCTGCCAAGTTCGGTGATGGTTTGGCCGTTCACGGTGACTAGGCCGGATTTGATGAGTTCTTCGGCGTGGCGGCGGGAGGCGATGCCGGCGCGCGCAATAATTTTCTGTAGTCGTTCGAGCATGGGAAGGCTGAGCGGCTCCGTGGTGCTTGTATAGCTTAACGGAAAAAGCGTCTCAGCGCGAATGAGGAACCGCAGCAACAGCTGTGTCGCACCTACGGCGCTCCGGATTTTCTTCGTGAGTTTTCCCGCCGCTTCCGAGCTGGGCTAGCTTATGCCGCGCCTACGGCGCTGGTGCGACGGCTTGCGTCGGATAAAGAGCCGGCGAGACGCCGGCTCGATCGACGGCAACGGCTGTCCGGTCCCGCGTTGCAGGACTGGCCGCTACAGATGCAACACCAACCGCAGGGTTAAAGGCGCCCGCGTGAAGGCGGCCGCTACAAAGGCAAATTCAAAGGCGCGCTAGGTTTCCGAGTCGGAGGATTGACTGGCAGAGCCGGCGGAGGCGGCAGCGGCGCGGGATTTGTCGCTGTCTTCGGGCGTCGTATGGGATGTGGCTTCGGATTCGGCAGCGGTAGAGATATCTTGAGCGGCCGCGACTGCGGATTCGCCGACTGCGATTCCGGCTCCGGTGGCGACTTCTACTTCGACAACTTCCGCGTCGACAATTTCTGAGCCGATTGCGGCGGATTCTTCTGGCTCGGCTTCGGCTATGCCTTCGTCGGAACCGAGGGCGGCTTGGGCGAGGGCTTCGAATTCTTTCAGGCTGGGGAGCTCGTCGAGATCGGAAAGGCCGAAGCGCATCATGAATTGTTTGGAGGTGCGATAGAGGATAGGGCGGCCGATGACTTCTTTGCGGCCAGCGGTGGTGATCAGGCGCTTTTCGAGGAGGGTTTTAATCACGCCGCCTACGTGGACGCCGCGGATTTCATTTATTTCGGGAACGGTGACTGGTTGTTTGTAGGCGATGACCGCTAGAGTTTCCAGCGCGGGCATAGTAAGGCGCAGCGGCGGTTGCAGGCTCTTGATAAATTTGCGGACTACGTCGTGATGCTGGGCTTTGGTGTAGAACTTCCAGCCGCCGGCGACTTTGCGGACTTCGATGCCGCGGTCGTCGGTCTGGTAGGCGGCGGTGAGTTGTTCGAGCGCGGCGCGGGCTTCGGGTTTTTCGATGCCGAGGGCTTTGGAGATTTGGTCGAGCGTGGCGGGCTCGTCGGCGGCATAGATGATGGCTTCTAGTGAGGATTGGATTTCTTGTGGCGTCATTTGGTTTTTTGCCTCTTTGCGTTTGTCGGTCGTGCTTACGGCGGGCACGGCATGCCGTGCCCCTACGGCCTAGAAATTGTTTGAATGCAAAACATCTTGCAGCAAAACCACAAATCCGGCCTCAGGGGCTGAAGCCCCAAGGATAGAGCGCGATTTACGTCGGGGCTAAAGCCCCGCCCTTCCCTACTCCGCAATCCGACGGATCGACGTGTCACAGGTATTGCTCCTCGATTTGTGACAGGGCGTCGGGGCCGGCGAAGACTGCATCGAACATTTTGTGTTTGCGCAGGCGGATGTCTTCGAAGAGGTCGGATTGCACTAGCAGGACGGCTTGCATGCGGACCATTTCGAGGACGGCTAGCAGCGCGACGATCATGGCGTTGCGCGTTTCGCAGGTTTCGAAAAATTCGATTAGGGAGACGGGATCGTCGGTGACGATCAGGCGCTGGCGCAGGCGGTCCATCATCTGCGCGATGGAGACGGTATCGTGGCGCAGGCCGAATTGCGGGACTTCCTTGCGGCGTTCGAGAACTTGTTGGAATGTTTTGACGAGATCAACTAGCGAGACGACTAGCTCGCCTTGGACTTCGTCGCCGCCGTAGAGGGACTTATCGGGATGCGACCAGACGTTCGCTTCGACCTGTTGCTTCTGGTAGAGGAGCTGCGCGGCGTTTTTGAATTTTTCGTGTTCTAGTAGGCGGTGGACTAGTTCATCGCGCGGATCTTGTTCTTCGGCGGCCAGGAGCGGGTCCACTGGCAGGAGCATTTTGGATTTGATGTGGATTAGCGTAGCGGCCATGTAGATGAAATCGGCGGAGACGTCTATGTCTAATTTTTCGAGTTGGTGGAGGTAGTCGAGATATTGCTCGGTGATTTTGGCGATAGGGATATTGTGGATGTCCATCTCCTGCTTGCGGATTAGATCGAGCAGGAGATCGAGCGGTCCTTCGTACGATGGTAGATTGATGCGATAGGGTGATGCCATTCTAAGAGTTATGCTCCTGTGGAACGGGCTTCAGCCCGTTCGCACTTCATTGCACTGGACGCGGATTGACGGGTGTGATGTTGAACTTGCCGCCGGAGTTATTCACCGACACAAGGTCGCCCGCTTCGATCCGCAGCATGCCCGCAAGCCAGTCTTTGATTTCAATAACCAGGAACCCGCCCTTTACTTCTGAAATTCCGCGAGAACATTCAACAAACTCATCACCACCGGCCGCGAGCGAAATCCGCTAGACGAGGATTCCGTCCACTTTCTCTACGGGTCCTTGAAGTGATGCAGGTTCATCCATCGGTGTAAGGTTTACGTCCCCTGCTCGCGCGCTTCGTCCCATTGGAAGATCGCGTTGCGGACGCGGTTCATGGTTTTGCGCGCGACCTTCTGGGCTTGCTTCGAACCGGTGTCGAGGATATCCCAAACTTGCTGTGGATTGGCCTCAAATTGTTTGCGGCGTGCCTGGATAGGCTCGATCCACTTCACCAGGCCTTCGGCCATTTCTTTTTTGCAGTCCACGCAGCCGATGGCGGCGGAGCGGCAGTCGCGGTCAATGCGGGCTACCGTGTCGGGCGGCGAAAATAATTTGTGATAGGCGAAGACCGGGCAGATTTCCGGGCGGCCGGGGTCGGTGCGGCGGACGCGTTGGGGGTCGGTGAGCATGTGCTTCAAGACCTTGTTACGAATCTCCTCAGGCGAGTCGGTAAGCCATATTGCATTGCCGTACGATTTCGCCATGCGGCGGCCGTCGAGACCGGGAAGGCGGGGGGTTTCGGTGGGGATGTAGGCTGGCTCGCGCAGTATGGAATTCATCTTGAAGTATTTCGCGAATTCGCCGACTTCGCGCACGAAGTTATCCCAGCCAATTTGGGAAGCCCTCCACTTGAATGCCCACGGGTTCTTCGCGAGCGTTTCCTCGGCAGGAAGGGCCGCGTCCACCAGCGAAGGAGGAAGCTCCACTAATTGTTTTAGCTTTTTCAGAGCGTCGTGATACCCAGCCAAATCCTTTTTCACTTCAAATCCGAAATGCGTGTTGAATCTGCGCACAACTTCGCGAGTTAGTTCGACGTGCGGAGCTTGATCTTCGCCGACTGGAACGAGCAAGTCTTGTTTCGGCTCGCCGTACATTACGATGTCGGCGGATTGGAGGAGGGGGTAGCCCAGGAAGCCGTAGGTGCCCAGGTCGCGGCCTCTCAGGTTTTCAATTTGTTCTTTGTAGGTGGGGACGCGCTCTAGCCAACTTAGCGGGGTGGTCATGGAGAGGAGGACGTGGAGTTCGGCGTGTTCGAGAACTTGGGATTGCACGAAGAGGGTGGATTTTTCTGGGTCGAGGCCTACGGCCAGCCAGTCCATGGCAACTTGCAGGGTGTTTTCGGCGATGGAGGAGGTGTCTTCGTAGTGCGTGGTTAGGGCGTGCCAGTCGGCTACGAAGAAGTAGCAATCGTATTCTTGCTGGAGTTTTAGCCAGTTGGAGAGGGCGCCGAAGAAATGGCCCAGGTGGAGGCGGCCGGTGGGGCGCATGCCGCTGAGGACTCGTTTCGGTTTCGTCATGCTTTCGCGGTTCCGATGCGAAGGCGGTTGCCGTCCGGGTCGCGCAGCTCGATTTCGTGCGCCCAGGGCTTCTCGCCGACTTTCACTTGAAAATCTTTGGCGATTGGTAAGACGTCCTGGACCCACAGATAGACGAGGGTGTCCGGACGCGCGTCTCCTTTATGTTCGGAAAGAAACATGCGCACCGCACCTCGGGCGATGGAGACGAAGGCGGGAAGGTGCGGCTCGAAGCGGCGTTCCCATTCTTTTTGGAAGCCGAGGCGTTGGTACCACGCCGCGGAGTTCGCGGCATCGGCGACGTGCAGGATGGGGATGACTTGTTCGTTCATTGGTTCAAGCTCCTAGGAATTCTGCGTGACGAAGATGCCACCTAGTCAACGGCGCCCGCCTGAGGGCGGCCGATACAAATTCAAAGGCAACAGCGAAGGCTGGCGGTCTGAAGACCGCCGCTACAAGGTCAAAGGCGATCGCAACACCTGTGCTCCAGCAGCTGAAGCCGCACTCGCTTGGCCGCGATCATGTCGTGGCTAAAGCCACGACCTCCAAAGATTCGACCCGCCGCTACGAATTCAAAACCGACATTTCCGCTCAGTGGCGCAGCAGATCGCGAGCTATTACCAGGCGCTGCATTTCGCTGGTGCCTTCGTAGATTGTCAGGACGCGGGCGTCGCGATAGTAGCGCTCGACATCCGTTTCGCGCGAATAGCCGCTGCTGCCGTGGACTTGGACGGCCTTGTAGGCTACGCGGTTAGCCATTTCGCTTGCGTAGAGTTTGGCGCGAGAGGCGTGCGAGCCGCGCGGGCGGCTTGCGGTATCGCGGCCTTCGGCCCGGCTTGATTGTGTAGCGCCCACTTCCCTGCCTCGTGTCTCTTTGTCGCGCAATTCTTTATCTCGTTGCCACGCTGCGAAGTGCGTTAGGGCGCGGGCGGCGGAGACTTCTGTTTCCATGTCGGCCAGCATCCATTGGATGGCTTGATATTCGGCGATCGGGTGGCCGAAGGTTTTTCTTTGCTTGGCGTAGCGCGTTGCGGCTTCTAGCGCCCCTTGGCCTACGCCCACGGATTGGGCTGCGATGCCGATGCGGCCGCCATCGAGCGATTCCAGAGCGATTCTTAGGCCTTGGCCCTCTTCGCCCAAGCGATTTTCGGCTGGGACGCTGCAATCTTGCAGCGAAATTTCCGCGGAGCGCGAAAGGCGCAGGCCCATTTTATCTTCGTAGCGGCTAATGCGGAAGCCAGGAAAATCGGGCTCGACCAAAAAGGCGGTGACGCCGCGGCTGCCTGCGGCGGGATTGGTTTTCGCGAAGACGATGTAGAGGCCGGAGACGCCGCCGTTGGTGACCCAGGCTTTCGTGCCGTTCAAGATGTAGTGTTCGCCATCGCGGACGGCGCGGGTTTGGACACCGGCGGCGTCGGAACCGGCTTGCGGTTCGGTGAGGCAGAAGGCGCCGAGAATTTCGCCACGGGCGAGGCGGGGGAGATATTTTTTCTTTTGTTGATCGGTGCCGGATTTCCAGAGCGGGACGGCGACGACCGAATTCGTGACGCTTAGGGCTACGGCGGTGGAGGCGTCCACGCGGGCTACCTCTTCCAGCATCAGAGCGTAGCTGACGGTGTCTGTGCCGGCGCCGCCCCATTCTTCGGGGACTAACATACCGCAGCAGCCTAGGTCGCCTAGTTTTTTGAGTTGGTCGGCGGGAAATTTTTCGGCGCGCTCGTATTCACGGAGGATCGGACGCATTTCCGTTTCCATGAATTGGCGGACGGTGTCGCGGATGAGAATTTGGTCGCTGCTGAGTGAAAAATCCATCGAGAAGTGTACGAGCGATGCTAGCACACTGTGGAGGGCAAAGGCACCACTGATGAAGGTGGATAAACACTGACATACGCAGTGCTGAACGCGAGCGAAGTGAAAGGCGAAGAGAGATCCTTCGTCGCTTAGCTCCTCAGGATGAGCGGCGCGCGGATTTTCGAGGGCGCCAGTTATTCGACGTCGTTTTTCTTTTGGAGTTCGGGGGGTTTTAGGCGCTCGCTTAGTTTTGATTTTTTGCCGGCTTTTACTTCGACCGTCTGGGTTTTTGTTATCAGGCCTTTAGATTCGAAGACTACGGTGTAGTGGCCGGGCTTCAGGTCATCGAAGCTGTAGGCGCCGGTGCCGTCGGTGGAACCGTTAGTGGCTTCTTTGGTGCTGAGATTGGTCAGGGTGACTTGCGCGCCGGCTAGCGGAGCGCCTTGATGATCGGAGACGTTGCCGGAGATGGAGCCGGTGTCGGATTGGGCGTGCGCGCGTGCTGGCGGTGGGGCGGTTGCTTGCGCTGGTGCGGCTGGCGCGACAATTAAGAAAGAAATCGCGATGATGCAGGTTGCTATTGGCGTGAGACCGAGAAAGCGTTTATTGCGTGGCATGGTGCCCCCTGAAAAATTAGGATGCTGCGGTGGAGTCGTCCGGGTTGCTTCGAAACTATTGAAATCCATCCATAAACATCCATCCTCAATGGAAACTCAAGGCTTCAGGGGCTAAAGCCCCTTTCGTCCGCGTGACGTTACGGCGGGGCTGAAGCCCCGCCCTTCCGTCCAACCATTTTCCGCGTGGCTGAGGCCCAGCGCTTCCGTGCAGCAATGTGTCGGGTTGCTTCGAGACATTTAGAGTTTCAGAAGCTCGCGCAGCCGTTTGGTTTGGGCGCGCGAGACGGGAATTTCGCTGGCGCGCTTGTCGTTCATTTTCAGCATGTAGCTGGACTTGAACCAGGGGACGACTTCCTTGATGTGATTGATGTTGACGAGGTAAGAGCGGTGCGCGCGCCAGAAGCGATCGGCGTCGAGAGAGGCAGAAAGCTCCTCGATAGTGCGGTAGTTGGAGACGCCTTCGAAATCGCGGGTGAAAATTGTGATGGTGCCGTCCTGGATCGAGGAATAGATCATGTCGTCGGCGTCTACCAGGAACATACGTTCTTGGGCTTTTACCAGGAGCTTTACGGGTTGCGCGGATTTGGCGGACGCGGCGGAAGGCAGTGTGAGCTGGCCCATTAAGGTTTCGAGGCGTTCTACGGGCGAGGTGTGGGCGTCCACCATTTTCTTGGCGCGTTGCAGGGCTTTGGCGATGCGGGCTTTGTCGAACGGCTTGAGGACGTAATCTACCGCGTTCACGTCGAAAGCTTGAATGGCGTAGTTGTCGAAGGCGGTGGCGAAGACGATTTGCGGGACGCGGAGCTTGCGTTCGAGAAGCTTTTTGATTACGCCGAAACCGTCGAGGCCGGGCATCTGGACGTCCAGGAAGACCAGGTCGGGCTCGTGTTCTTTGATCAGGGTGACCGCTTCGAGGCCGTTCTTGCCCAGGGCTACTACGTTTACCTCTGGAAAGCCCTTCAGTAAGTAGAGGAGTTCGTCGCGGGCTGGGCGCTCGTCGTCGACGATGACTGTGTTTATGGGCATGGGGTTTGTTTGCCGGAAGCAGTATATGCAACGGGGATACGGGCGGCAAGAAATCAGGCGAGGTGGCGCGGACGCTGAATCGAGTGTACCTCAGAGACGCAATGGGAGCAGAGAAAGACAGAAAATTTAACACAGAGAAGACGGAGGAAAATCGGAGGGCCCAGAGACGGCAACGGCAAGCTCTTGCAGGCCGAAGCTGCGTTAGTATGTTTGTCGAGTTTGGAGTTACAGGAGCGATTGTGGCGAAGAAAAATGCTACTGCGAAGGTGTTGAGCAGCGAGTTGGTTTTGCATACGCGGGTGTTTGATGTGCAGCGCGAGAAAGTGATCGAGCCGAGCGGGGTGGAGGCTACGCGGGACATTATTGTGCATCCGGGATCAGTGGTGGTTCTGCCGGTATTGCCTGACGGAGGCATTGTGCTGATCCGGCAGTACCGGCACAGCGTGCGGCAGTATTTGTGGGAGTTGGTGGCGGGGCGCCGGGACGGGAATGAGAGTTTTGTGGCGGGGGCGCGACGGGAGCTGCGGGAAGAGACGGGATACACGGCGGGGAGGATGCAGCAGTTGCTTGACCTTTTTCCTAGTCCAGGGTTTTTGCGGGAAAACATGGTGATTTTCTTGGCTGCTGGATTGAAGAAAGGTGCGGCGAATCCGGAGCCGGACGAGAAGATCACACAGATGATTGTGACGTTGCGTGAAGCGGAGAAGTGGATACGGAGCGGGAAAATTCGCGATGGGAAGACGGTGGCGGGGATTTTGTATTATGCGAAATATTTTGCGAAGAAGAAATGAGTGGACTGTGGTGTGAATCAAACCAGGCAAGCCTCGCCTAGGTCGTTCTGTGGCTGGGCACCGATCTTCGACGAAAGCGGCGGCAAGCCGCCGCACTCCAAAATGGGCTTGGCGGCGCTCGGTTGGAGACGACCGACAACGGCGCTCGGGCCGGCCGTGAGGAATGCCAATCGGGAGATTGGCGTTCGCGGGCGTGGGCTGTACTTCCGTTCAATGGGTGATTGAGCACCCCAGATTGGTTGTAAACCTTCAGTTCCCTTCCTTGCTGCTAGGCTGGGATTTCGGCGTTTATTGGTGCGGTATCGCGGCATAGGAGCATGGCTTATGGCTGATTCGAAACTGTTGGGAAAACTTTACAAGATATTGAGTTGGAGCAGTTTGGCGGCTTTGATTTTGACGGTTGTGCTGGTGTTGCACAAATCGCCGGCGCCGAATATTCCGTTTGATCCTGGTGCGGCGGCGCGCGCCGAGCAGAAGTTCGCGGCGGCGGATCAGGCTAAGGCTTCGGGGCAACCGGGGCAGGTGGCCTTGGACCGCAGCGAATTGAATTCGTATCTGGCGCAGAGTTTGCAGACGGAAGCCGCGGCTCCTGGTGGGACTTCGACCGGAGTTTCTGGCGGTGGTTCGGGCGCCGCGCCTGTTGTGCCGGCGGCGGATGGCGGCGGAAATGCGGCGAATGATCCTGGCGCGGCTTTGGCGGCTGGGGATCCGCAGTCGCTCGCGGATGTGCAGTCTTCGGTGAAGGATGTGAAGGTGGATATGGTGGGCGATCTGGTGAAGGCATATGTGATTTTTGATTTTCATGGGAAGGATATTTCGTTGGAATTGGACGGGCATTTGAGCGCGGAGAACGGGATGCTGAAATTTGAGCCGGTGGGCGGGAAATTGGGGTCGTTGCCTCTGCCGCAGTCCACTTTGAATGCGGCGGTGGAGAAAATGATGGCTTCGCCGGAGAATCGGGATAAGTTGCGTTTGCCGGTGGATATTAGCGATATCAAGATTGTGGATGGGCAGGCGGTGATTCAGTACAAGCAGTAATGAGTGGGTTAGGGAAAGTCAAAAGACTTAACACAGAGTGCAGTGGAACCGCGGAGGAAAATCTGAGACGGCAACGGCGTTTCACCGCACAGACGCTGCGTACGCAGAGAAAATCAAAGACGAGAGAGAGCCTTCGCTGCCTCTCAGGATGACGGCGCGCGCTTTGCAACTGTGACGCGATTTAAAACGCCAATCGGGAGATTGGCGTTCCCAAGGGGTGGCGCTCTCGGCCGACTGGCGCTATAGATTTGTGCGATCGTGGATGGCGCGGGCTGTGGCTTGGGCTTGGACGGCTACTTGGGGTGACATGCCATTAGCGCCGCGGACGAACGCGTTTACGTAGGGTAAATCTTCTCGGCGGCCGGTGAGGAACAGAGCGCGCAGGGCTTCCCAAGCCATGCTTTCGTTGGGGGCTAGGGCCAGGATCGGTTGGCCGGCGGAGACCGTGGCGCCGTCTTTCACCAGCCAGTGATCTACCGTTCCGGGTACGTTCGCGCGAACCTCGTCGCTCTTGGCTGCAGCCTTTCCTGCTGCACCACTCTTCCCCGCTGCGTCAGCACTTCCTGTCAGTTCGATGTGAGCTACCAGCGTGCCGGGATTTACGATGTCTCCGGGCCTCAGGCGCGTTGCTAGCACGCCTGATTGCGGGGCGCTCATCACGTAGGGTTGGAGCATGGATACGATCTGGACGTGGCCGGAATCGTCTTGAAAGCGGACGAGCGAGAGCGCGGCGTTGCGTTGGACCATGGGGTTGGGATCGTTCAGCATCGGTAACAGGGCTTGGTGAAATTCCGGCGCGGTGTTGTCCTGGCCCATTACCCAGGCGTCGGTGACGCGGATTTCGTCGATCGGATCTTTCGAGAGTGCGACCATTTGCGGATACCACTTGCGTACGGAAGTGTCGCCGCGTTCGATGCGAGTTTCGAACTGCGAGAGGACGTGCTGGATTTCGCGCGGGTGGGAACGGTCGGCGAGAGCTTTCGCGATTTGCGCGTCGGTGATGGGGCGGCCGAACCAGGTGGCGTTCCAGAACAAGAACGGCATCACTACGAAGGAGAGCGTGAGGACTACGATGCCTAGCGCCCAGCGTCCACCGAACGATTTCGTCGGCTTGGCTGCGTCGTCCATGGGAGCGGAAGTTAGAGCAGATGAATTCATTTGTTGCTGTTGCGCGCGGGCCGAACAGAGGTGTAAATCATTTTGTGGGCGGCTCGCCCGGGGTTGATGAAGGCGTGGCTGGCGCGGGTTTCGGCGTCGGCGCGGCTTGCGTTGCGGCTGGAGCGTTTACCGCGGCTGCAGGAGCTGCGGGAGGTTTTGGCGGTGCCGCAGTTGCAGCAGGAGTAGCGGCAGTTGCTGCAGGCTTCGCGGGCGGTGCTGCTGCTTTCGCTGGAACCGTTGTTGCGGGCGCGGGCTTCAGGAACGGAATCAGGCCGGCTTGCCAGAGCATGTGGGCGAACATAAGGCTGAAAATGCCGCCGATCATCAACGCGATTAGGAGCAGCATGATGCCGTCAATGCCGCTGGTTATCAGGCCGCTGGTGATGTCCCAGACGATTCCCCAAAGGCAGATCAGGATTGCCGCGCTACAGAGTGCACCGATTTCGATGCGGTGCGCTTTGGACGTCATGACCACGCCTCCTGTTGTGGCCGCGGCGGTCATCGGGAGACTTTGTCCAGAATCATCCAGCCGAGGAGCAGCGGAATATGCGCGACGGTGGCGTGCATCAGCCACTTCGCGCGAAGGTTGGTGCGCAGGCGACTCGCCCAGTAGGAGATCAGCAATAGCAGTAGTCCCAGGATGAGAGCGCCGTAGAAATAATTGATGCCTGCCATGCCGAGGACGGCGGGCAGCAGACTCACCGGAATCAAGATCGCGGCGGTGGCGATGATCAAGCGGAAGGTGCGGTCGCCGGAGCGGTCAACCACGGGGAGCATCAGGATGCCGGCGCGGCCGTAGTCTTCGCGGTACATCCAGGCGATGGCCATGAAGTGCGGGAACTGCCAGAAAAATAAAATCGCGAAGAGAATCCAGGCGCCGGCTGCTAGCGAGCCGCTGGCAGCGGCCCAGCCGATCAACGGCGGCAGCGCGCCAGGAATGGCGCCTACAGCGGTGGCGAGCGTGGTGCGCGTCTTCAGCGGAGTGTACGCGCCGAGATAGGAGACGCTGGTGGCGAGGGCTATAAATGCCGCAAGGCCGTTTACTGCGAGCGCGAGCCAGATGGTGCCGGCGATTATGGTGGCGACGCCAAAGAGCAGAGCTTCTTTTGGCTGCAAGATTCCCAAAGGCAGCGGGCGCGACGCGGTGCGTCGCATGACGCTGTCCATGTGGCGTTCGACGTATTGATTGAGCGCGGCGGTGCCACCGGCTACCAGCAGGGTGCCGCAGAGGGTGTTCAACAGGCGCGCCCATTCCATGGGGCCGGTGCTGCCGAGGTAAAAGCCGGCGACGGTAGTGATGACGACGAGGAAGGTGACGTCCGGCTTAGTTAGGACGACGTAGGCCCAAGGCTTTTCGTACGCGGAGATAGCTTCGGCACGGCCGTTGCTGCTCATGGCGTAATGTCCGTTGTTGGCGTGGCACCAATCGTGTTCATGTTGTTGCTCATGCGCGGGAGCCTTCAGTGTGCGAGCCCGCGACTTTGGTTGCGGCGGAGACTGTAGCATTTCCATGAATCGCGCGGAAGGCCGAAAGCGCCAGGACTACGCTGGCTGCCAGGGTGAGCGCGCCTACCAGGACGTGGGCTACCGTGAGGATCACGTACGTGGTGGTGGGTTGCTGGGCTTTAATTTCCTGCACTACTGCCCAGTATGCGGCGATTCCCAGCAGGAATTGCGTGCCGATGAAGGATGCCAAGAGGATGCCCCAGCGACGGAGGTGCGCGACAGTGCCGAAGCGGACGCGGACGGTGCGGCTGGTCCAAATCGCCAGGAACAGCACGACGAATGCGCCGATGATGTGCGGGAGGATCTGGAATGCTCCGTGGCGGAAGCCTGCGCCTAGGATTAATTGCACGAAGATTGCGCCTGCAGTGATGGCTGAGAGCGTGCGGAGCGGTGGTGTGGCTGAGTCGTCGAGTTTGGAAGGGGCGCTGTTCCACCATCGGCTGGTGAAGAGGCTCAGGCTCACCACCGTGACGAAGAAAATTTGCGCGAGGATCGCGTGAATGGTCGCGGTGAGCGCTGGATTGTGGAAGAGGACGCGCATGCCGCCTAGAACCGCTTGGGCGATTACCAGAATTAGCGCGGTGAAGCCCAGATTGCGCAGGAAACGAGAACCGCTGCGGGCTAGCAGCATGGCTAGAACTAACGTGAGGATTGCAACGGTTCCGGCCATCAGGCGATGCGCGTATTCGTAGCGGATACCGCCTACTAGCGGCGGAATGATTTTTCCGTAGGCTAGAGGCCAATCGGGGACGGAGTCGGCTGCGTCGTTGCTGGTGACTAGGGCGCCGGCCATCAGGAGCAGGACCGTGCAGGCGGAGGTGGCGAAGGCGAAACGGTGGAGGCCTGGGGTGAGTTTCGATTCGTTGTTCGCGGGTTCCGGCATTTTTTTAGAAAAGTACCCTAACACATTTGGAGCCGTAATTCATGTGGCGCGCGCCTCTGCAAATTGCGTCGGGGCGGGTCTCAGACCCGCCCCTACAGGCATTTGATGCCTCGACTAGTCCGCTGGTGGCGCTGCTGGTGCAGCGGCATTGAATTTAAATTGGACCGTCTTCGATTCCTTGGGGCCTATGGTTACGGTCTGGTCTTGAGTGCCGAACTTTTCCTGCCACGCTTCAATGGTATAGGTGCCCGGAGGGAGGTTCTTCAGTTCAAAGGAGCCGTCCTTCTCGGTGATGGCGTAGTAGGGATTCTTGAAGACGAAAATGTAGCTCTTCATCCAGGGGTGGACGTTGCACTTCACCGGGATGGCCAGCTCGGGGCGCGCGAAGGAATCGTCGATGGGTGAGGTGCCGGGAGCTTGCGACTTGTTCCACTCGCGATTGTCCTTCGGCATTGGGTGAATGTTGTGCGTGGTCTGGTCGTCGTTCTTTACTTCAAACGTTTGACCGGTCATCACGGCGACGATGTGCGGGGAGTACATGCAGCCTTTTTGCGCAAGCGGCACGGCGTCTTTGGGAGTGTCGAAGACGTAATCGCCGAGGCCGTCCTTTACGAAGATCACGACGTTACCCAGGTCGCCTTTGTCGTCCGTTACGACCGTGGGCGGTACGACTGGGCCTGAATTCGCCTTCTGGCAATACGGCTCGGCGCTCATGTTGATGGGTTTTTCGGGAGCGGCTTTGCCGTCGAGAGTTACTTTTCCGGCGACGGAGCCGGTGGTGGTGGCGTCCACCGTTTTTCCTGCAGGCGCGGCGGGGGTCGCAGGCTGCTCGGTAGTTGTACTTTCTTTATTGCCGCATCCGGTGATGGCAAGGGCGAGGATGGCGGTTAGGGCGAGATGAAAACTTCTGTTACTCATGTTGAAAAATTCCTCCTTAGCGGAACTGCATATTCTAACAAGATCGGGTACCGATGGTGCGCGAATTCTGGTGCGAGACTGAGCGCGTTTGTTAGCGGCGGTGCGAAAGGCAACGGCAAACCGAGAGCAACGGCTGCCCGGTCCCAAAAGGCGGGACCGGCCGCTACAAATTCAAGGGCAACGTCCCTTTCGTGACAGGTTTCTCGCACAGCCAGCAGTGGCTGTGCCACGAAAGAAAACGTCAACGGAGCCCGGCTGAAGCTGGCCGCTACAAAGGCACCAGCAACGTCAAAGGCGCCCGCCTAAAAAACAGGCGGCCACTGGCCTTCGATCCCGCACTGCGGGATCTCAGGATGAATCGCACTGTGGCGCGATTCGCAAATTCAACGGCAACTACGGGACCCGGTGATGCCTACTCGTTCGCAAGCTGGGGCGCAGCAAGCAGCGCCCCTACCCACTACAAACCAAAATCCAAAAGAGCCGGCGCGGGACGCCGGCGCTAAGAATTACTTTCCGCCGGACTGCTTCCCTGCTGCGCTGTTGCTGGCTGATGGCGTGCGGCCCAGCAGGGCGGCTTGCTCTTGGGGCGTTAGCGTGAACATGTAACGCACCAGCAGGTCGGCCTGGTCGCCGTGATATTGCTGCATGGCGCCGGGCGTCGGGCCCGCGAATACCCAGATGTCACCGTCCTTGCGGAAGAGGCCGGAAGGCATGGCGGTGCCGGGAATAATTTTCGCGGGATCGGTGATCCAGCGGGCGGTCCAGGCCGGTTGCAGGCGCTCGTGGGCCAGCAGGAAATTCGGCGCGGAAGCGTTCTTGTCGTGCGCTTCGTTGCCGGTCATGTGGCACTTCAAGCAAGGCGCGGCGGGACTGGTGAACAGGCCGCGAGCCATGGCGCGTTCGGCGTCGCTGAGCGGCTCGACCTTCGGCGGAATGAAGGGGTCGGGCTGAGCGGACATGGCTTCGAAAAACAACGTGAGCTTGCGGATCTCGTCATTCGAAAGCGAGAACGTGGGCATGCGCACTTGGAGATATTGGCGGACGCCGTTGCGATTGCTGTCGGTGGTGCTGAGCGCTGGATTGGCGAGAAATCCACGGAGCCATTCGGGATTGACGCGGGCGCCTTCGGTGGTGAGAACCGGAGGCAGATTGCCTTTCAGATCGCCCTGATACATCGGCAGGGTTTGCAGCACGGATTTCTGGCCGACGTCAATCTGATGGCAGCCGATGCAATTATATTTTGTGACAATCCACCAGCCGGCTTGAATGTATTTACGGCGATCGGCCGGCTTGTACATGTATTCGGGAGGCAGAGTGGGATCGGTGCTGCCCAGCAACATGGTGACGAGCGCCTGAACTTCGTCCTGCGATTGCAGGTTGGGCTTGGGCATGCGCAGGGCATCCATCGGATTCGCGTGATATTTTCCCTGGTCGTAGATTGCGGGATTTTCTAGTTTGTGTTCGAAGAAACCTTTGGGGTCGAACCAGGGCATTTGTTTGCCGTCGCGCAGGTAAGGCTTGCCATCGGGTTGCTCGCCGCGCTTGGCGTCCTCGGTCCAGAGGGCGAAATCGAGGCGCTCGATGGGCTTGCTGCCTTCGTTCGTGAGCTCAGTGCCTATCCGGCCTTCGTCTTCCATGCCGCTGATTTCGTGGCATCCGGCGCAGCCGTAGTGGCGGACGAGGTCTTTGCCTTTGGCGGCTAGCTGTGGATCGTCCATGTAATCGGCGGCGGCGTAGGTGGCGTCGGCGTGCTTTTGCGTGATCAGGAAGCTCGCGATATCGCGCGAATCGGCGTCAGAGAGGCGCAGGCTGGGCATGATGGTCGGCTGCTGGACGAGGAGCTCGTGGCCGTCGTTCGGGCAGCGCGAGTGATCGAGATCGAAAACGTAGGGAAGATTATGCTTGGCGTAATCTTCCGGCCCGAGATCCTTTTTCTCGTAGGGGCAGTAGGGGCGCGTGCGCTGGCGCGGATTGTGTACCCAGCGGACCAGATAATCGTAATTTTCTTTTTCGCCGATGCGACTGAGGTTCGCGGCGAACGTGCCGCCGACGGCGTTTGCGCCTTCACCGATCGCGTGACAGGCGAGGCAGCCGCGTTCTTCGAGGAGTTCCTTGCCATGCGCTGAGTTTGCGGGCGCTTGTTTTTCGAGCGCGGGACCGGGAAGCGAATCCTGCCAGATGAATGCGGAGATGGCCTGGATTTCGTCTTGCGACATGCGGAACTGCGGCATTTTTGTAGTGGGGCGGAATTCCGTGGTGTGGCCGATCCAGTAAGGGATCCATTCCTTGCGCAGTTTCTGGCGGGCTTCTTTCAGGTCCGGGCCGACTTTCTTTATTTCTTGCAGAAGATCATGGCTGCGTTGCTCGAGCGATTCGGTGGTGGCATCCATGCGTGAGATGTCCACGGTGAGGTTCGTGGCTTGCGCGTAGAAGGCTTCGGCGGCGGCGTTGCTTGGAGCGGTGTCGCCGAGTTTCTGCAGGCGCGGAATCTCCAGCAGGTCGTCGGATTTGGATTTCGCGAGCGAGAGGATTTGCTGGCGCGCGTTGACTAGCTGTTCGTCTTGATTATCAAAACCCTGGAAGCGGTGGCAGCCGATGCAGCCCTTTTGACGATAGAGCTGCTTGCCCTGGTTGAGGACGGGCGCGTGTTCGGTGACCATGTCGGCCGAGTGGCACTGCTGGCAACCGGCGTTGTAATTTTCGGGATAGTAGAGCGGATAGAGCCAGTGCTCGTAGCGGCCGTGCCCGCGCTCGACGGAATTGACAGCGCGGCCATTGCCGCCGTGACAGGGCGAGCAGCCGAATTTTTCCAGGGGATGCGTCTGCAGAAGTAGGCCGTCTGGATGGCTGGTGTAGGGTGCGTCTTTGCTTTTGGCCATGCCGAGGTCGGCTTTGGTGAGCGTGACCTGCGACGGAACGTAACGCGTTTCCGTGCCCACGTGGCAGGATTGGCAGCGATCGACGAGGCCTGCGCCGCCCAGATTATTTAGAGACGCGCCTGGGGGATTTACGTTGATCTGAATGATGCGCTCATCGAAATCGCGCATGGAGTGCTGCAGAAGCTCGAGCGAGGTGGAACTGAGTCCGGGCAAATGTTCGGAGGCGTATTGGTTTAGCTCGTCGCGGGCTTCTTTCGCGGGCTTGTCCACATCGCCGCGCTGGGCCACGAGTGCGGCGCGCTGAGCGATGATGCCGGTGAAAACGTCGTTGAGTTCGTCGCCGGTGAAGGGTTTGTCTTTTTGAATTCTGCCATCGCCTAGCGGCCAATCGACCTTCCAAACGCTGGCGCGGCCGGCTAGCAGATCTTTTTTGCGCGCTTCCTTTGTAGACCTGTCTGCATCAGGGACAATTTCGTATTGGTAGACGAGCGAGCCGATTTTGCCACGGGCGTCTTTGAAGGCGTCGCCTAGAGCAGCGCGTTGGTCATCGAGGAGCGCGATTTGCTTGGCGATTTGCTCATCTTGGGTTTTGGCGGTTTTTTCGGCGGCGTCTACTTTGGCGAGCAGTGCTTTGTAGTCGGCTGAGGCGTACACCGCGTCTTCGTTTTTCTTTTCGTCTTTGACTGCCTTCGCGAGATACGTGGAATAGGCTTTGGCGAAGCGGCTTTGATATTCGCGCCAGGGTTGCAGGCCGTAGAATTCGACGTAGAACGACCAAGCTACCGTGAGCATCAGCAGAAGCGACGCGATCAAAAGCGGAAAGGCGAAAGAACGGCCCTTGATCGGATCGTCGGGGCCGAGCTCTGGAGAACGATCAGGCACCAAGGGCCTCCTGCGCGGGTAGCGGAATTTTCCCGGCCAAATTCTTTATCGCTCGACTGCTGTCGGTTGTAGGGGCGGGTCTTAGACCCGTCCCTACCAAAGTGCCTCGCGACGGTAGTCTGGGACCGGCCGGCACGGATGCGCGCTGTGGCGCAATCTCACCTACGCAGTTACGCGCGATTTTTATATGCTGAACCACGGCGTCACCCAGACGTAATGGATTGTGAAAACCAGGCGCAGCAGAATTTTTGCCGGCAGCGAAAACATGAAAATCAGGAACGTGTACATGGTGACGAGTTGCACCAGGCTCATGCGCTGGTAAATCTTGCGGCTGAATTCGGTGCGCATACAGATCCAGTGGACCAGCAGCGCCGCGACGATGAAGAACGCGATCAGCGGGAAGATTCCGAAGATCACGCGCGCCCAGATGGCACCCTGATCTTTCGTTGTGTGGAAAATGGCGGAGGTCCACGAGCCGTCAATACCGAAAACCTGGTCGAGGTTGCGGTTCACCGCGTAGTCCACGCGCTCAGCGTCCCAAGTTCTGCCGGGCCAGAACCACATCCATCCCGGGCCGCGGATGAACGTGCCGATCACGATCATCAGTACCCACAGCCCGACGAAACCGAACATGAACGTCCAAATGGAAAAGCGGCGCTGCTTGTAGGTGTAGTAGCCGTTGCCGAGCGGGTTTGCGTCAATGTAAGGGATGACCATGAGGCCGACGATTACGAGCGTGGGCATCACGACGCCCGCGATCCATGGATCGAAATAGACGAGCATTTCCTGCAGGCCCAGGAAATACCACGGGGCTTTTGCAGGATTCATGGTGACGTTCGGATTGGCCGGCTCTTCGAGAGGCGCGTTCAGCGTGAGCGACCAGACCATCAGCAGCACGGTGACGATTATTGCCACCAAAAATTCCATGCGCATCAGGTAGGGCCAGGTGTGAACCTCGCGGTCCCATTTGGGATCCCATTCTTGCGTCTTGCGGTATTTGGTTTTGGCGAGGTTGGCGTCGGATTCCAGGATGGCGATCAGTTTGTCGTTCTCGATGCCTTGTTTCAGGGCGTACCAGAGATAGAACGGAATCAGGAACAACATGGCCACGATGGGCACGTTGTCCGGCGCCGAGGCGATTTCCCAGAGCTGATGCCAGTCCATCTGCTAGGCTCCTACGTTCGATGCTCGATGCCAGGTTCGAATCAACAATAGACCAAAGCCTCCCCGGTGCCGAAAAGCGGACCGGCCGCTACAAAGTCAAAAGCGGGCGCAGCAAGCAGCGCCCCTACCAATTCAAAACCTAACCAAAAGCAACACCAACTGCAAAGAGTCGGTCCCGCTTTGCGGGACCGGCTCTACGGAATTATTTATCGTGCTGACTGATGCCGCTGGGCCGCAGGACTACCGGCCGCGGGTTGCGTTCTTCTTTGATTTCGCTTTCGAGCATTACTGGAGCTGGGCCGGAAATGCCGCCGTCTTTGCGGACGCGCCAGAAATGGACGCCTAGGAAAATTGAGACGATCAATGGGATCGCGATGCAGTGCCAGATGTAGGCGCGCAGCAGCGCGTTCGCGTCGACGATCGAGCCGCCTAGCAGCGCGAAGCGGACGTCGTTGTAAGGCGTCATGCCGAGCAGACCGCCCAGCGGGCCTTCGTGACCTAAGAATGGCGTGGCGCGGGCCATATTCGTGCCGACCGTGACGGCCCAGAATCCCAACTGATCATCCGGAAGCAAATATCCTGTGAAGCTGAGGAGCATGGTCAAGACCATCAGGAGCACGCCGACGCACCAATTGAATTCGCGCGGGCGCTTATAGGAGCCGGTCATGAACACACGGAACATGTGCAGCCAGACGGCGATGATCATCAGGTGCGCGGCCCAGCGGTGCATGTTGCGCAGGAGTTTGCCGAAAGGTACGTCGTTTTCTAGATAGAGAATGTCGCGGAACGCCTGCACTTTCGTCGGATGGTAATAAAACATCAGCAGGACGCCCGTGAAAGTGAGGACGATGAAGAGATAGAAAGTAATGCCGCCCATCCCCCAGGTGAAATTGTATTTGGTGGCGTCGCGATTGACTTTGGCGGGATGCAGGTGGAAGAAAACGTTGGAGAGGACACTGAGGGCGCGGTTGCGCGGCTCGTCGTCGTGCTTGACGCGAAACATGGAGCGATAGAGCTGGGTCTTCTCCGGCTCTTTCAGCCCGTCGACCTGCTGCTTGGTCTTTTCTTTCAGCGTTTCGCGCAGCGCGGCAGCGTCGGCCTGCACTTTTTCCAGGACGCTGGTTTTTTCTTTGCTGCCGCCGTTTTCTTCAGGCATTCGGTGTGACCCCTTCGGAACCGAAATCTACGTGGCCTGTGCCGCTCGAAGCTCTCTCATAAATACGCTACGTTGCCACGATCAAAAGGCTTGCCTTCAGGGGCTAAAGCCCCCTGCTTCCCTGAACCTGACGGCGGGGCTGAAGCCCCGCCCTTCCGAGTCGGCATCCGAGAGACTGCTTCTTCTTGCTGCTCTGTCAGCGTCAGACAATTTCCTACAGCGCGCGCGGTGTTACACGTTCAAAAAAGCTCCTGGGTCGTTGAAATGGTTTACGCCAGCGCGCGGGTCGTCCACGTAGAGCCGGCTGGTATCCACGGAAATTTTTCCCGTGGGGTCGAGCATTACGTTGGCGCGGTCCATGGGACGCGGCGCGGGACCTTCGAAATTCACACCTTCGCTGTCGTAGCCGCTGCCGTGGCAGGGACACTTGAATTTATTTTCCGCGGGTTTCCATTCGGGCGTACAGCCGAGGTGCGTGCAGCGAGCGTAGATGACGAACAGGCGATCGGGTTCGCGCACGACCCAAACGCGGTTGGTCATCAGATAGCGCTGGTCAATACCCAAGCTGAAATCTGCGGGGAAGCCGATATTGAAGACGGTGTTGGGTTCGTACAACGCGCGCGGGAAGAAAAAACGGAGGAACATCAGGAAGTTGACGCCGAGATACCCCCAAATGAGCGCCCAGACAATTCTACGGCGGCCAGTGTTGATGGCTTTTGCCGCGGCTTGCCCTTCCGGCGACTGGGATGCGACCGCTCCCGACGCGACAGGCGACGGTGCGGCTTGACCCGACTTCCCTTCCGGAATTTCTGCCATAGGCCCGTTAACTACTGTCACTGCCACGAAAATCTATGAGTCGAAAACTCCGCTATCAAGCGTTGCTAATCAACAAAGGGTTATATGATTTGCGAGTGGCTGTGTCAAGACTTTCTCGCCGAGGATTTTCTCTAGGTATTTTCTGCATGCAGAGCTCCATCGCCGTGGCACCCGGCGTCAGCTTGCGAGAGAGGCGACGCCGCTGCGCATGCCGACGGAGCGCAGCACCAGGTCGGCTAGCGCGCGAATGAGGAGCGGAGAATCATTCAGCGCGGGCATCATGCGGAATTCGGTTACACCTAGTGATTCCGCTTCTGCGCGGGCTTCGATATTAATTTCGTGTAGGGTTTCGATGTGTTCGGTCAAGAACGCGATGGGAATTACGAGCATGCGCTTGATCCCGCTGTGCGCCAACTGTTCGATCGTTGTGGTGAGCGAAGGTTGCAGCCATTTCTGCGGGCCTACTCTGCTCTGATAGCAGAGCACGTGAGGATTGGGCCAAGCGCCTAGGTCGCGGACCATTTGCACGGTCGCTTCGATCTGTTTCGGATAGGGATCGCCCTTTTCTACCAGGGTGAGAGGCAAACCGTGAGCGCTGAATACCAGATGGATATCGTCGGGCTGATCCCGGTCCGCCAAGACGCCGTTGATTCGCTCGACGATGGCCGCGATATAATCCGGATGATCGTAGAAATGATCTATGATTTTTACCGGTGTGGTTGGCTTGTACTGGCGATTCCATTCGTTGAGGCTGCTTCGGGTGGTCGCAAAAGAATAGTGCGGATAGAGCGGGAGCAGGACGAGTTCGTCGTAGGGCTCGCGGTTTAGTACGGCGACGGCCTCTGCGGTGTTGGGATGCCAGTAGCGCATGGCGACAATGGTGCGGGCGGAAATGTGCGGTCGCAGGGCGTCTTCTAGGGAGCGCGCTTGCTGCTCGGTGAGGCGGCGAATCGGCGAGCCGCCGCCGATTTCCATGTAGTGCTGGCCGACGACTTTCGAGCGCGTGGTGGAAATTAGCTTGGCGATGGCTTTGCGGGCGAGGAAGGCGCCGGGAAAATTGATGATGTCCGGATCGCAGAACAGATTGTAGAGAAATGGTTCGACCGCAACCTGGCTATCAGGGCCGCCGAGTTGAAACAGCACCACCGCGATTTTCTTTGGGCCGGCCATGTTGCACCTCTTGCCAATTCTTCTAGCGTTGTTGCAACTGCTGCTTGAGCCGCTCGATTTCTTCCCGCGTTTGGGTGATGCGGCGCGCGATGCTGAGTTCGTAAGCGAAAAATACGGCCCAGACCACCATCCACGCCGTAAACAGGAATTCGAAATTCTTCATTGTCCACCCTTTTGCAGCGCGGGGGTTGCCGCGCCTTCTGACGCGTCCAGGCCCCGCGATTCGATTTCAAATTTTAGTTCGGCGCAATCGTGGCGCAGCAGCTCCAGCCGGTAGCGATCTATCAGCACCAATATCATTACGCAAAAGACGGCCAAGAGGCAGAGCAGCAAAACTTTGCTCATGGTGGGGTCGAGGCCCGAACCTTGCCCGCCGGCGATCACAGGTTGAGGGTGTTGCGTGCGCCACAAACGATTCGCGAGGTAGACGAGGGGAATATCGAGAGACGCGAAAATCGCGAAAACGGCGGAGAGCGAGGCTTTCTTTTCGGGGTCTTCGACCAGGCCGCGAAGGAGCAGGTAGGCGATAAACAGCAGCCACAGGATAAATGTAGACGTCAGTTTCGCGTCCCAAGTCCACCAGATTCCCCACACGGGACGCGCCCAGAGCGGGCCGGTGATCAGGCCAATCGTGCAGCATAGGACGCCGACTTCGACGCCAGAGACCCCCAGCGCATCCCATTTGCGTTTGCCGGTGACGAGATAGGCGACGCTGGCGTAGAAGGCGACGAAGAAGGCGCAGAACATGGCGTTCCAGCTGGCGACGTGGAAATAAAAAATCCGCTGGATGGCGTGCATGGTGGCTTCGTCGGGCGCGATGAATAGAGCGGCGTAGCCTGCGCAGAGAATCAGCAGGGCTACTAGCGCGGTGATTGTGAATCGAGCCTTCATGGGTTACGGCCTTTTCCCTGTTCCTTGATGCCTGCGCAGGTTTTCACTTCGGCGCAGCATTCGCAACGGTTCATTCCGCCAAAAGATGATCGCACAAAAGCCAGGATGCGGTCAGAAACACAATATCAAATCCAGCGAGGAACGCGAACCAGGTGCGGTCGAGGGCCGGCGACTCGGCGAAGAGCGAGGCCGTCGATTCCACCGCGGCGATCAGCAGCGGCGTGAGCAAAGGAAGCAGGAGCAACGGGAGCAGCAGTTCGCGCATGCGGGCGTGAGCCGAGACAGCGGAGAAGACTGTGCCGGTGACGGTGAGCCCCAGGGTTCCAAGCACGAGGACGAGAATCAGGCGCCAGACGATGCCTGCGAGCGAGAGGTTGTAGAGCACGGCAAAGACCGGGACGAGGACGAGTTCGGCGAGCGACATGAAAATAAAATTGGCGAGAATTTTTCCCAGTAGGATTGCGAAACTGGAGATGGGAGCCATGCGCAGGGCGTCGAGAGTTTCGTTGTTTTGTTCGCGCGCGAAGGAGGGATTGAGCATCAGCGAGCCAGCGAACAGGATGGCGATCCATAGGAGGCCGGGGCCGTAGCGGCGGGATTCGGCAGCGGTGGGATCGAAGGCGAAGCTAAACAAAACCACGACGACGAGCGCAAAGATTACGGTGGCTGTGAGGAGTTCGCGCGTGCGGAATTCGAGGCGGAGTTCCTTGGCTAGGATGATTGCGGCGGCTTTGGCGGTGGTCAAGCTACTGCTCCGTCCGCAGCGCCGCGAGCAATGCGCGCGGATCGCCGGCGGAGCCGCTATCGTTGTCGACTCTTCCACCGGCTAGCGCCACCGCGCGCGTGGCGAGGTCCAGCGATTCGTTGCGCGCGTGCGTGCTCATCAGGACGGTGCAGCCATCGGATTTCAAGCGCGCGAGGCGGGCGCTGAACCAGGCGAGGCCGTGACGGTCGAGGCCGGCGGCTGGCTCGTCGAGTAGAATCACGCTTGGTCGATGCAGCAATGCGCGGGCGATGGCGAGGCGCTGGCGCATGCCGCGGGAGAAGGTGCGCACGAGGCTTCCGACGCGGGTGGCGAGCCCACAGTCATCGAGCGCGGTTGCGACTGTGTCGGCAATTTTGTCTAGTGCGTAGAGGCGCGCGAAAAGTGTGAGGTTTTCGGCGGCGGTTAGTTCGTCGTAGAGCAGGGTGCTGTGCCCGACCAATCCGATAGCGTGCTTGGGCCTGACAAAAAGTGCTTGCGCGCCTACGCGCTGACTGATAACCGCAGGACCATTCGTAAACAGCACGGCGCCCCGCGTGGGATTCATGAGCAGGGCGGCCATGCGCAGGAGCGTGGTCTTCCCCGCACCATTTGGTCCCAGAAGCGCGACAAATTCACCGGCGCGGATTTCGAGGGAGACTCCGCGCAGTGCGGCTAGCGAGCCGAAACGTTTTTCGACGTTGTGGAACGATACGCCGATGGACGCGGGCGTGGCAGGCGTTTGCGTCGCGAGCGCGGGCAATGCGTTGCGCCTAGCCTCGCACCAGGTCGCGGAGAGCTTTTTCGACGCGGGCACGTTCGCGGGTGTAGTCCTCTTCGCTGATGGTGCCGGCCTGGCGGCGCAATTCGAGGCGGAAAATATTATTTTTGAGGTCGTCGAGGCTGCCTTGGACCTGGTTGTCAACATCGGCCATGGTTTCCACCGCGCCGCGCGAGGGATTTGGCGAGGACGGCGTGATTGCGGCCGCGGGCGCTGGCGCAGCCGCTGTTGCGTAGGTTGCGGCCGGTTGCGCCGAACGCGCTGCGGATTTTTTCGCGAGGCGCGGAGTCGGAACGTCGGCTTCGGTGACCCATGCGCCATCGGCAGTGCCAGCCGGTTGCGGACGCAGCCAGAGATACGCGAAACCCAGGATGAAGATGGAAACGAATCCACCGGTGAGAATCCACTTGAGGCTGTCGAGACGCGCGGGGATCGTCGTGGCGCTGGCTGACGGCGCATCGGCCGAGCCCACGTCAGCGCGCGAATTCAGGGAGGGATTTTGCGAATCGTCTGCGCTCGCAGCGCCGGATGCTCCAGCGGGGCCACCGCCGCCTTGCGACGCGGACGGCATGGGTGCAGTGCCGGAGACGCTTATTTCGACGGGCGCGTTCGCGGCCACGCTGTCGCGCGTGTAGACGTTGAATCCCTGGTCCTGTCCTGCGGCGGTGATGCCGACGCCGGAAATTTGTACAGTCGGCGGAGCGGCGATGATGAGGTGCTCGCTGGAGTACGGCGACGTGTTTCGCAGCGTTACGTGATTGCCTGCGTACGGCACCTTGTAGGAGAGGCGTACGCCGCTTTCGCCGGGCCGGAACGGAAAGGCGATCGCCATTTTGTTTTTGCCTTTGTCAATCGTGCCTTGCACCACCGGCATGCCGGACGCGCCCCACGCGGAGGCTTGATTAAAATCGGCGCCGTCGGGAAGCGTGAAATCGAACGAGCCATCTGCGCGATAGAACGCCAGCGGGGGCTGCGTTTTATTCGCGATCATGTATTCTTCGCCGACCATCAGGTCCGCGCCGTTCGGCTGAAGGATCACGGCGTGATTGGCGACGTTGAATGATTTGGGATCGCTCGTGGGTTCGAAGACTTCGATGTCCGCGGACATTTTTCCTGGCGTGATGGGCTCGTGGTAATTCACCCCTTTGTATACGACGCGCACCAGCATAGGGCCGGTTCCGAGCTGAGGATTATCGAAGTGGAAGTGGCCCTGCGCGTCGGTCTTGGTGTTGGCGACGGGCTGCATGCCGCCTTGCAGTTGAATGAGGATCACGTCCGCGCCTGCGGCGACTTGGCCAGTGGTGCCGTTTTTTACGGTGCCGTTGAGAGTGCCCGCTGATGCGGTGGTCGCGGCGGCTGCAACGGCGAGGAACAGCAGCACGAGCGTTGTGGCGCTGCTGCGGCGGGCGATCTTTGGGCTGGCGTGAATGCGGGCGAAGCGGTGATTCATGATTGGCGCACCTTTTCCGCGGCGGTCAGCCGGGTGGAGGTCTGGCGCGTGGCGGGCGTGGGAGCACCGCCGGTTAGTTGGTCCATGTCTGATAGGACGCGCGCGGCTTCTACCTCCAGCGATTGCTTGATTTCTTCGTAATCCTGCTCTGAAAATTTTCCGGAGCGGAATTCGAAGCGCAGATCGCGCAGATTTTCGTAGATTGCGTCCCGGCGTTCCATCAGTTGGTCGAGTTTGGTGCGATGCGGCGCGTGGTCGGACGCGTCGGGCTTGACACCGAAAACGAAATATATCATCAGGGCGGCGAGCAGGGCGCAGGCTACGGCGATGTCCACGCTACTCATCGTGCTCACGTCCTGGTTCCCTGCCGGCTTCGCGTTGCGCACGGGCGAGGAACTCGGCGTTCACTTGCGGACCGCCGGCTGGGGCCAGAGTGGCTTTGTGGCGCCAGCGGCGGACTACTTCCCAGACGAGCACCAGCGCGATGAGCGGCACTGCGATGGGCATGATCCAAGCGAGCAGATCGAAACCTTTTTTCGGTGGCTCGACCAGGACTGTGGGGCCGTATTGTTCGACCATCGCTTGGAGGATCTGGTCGTCGGATTCACCGCGAGTCACGTGCGCGTCGAGGTCTTTCTGCATGCCGCGGGCGGTTTCACACGGGCCAGAGAACGTGCCGCCAGGGTGATTGCAGAGGCCGGCGGAATCTTCGCAGCCGCCGCACATGCAGAGGACACGTTTGCTGAGGGCTTTGGCGCGGGGAGTTTCTTGGGCGCTTGCGGGCGACATCGCGCTCAACGCTAGGATGGTGGCCAGAGCTACGGCTCGAACCGAGAACCTTACCACCGAGGACACAGGGAAACGGCATTGAGGACACAGAGACTTCTGTAGCTCGCGTTCATTGGTGCGCGAATCAGGGCTCTCAATCATGGCCTTCCACTCTGCGGGCTACTGCGCCGATCGCGGGAGTGGCTTCGGCGATCGCGTCGGCCCAGGATCTTTCTGTGGCGGGGCGCAAGACTAATGCGGTGCGCCGGTTTGGCAGCAGCGCAAGACCGGTACCGAGCACTACTACGATTCCGCCGAACCAAATCCATTTAATCAGGGGTAGCAAGTAGGCGTGAATCACCGGCTTGCCGCTTTCCGGGCTGCGGCCTGCGTACACGACGTACAAATCGCGCAGGGGCGAGGATTGAATCGCGACCATGGTTTCGGTCACTTGGCTGGCGTGGAACAAGCGGCGCTCGGGGAACAACATCATGTCTGACTTTCCGTTCTTGAATACTTCCAGCGTGGCGCGGTCGGATTCGAAGTTGGCGTTATCCAAGTGATCGAAATTCTGGCACAAGACCGTGTACGGGCCGATGCGCAGCGATTCGCCGACGGCCATCTCCTTTTGCAGGTCTTTGTTGAAAGGAGTGCCGGCGATACCGATGAAAACCAGGACCATGCCCAAATGGATGACGTAGCCGCCGTAGCGACGAGTGTTACGCATGGTCAGCTCACCCGTGGCGGTGAAAAAATTCGTGCCGTCACGTGAGGCGATGACGCGCGCGCCGCGGAAAAATTCCGATCCGATCGTCAGCGTAACAAAGACGCCGAGAATCAGGCACAGCAGCGAATAAATATCGCGGAAGCCGAAAATGAATCCGATGATTCCGGCGAGGATTCCGCCGCCGAATGGCCACGCGAAATTACGCTTCAAGGCGTCGAAGGACGTCTTGCGCCAGGCGAGCAGCGGGCCGACGCCCGTGAGCAGCAGAAGGAAAAGCGCGATCGGGACGTTTACTTTATTAAAGAAAGGCGCGCCGACGCTGATTTTGCTGCCCTGCACCCATTCGGAAAGCACCGGGAACAGCGTGCCCCACAGCACCGCGAAGCACGCGGCGAGAAGGATGAGATTGTTGAACAGGAAACTGGATTCGCGGGAGACCAGCGAATCGAGTTGGTTGTCGCTGCGCAGGTAATCGCGATTTTTCCAGTACGCGGCGAAGCAGACGACAAAAGTAATGATCAGGAATCCGACAAACCAGCTGCCGATGGAAGATTGCGCGAACGCGTGCACAGAGCTGACGACGCCGGAGCGCGTGAGCATGGTGCCGAGGATGCAGAGCATGAACGTCGTAAAGACCAGCCAAACGTTCCAAACTTTCATCATGCCGCGCTTTTCCTGCATCATCACGGAATGCAGAAACGCGGTGCCGGTGATCCACGGGAGGAGCGATGCGTTTTCCACCGGGTCCCACGCCCAGTAGCCACCCCAGCCTAGCATTGCGTAGGCCCAGTGCGCGCCGAGCAGGATGCCGATGCTTTGGAAGCACCAGGCGATCATGGTCCAGCGGCGGGTGATGTGAATCCATTTCTCGCCGGGGTAGCGGCCGAGCAGCGCCGCCAGAGCAAACGCGAACGGGACGGAGAATCCGGTGTAGCCAAGATAGAGCATCGGCGGATGAATAACCATCTCGGGATATTGCAGCAGCGGAGTTAGTCCATGGCCCTCGGACATTTTCGCAAGACGCATGACGCCCGCGCCGTCGGGTCCGGCCAGCACGCGAAAAGGAGTAGCTACGAAATTATTGAGCGTGAGGAAAAAAGTCTGCACGCCAGCCAGCACGACGCCGACGTAGGGCATCAGTTCCGGATGGCGTTTCCGATTCAGAAACAGGACTAAGAACGCGTAGATGGAAAGCAGCCAGGACCAGAAAAGCAGTGAGCCTTCCTGGCCGGCCCACAGCGCGGCAAATTTATAGAAGCCAGGGAGCGCGCGATTGCTGTGCTCGACGACGTACACGATCGAAAAATCATTGGTGAAGAAAAAATATTCCAGACAGCCGACGGCGACCGTCACCAGGACGAATACGGCCATGCCGGCGTTGCGCGCACTTTTGGTGAGCAGCGTGCGCCGCGTGAGGATACCTGCTATTCCCGCAAGGACCGCGTAAACTGCGGCCAAGAAAGCGAGCAGCAGTGCAAATGAACCTAAAATATCCACGGATTCTCCGGCGATGCTTTCTCAGTTATCCAGAACACGAATACCAAATTGCATTCCGGCAAACTAAAGACGCGGCTTCAGGGGGCCAAAGCCCCTGATTTTGCGGCGATCGACGGAGGGGTCCTTCGATCCTGCCACTGGCAAGATCTCAGGATAAACTGAAAGCCCCGCCCGTCCGAATCACGCATCCATGAGATGCCTTCAGGAGACTTAATTTCCTGAAGGTCGCGCACCGGCGCCCGTCGAAGTTTGCCCTGGCTGCGGCGCGGCCGAAGTGCCCACCGGAGCTGCTTCGTATTTGGAGGCGCACTTGGCCTGGACTTGCTCGGCCTCGAAATGATTATCTGGCAGCATCTTGCCTTCCACCAGGGCTTGCGCGCCGTCTTTGAATGTGTCGGGCAGCGGATCGCGTCCAACGTAGCTTATCGGGAGATCCCTGCCCTGCTCCGTCAGCACAAAATCCACGCGGCCGGCCACGCGAGCGATCGAGCCTGCGCGCACGTTTCCAGAGACGCGCATGCGTTGGTGCAGCGACGCGCCTTGCAGCGTGGAAAGCTCCGTGATCGTGTGGTAATAGGTCTTGCTTTGCGTGAAGCCGACGTAGGCCAGGGCCAGCAGCGTCGCGACGATAATTCCCGAGCCGATTAGGAATTTATGCCGAGCATTCATGTGAAGGCACCATCCTACGCCTGAATGAAACAGAGGGATTCTAACATAACGCGTGTGCGCGGCCGAAAGGCTATTCACCACATCGAGTTGGGCGGAGCCCCGTGGATTCGAAGTATCTCCGTGGCGGTGGAATTCAAAGCCACCACGGGTGAACGCAGATGAACACTGATGAACACAGATAAGGCACATCGGAGATGAATCCTAACGAAAGAGCCGAGGTGAGCGCGGTTCGGTGGGGCTGGACTGGGCGCCACAAAGTCAAAGGCGCCCGCCGCAAAAGCAGGCGGCCGCTACAACGTCAAAACCTTGGCGGCGCAGGATCATTTGCCACGGCGGTAGCCGGTGGTGGCACAGGCTACCGCCGCGGTGGAGTGGTTGATGCGAAGGCGATACCTCAGAAGCGGAACGAAACACCTACGTAGGGCTCGGCCAGGTTGGTTTTGGCGTTAGTGACCTGCGTAGGAACCGAAAAGTCAGCGGCGGTATAGACGAGCCCGCGGTATCCGGCCTGCACGCTGAAACGGTTGGTGAGTCTGTAGGCGACCCCGCCGCCATAGAGCAGCACTGGGCGATTTTGGCTTACCGCGGGGCCGGTGGAACCGGCGAAGACCGGAGAAAAGAACAATGCGCCCGTGCCGGCTTCGACGAACGGGTGGAAGCGAGCGTCGCGATCTACGCCGAAAGTGAACATATAGGCAAGGGTGGCTTCCTGAACGCGCGCTTGCGTGACCGTGCCGGTATTATAGACCTGCGAAAAAAGCGTGTTGCCGTAGTTTGCTTCGACCGCGCTCCAGCGATTGAAATGATAACGATAGTTGACCAGGAACCCGCCGGAATCAGTGGCGGTGTCCATGACACCGAAACCATTCGCTTGCTTCTGAAAGTTTCCGGTGAAGTTCGCGGACACTTCTGAACTGCCATTCTGCGCGAGCGCGGGCAGGGACAGCAGAGCCAGCGCCGTTACGAGCAGACCTGTCTTGATTCGCATTTCTCAATGCCTCCGTTGTTTTTTTGAGCAGGCCTCTCCGCGCGCCGGCACACCCGTGGCGATAAAGGTCCACGCATTTTTTGTTTTGAGAGCTATCGGCTGACTACCAACGTGACTGAGTCCGCGAGGTCAACCGCAATCGCGTGAACACTGAGGAGCTCCAGTGCCTTGGACGGCACGGACGCGAGGCGGGTTGCACGATTTGCCTGAAACGACGGAAAATTATTTACAAAGTTTTGGAACTTTTTGCGCGGTGAGTGCAGCGCGCAACGTGGCAATTTTTGCGAGCGCGGCGGTAGTTGCGGCACGGCGTTTCGCTTACGTCAGCTGTGGTGGGCCAGGGCTTTGGTCAGGCGATCGCCTAGGGCGGCGCCGAATTCGGCGTGATGCCGTGGGTCGCTGTTGCTCCGATCGTCGAATGGCGCGCCATCGAGCAGTATCAAGCGGTCAGCCCAGGAGTTGCTTTGGAACAGCGCGATGAGCGGTTGCAATGCTTGCGAAATTGGCGCGACGAATTTTGGTTTGTAGGAAGTGTTCACGCGCAGCAGGACTCTGGGGGCGAGTTTGCTGACGGCTGCGGCGAGCTGTTCGGACGATTCGATCGGACATTCGACGGCATAGGCAAGATAAAGGCCGCGGCGCTGAAATTCGGTCCAGACTGGTTCTTCCTCCGTTGTGTCGTGAGGCTTGCGGCCGACGGATTTCGCGATTTCGTCGAAGAACATTTGCGACGCGACCGAACGCTTGACGAAGCCTGCGGCGCGGTAGAAATCGTCTGCGGGCGTGGCCATGGGGGCGGCATCGAGTAAAAGTACCTGGATGTGGATCGGGCGGAAGCGCGTGGCTAATTCGAGGCGCTCGATGCGGCGGCGGATGTGGGCTTCGTCAACCTGAGCGCCGCAGCCATCACAAATTGGCATTCACAATTCTCCGTTATGTGGAATGGCCAATCGCAAGGATGACACGGGGCGCGTGCGCGGTGCAAGGTGCGTAGATTTTCCCGCCCAGGGTGGCGGAGGAGATAGAGGAAGCATAGGAAGTGGAGGAAAACCGGTGCGGTAGGCTGCGCTGTTGGCGCGGACTAGCGGTTGAACTTTTCGTTTTGGTTGCTGCTCTTGTTGTCGGACTTTGCGATTTCTGGCGTCGGGTCAACAGAGGGCGCGCTCGGATTGTTTTGCGCGGCGGCGCCCAGTTTGCTACGCAGGCAGCCGACCAGTTCGGGAGCCATCTCGGAAATGTTCATGCCGTCGGACACCAGAAATTTGCAGCTTAGGATGGGACGCGCCTGATCGTCATCGGAAAGCTGGCAGCTTACTTTGCAATACTGGCATTCCTGGTTCCAGCAGAAACGGCCATAGGGGATGGTTTCCGGGCTGATGAATTGGAACGCGCGCAGCAGCGAATTTCTTTCCGGGACAAGGAACGTCTTCCCCAGAATGGTGATTTCAACCAGTTTTTCGTAAGGCCGAAAAATCTCGTCCATAAGCGGTGTGCTCGCGTCTGCCATTGGAGTCGTTTCCCCGCTATTGAAACTAAAGCACGACGGGGCCGAGGGCAATCGAAACACAGCCGTGACGTGTTCAATGCTCCAATGGGGAAGGTATTACGAAGCAGCTATTTTTCCGCGCTGTGTAGGCGAATTCTAGGCGTTGGGCGCGCGTTCGGGGACCAGCACGACGAGCGTATAGGCGCCCAGCGCGATGCCGAGCGGACCGTTGGTCAATCCGAAGAAGGCTGCGACCAGGCCCAGGGTTCTGGCCGACGTGCCACTGGACATCAGGCCGAGACCAGCGATTATTGATACCACGCCGGCGACGATTCCGAGAATGATCGCAAAAATGAGAAAACCGTGGAATAGGTCCATCAACGTGAACGGATTGGGCACGCGGGTGAGCAGCGCGCCCCACATGAGGGTGAGCGTGCCGTTGTAGAGAAAGAGTCCGAGAGCGCCGACGAGGCGTAGGACACCATACAGCACCCACAAAATTCCAAGATTTCGCATCGATACCTCCGAAAGCGCCGCTAAAACGACCAACAATCGAATAGGACTACAAGGGACGCGGGGTGTCAAGGAGCGTGCGGATACAAATTCAAACCCACGTCAACGGCTGCCCGGTCCCGCTTTGCGGGACCGGCCACTACAGAGCAAACACCTTGGCGCGCAGGTATTTTCACCTGGCGCGTTATGCCATTTCAGTTAGGCGTCGCGATTTGCTCGTATGCGCGAGCGGCGTGCCCGGGCAACAGTATGACAAGCGTGTAAACGCCAATCGCAGTCCCAAACGGAATGCTGATCACGCAAATGAATGCCGCTACGATGGCCAGTACGCGCGCGGTGCGCTTGCGTTGCAGCAGCGCGGCCCCCGCGAAGATTCCCAGAATTCCTGTAGCGACGCCGTAGATCGCAGTGAGCGCGTAGAACACGTGCATGAAACGAAAAATTGGAAAAGGAAAGGGAATGTTACTGTGCGAGAAAGCATCCTGCATCGCAGGGAGAAAGTAGTGGCTGAATGCCAGCGTCCAGGCCGCCATCACGATGTGAAAAATGCTGTACACGAGCCAGAGGATGCCCAAGACTCGAACGTGATTGCTGAGGACCTGCACGGGGTCTGGGACGATGAATTGCGGTGTATTCGCTGGTCCAGGCACTGCGTTGCCGCAGGATTTGCAGAAGCGCGCGCCTTCGTCGAGTGCGCTTCCGCAGTGTTGGCAGAACATCGGATTTCTCCGTCGGAAAATCTGGCGCGGGCTTGCTAACTCATATCACAGAATTTCGATCTAGGCGAAGAATTGGCCCATGCGGCGGAATTTTTCGTAGCGTTGGTCCACGATCTGGCGCGCAGAAAGGTGCGACAGCTCACCGAGCGCGCGGGTGAGGAAGGGATCGAGCATTTTCGCAGCGGCTTCGGGATCGTTGTGCGCGCCGCCGTCCGGCTCCGGAACAATTTCGTCGATTAATTTCATCTCCAGCAAATCCGGCGCGGTAATCTTCAAGGCTTCGGCGGCGATTTCCGCTTTGGTAGAATCGCGCCACATGATGGAAGCGCAGCCTTCCGGGGAGATCACCGAGTACACGGAATTTTCCAGCATGTACACGCGGTCGCCGACGGCGATCGCCAGTGCGCCACCCGAACCGCCTTCGCCAGTGATGGTGATGACAATGGGCACAGGCAAGCGTGACATCTCCCGCAAATTGTGCGCAATCGCTTCGGCTTGGCCGCGCTCTTCCGCATCCACGCCGGGATATGCGCCGGGCGTATCCACGAAGACGATGACGGGACGGCCGAATTTCGCCGCCAGGTGTATGGCGCGTAGAGCCTTGCGGTAGCCTTCCGGCTTGGCTTGCCCGAAATTGCGCGCGAGGCGCTGCTTGGTGTCGCGGCCCTTTTGGCTACCGACAATCATCACGGGCTGGCCGTGAAATTTGGCCATGCCGGTGATCAGCGCGGGATCGTCGGCGAAATTGCGGTCACCGTGAATTTCGGAAAAGTTCTCGAAGAGGAGGCGGATGTAATCGTCGGTGTAAGGGCGCTGCGGGTGGCGGGCGAGCAGCAGGCGCTGCCATGCGCCCAGGTGGATGTAGAACTCGCGCTTGAGCTCGTCCACCTCCTTGCGGATGCGCTCGATCTCGCCGGACTGTTCTCCGGTGGGGGCGCTGAGGCGGCTCAGGTCGGCGACGTCGCGCTCGAGCGCGTCGATGGCGCGCTGTTTCAGTTTGTCTATTTCACCCGGCGTGGGAGCAGCGGCGGATTTCAGTGCAGCCGGTTGCGGAGCTACTGGCGGTGTTGTGCCGGCCCTCAAGGTTGTTGCGATGGGTCTGGTGGCTGACAGCACCGGCTTCGCTGGATTCAACGCAGCGAGCTTTGCGGCGGCCGCTTCGCGTGCTGCGCGGCGGGCTTTCTTGATCGCCCGGAATTTCTTCATGCGTTCTTTGCGCTCGCGGCGTTTGCGCAGCTTCTCGGCGAGAATCTGGCGCTTGCTCACTGGATCTCCATTGCTCAATTCGCTTCCCTCTTGGAGCGTTGGGAAATTTACGCTTCGGGGCTACAGCGCGACGTTGCCAGCCAAGCCATTTTACTTTACCGCAGGCGTCCTACTGCACCAGCGCTACTGAATCCGTGCCGCAGATTTCGCGCACGCGTTCGACCAGTTCGCGATCGGCAAGAACCGCGCTACCTGCGTCGAGCGTTGCGGCGCTGCCGTCGTCCTTGATTAGCTCAAACGATACGCGGCAGCGGCCGGGACGGCTGGAAAACAGTGCTTTCAATTGGTCGAGCGCGCCGGTGTTCACGGTGCTGAGATCCATGCGCACACGCAGCAGGCTCGGCGGGCGATCCGCCAATTGATCGAGCAAGCGCGCATCCGCAACGATCAGGCGCGTGCCGACATCTTCCACCGCCACGCGGCCCTTTACCAGCAGCGGCGTATTGGATTTGAGAATCGTTTCCAGTTTGCCGAAGGCCTCCGGAAAGACCAGAGCTTCGATCACTCCGGTGCGATCCTGCAGCGTCAAGATGGCCCAGCGGGCGCCGCGACGAGAGCGCATGGGGCGAATCTGCACGATGATGCCGGCGACCACGAGATCCTCATTGTTCTTGCGGCTTTCCATCGTGGCCAACTCCGCGGCATTCAAGTCTTTCAGGCGGCCGGCATATTTATCGAGTGGGTGGCCGGAAATGTAAAAGCCCAGAACCGAATATTCTCCAGCGAGTTGCTGTTCTTCGGACCAGTCATCGCATTCGGGCAGTTCGGATCCCTGCCCCGGCTGGCTGTTGTGAAGTGCATTTGGACCGGCGAGAAACAGGCCGCCCTGCCCTACCGTTTTTTCCTGATGCTTTTTCTGGCCGCGCGAGATGGCTTGATCAATCGCCGCGAAGAGGCGTCCGCGCGAGCCGCCGGTGCAATCGAGGGCGCCGGCTTTCACGAGGCTTTCGAGAACGCGCTTGTTGAGGAACTTGGGTTCGATGGCCTCGCTGAACTCGAAGAGCGTGCGGAAACGGCCAGCCGTACCGCGCGCTTCGCAGATGGCCTTGGCGGTGTTCTCGCCGACATTCTTGATAGCGGCGAGGCCGAAGCGAATGTCGTCGCCGACCGGTGTGAAGTACAGGCCGCTCTCGTGCACGTCGGGAGGAAGGACGCGGATACCCATGCCGCGCGCTTCATTGATGTACTTCACCACTTTCTCGGTGTTGCCTGCCTCGGAGCTGAGCATGGAGGCCATAAATTCCACCGGGTAGTGGACTTTCAGATACGCGGTCTGGTACGCGAGCAGCGCATACGCGCAGGCGTGCGCTTTGGGAAAACCGTAGAGGCCGAACTCTTCCATCAGATCGAATATCTTGGTGGCTTTTTTCGCGGGAACTTTGCCAACGGCGCAACCAGCCAGGAATTTCTCGCGTTGCGCCGCCATCACGTCCGCTTTTTTCTTGCCCATCGCACTGCGCAGGATGTCGGCATCGCCCAGTGAGTATCCAGCCAGGCGGTTGGCGATCTTCATTACCTGCTCTTGAAAGACGATGACGCCCCAAGTCTCTGAAAGAATTTCTTCGAGCTCTGGCAGATCATAGGTCACTTTTTTCTTGCCCTGTTTGCGCGCAATGAATTCGTCAATCATGCCGCCCTGGATGGGGCCGGGACGATACAGAGCGTTGAGCGCGGTCAAGTCCTCGATTTGCGTGGGCTGGTAGCGCTTGAGGATGTCGCGCATGCCGTGCGATTCAAATTGGAAGATGCCGGTGGTGTCGCCGCGCGCGAAGAGAGCGTAGGTGGGCGCATCATCGAGCGGCAGAGTGGTGAGGTCCAGGTCAATGCCGCGGTTTTGTTTGATCATGCGCACGGAGTCGTCGAGGATGGTGAGCGTGGTGAGCCCGAGGAAATCCATTTTCAGCAGGCCGATGCGACCGAGCGCGTTCATGTCGTACTGCGTAGTGATTTCATCCTTGTTCGACTTGTACAGCGGGACGATTTCTGTCAGCGGGCGCGGCGAGATCACTACGCCCGCAGCGTGGGTGGAGGCGTGGCGCGCGAGGCCTTCCAGGCGCAGCGCCACTTCGATCAGTTCCTTTACCTGGCCTTCCTTGCGCGCTGCTTCCAGTTGCGGCGATTGCTTTAATGCGTCGTCCAGGGAAATGTTGAGCGTGGTGGGAATCATTTTCGCGAGGCGGTCCACGTCGCCATAGGGCATGTCCAGTGCGCGGCCGGCGTCTTTCAACACGGCTTTCGCGGCCATGGTGCCGAAGGTGATGATTTGCGCGACGCTTTCGGCGCCATATTTTTTGCGGACGTATTCGATGACTTCGCCGCGGCGGCGCATGCAGAAATCAATATCAATATCCGGCATGGAGATGCGCTCGGGATTCAGGAAGCGTTCGAAGAGGAGTTCGTATTGCATGGGGTCCACGTCGGTGATGCGCAGCGAGTAGCTCACGAGGCTGCCTGCGGCGGAACCGCGGCCGGGGCCTACGGGGACACCTTGCGTGCGCGCGTAATGAATAAAATCCCAGACGATCAGGAAGTAACCGGCGAAGCGCATCTTCTTGATCATTTCGATTTCGGCGGTCAGGCGGGCTTCGTAGTCCGTGAGCGGATGACGCAGGCGGCCTTCTTTCGTGAGGCGCTCGATTTGCGGGGCGCGGGAGGCGAAGCCGTCGCGTACCACTCGCTCGAAATACGAATCCGTGGTGTGGCCTTCGGGAACTCTGAATTCAGGGAAGGGATTGCTGACGCGCTGGATTTTCACGTTGCAGCGCTCGGCGATGGCCACCGTGCGCGTCACCGCCTCCGGCAGCTCGCGGAACACGTGCGCCATTTCTTCGGCCGTCTTGAAATAGAATTGGTCGGTGGCAAATTTCATGCGCTGGGTGTCGCTCATGGTTTTGCCGGTCTGGATGCACATCAGGACTTCTTGCGCGTGCGAATCCGCCTGCGTGAGGTAGTGGCAATCGTTGGTAGCAACCAGCGGGATGCCGGATTCTTTCGACAGTCGCACCAGGTCGCGATTGACGCGCACGTCCTGTTCGAGACCCTGATCCTGCGCTTCGAGGAAGAAATTCCCTTTGCCGAAAATATCGCGCAGACGGTAGGCGCTCTTCTGCGCCTGGTCGTATTTTTCAGAGAGCAGTGCGTCGGCTACTTCGCCGCGTAGGCAAGCGGAGAGAGCGATGAGGCCTTCGCTGTGTTTGGCGAGCAATTCGTGATCCACGCGGGGTTTGTAATAGAAGCCGTCGATATATCCGGTGGAAACCAGCTTGATGAGGTTTTGATAACCCTTTTCGTTTTCGCAAAGCAGGACCAGGTGATTGGAGCGCTCGGCGCCGGTGCCGCGATTTTTGTGATTGTCCGGCGCGACGTACATTTCGCAGCCGATGATAGGTTTTACGCCGTGCGTAGTCGCCTGGTGATAGAAATTCGCAGCGGCAAAAAGATTGCCGTGGTCGGTTACAGCAACTGCAGGCATGCCGCGGCGCGCTGCTTCGGCTGTAAGTTCGCCGATTTCACAAGCGCCGTCCAGAAGGGAGTAATCCGTGTGCAGATGAAGGTGAACAAAGTTCGAGGCATCCATGCGAAGTTCATTCTAAACCAGCTTGATGCTGGGTGTAACAGCAATCTGAGGGTGTAAGAATCTCCGCGCGGATGCGGAGCTCGGATTTGGCTTTGCGCCAAAAGCAGTTCCCTGTCTGCGTCCGCGCCCGGGAAACTGCGGCGGGAGAGATCCTTCGAACGGCTGGAGGCAAAGGCGCCGGTCTCCCATCGCAAGATCACTCAGGGCAGGCAGGATGACGATGCTCGTCGCATCGTTAGCGGCGCGATTTTTTCGCTGAGCGAGCCTTCGATTTCTTTCCGGCACGCTCGGCTTTATCATCATGCTCCGCTTTGTCGTGTTTGGCCTGAGCCCTTGCGCCGATTGCTGCCGCTGCGGATTGCCCTGGCTTCCCTGCTGCAGCAGATGCTTTTCCCGCGGGCGTGGATTTGCCGTCGCTTGCCGCAGCGGGGGCTGCCTTGGCGCCTGCCGCTGATCGCTTGGATTTGTCGTTCGGCTTGGCTTCCGCGTGCGGCGCAGCTTCCGGCGCGCCTTTGCGCTTCTTTTTTTCCTTTTCAGGCTTTTTGATTTCGTCCTTGATCCCGGCAAGGTTCTTCAGAATTTTCGTGCGGTCTTCGGGAGTCTTGCCCTTGCCGCGCAATTGCAATTCGAAGAATTGTTCGACGATCTTGTCGAATTTGGGTCCGCGTTCGACGCCCAGCGCTTCGAGCTCCCCGGCCGGCGACGCCATGCGCAGCGGGCGCCACTTCTGCAGATAATTGCGAATCTTGGAAAGCGCGCGCGGATTGGGCATTTCCACTTCAATGAACGCGAGAGTCTCCGCGGGCAAAGATGCCAGATAATAGTAGGCGTCCTTTGCGGCATTGGTCTTGGCGCTCTTCAATACTTTCACGACTTTCTGCGTTTCGGGAACCAGTTCCGCGGCTTCTTCGATTTCGGCGGCTCTGAATTCCATGTGGCGTAAGGCTGCGGCGGCTTCGCGCGATTTCAGCCGGCCCAGAGTATAATAGGCCACGGCCAGATGCAGCCGCGGCCGCAATCCCGCGCTGTAAAGATTGAAGCGCACGCGCGCCAGCTTATTGAGACTGTCGTAATCCGGCTTTCTTTTTTGCAGCGAGGCGTGAATCAACGCGAGCATGTCGTGTGATTCCCAAAGTTTCAGAGTGGCGACGGGATTTTCTTCACGCGCCAGTGCGCGCATTTCGTGGCCGAGTTCGGCGCCTTCGATGCGGTCGGTGACGCCGCGTTCGATGGCCAAGTCAAACCACTCTTGCGTGCGCGGGTCCATTTTGAATCCCATGCGCGCGGCGTATCGCAGAATGCGCATCAGGCGGATTGGCTGGTTCGTGAAAGCGTGAATCGAAAGAGCGCGGACTTCCTGTTTTTCCAAATCCGCGAGACCGTTCATCGGATCGAGCAGCAAGCCGCGCGATTGCGTGTTCAGCGATATGGCGATCGCGTTGATGCCAAAATCGCGGCGGCGCAAATCTTCCATCACGCTGGAAAAGCGGTATTCGGGTTTGACGCCCGGGCGTTCGTAGAAATCCTCGCGCGCGGCGGAGATGGAACCGTCCACATCGCCGGCGAAAACCATTTCGTGATGGCGGATCTTCTCGCTTTCCCACACGACGCGCGCTCCGCCCTTCTCGAGCTCGCGCACCATCTTCACAGGATTTCCCTCGACCGTGAAATCCAGGTCGCGGATGGGCATGCCGGAGATCAAATCGCGCACCGCTCCGCCGGTGAGATACACGTTCACTTCCTGCGTCCGCGACAGTTCCTGCACACGCTCCATCACGGCGCGCTGCTCCGGCGACAGCCGGCTTTCCAACAGATACATGTAATCGGGCATGAAGTTTCCGCCTTCCTCGATTTATTGCGCGCAGCTGTTCAGGCGCGCGGGTGGTGCGCTTTATAAACTTGTTTCAAACGCTCTTCGACTACGTGGGTATAGATTTGCGTCGTTGCAATATCCGCGTGGCCCAACATCATTTGCACGGAGCGCAAGTCCGCTCCGCGATCCAGCAGGTGCGTGGCAAAACTGTGCCGCAGCATATGCGGCGTGAGAGCCTTGCGCAAGCCCGCTTTGCGCCCGTAAGCGCCCAAAAGTTTCCAGAACGCGATGCGATTGATGGCCGTGCCGCTGCGGGTGGGAAAAAGACAAGGCGAAGTTTTCTCTCCCAGGATTTCCGGACGCGATGTCTTCATGTATTGCATCACCAGCTCCAACGCGGCGCGGCCCACCGGGACCAGCCGCTCTTTACTGCCCTTGCCGATGCAGCGCAGGCAGCCGGCTTCCAGTTGTATATCGGCGGCCTTCAGCCCGCACAATTCGGAGACGCGCAGTCCGGTGGAATACAGCAACTCGATCATGGCTTTGTCACGCAGGCCGATGGTGGTGGAGACATCCGGCTGCCGCAGCAGGCGATCCACTTCTGCAACACTGAGAAATTCCGGCAGCGAGCGGCGGAATTTCGGCGCGACCACGTTGGCGGCCGGATTTTCCTTGATCATCCCTTCGGTAAAGGCGAACCGGAAGAGATGGCGGATGGTGACCAGGTGGCGCGCGACGGTACGGCTATCCAGCTTGCGCAGATAGAGCGTGCGGAGAAAGTCGATCACATTGCTGTGCGTGAACTGGTCCAGGGCCAACCCGCGCTTGGCCGCAAAGGCCGCGAACTTCTCGAGGTCCCGGCGGTAGGCATTCAGGGTATTGGTCGAAAGACCTTTTTCGACTCGCAGGTAACTTAGAAACGATCGAATCTGCGCTTCCAATGCACATCTCCCGATTTCATGCGCCGGAATAAGGCTTCCGGCAGAAACTTTGAACTCCGGGACATTTCCAGTCTACGAAACGTCCAGGCCGCCGGTTGCCACGCTCGGTTCCGCGCGCCGCAGCAGCAGGAACAATTCTGGCAGTTCCTCGCAGCGCAGCGCCCAGGCCAAGCCGAAATAAATTCCCGATGAAACGGCGATGATTCCGGTGAGCCACGCGGCTTTGGCCAGGAAATGCTCCAGCGTCGCCAAATGCGAATACTTCACCGCCGCGAAACACACCGCCGACATCGCCAAGGCGCAGAGCGCCATTTTCCCGAGCGAGTTTAAAATGGCCGAGGCGCCCAGGCGCCCGTAGCGTCCGCGAAAAATTACAAACAGCGCGCCAAAATTAAAATACGCCGCCAAGGAACTGGCAAGCGCGGGGCTGGCGTTCCACAAATATCGCCCGAACCCAATTAGCAGGATGAAATTCAGCGCCACGTGCAGCGCCAGCGAGTACGCACCCACCTTCGTCGGCGTCACGGTGTCTTGCGTCGAGTAATACATCGGCGTAATCAGTTTGATGGCCGCGAACGCCGGAAGCCCCATCGAATAAAACAGCAGCGCGTGGGCCGTGAGAGCCGTCGAACGCGCCATGAACTCGCCATGTTGAAAGAGCACTTGCGTTATTGGGACGCGCAGCAGGATTAACCCCACTGCCGCCGGAATGGTGATGAACGAGGCGACGCGCAGAGCAAAACCGAACGTCTGCTTCATCTCGTCGTGCTTCCCTTGCGCCGCCTGGTGCGACAGGGTGGGAAGCAGCGCCGTAGACAGAGCGATCGCGTAGCTGCCCAGCACCAGTTCCATCAGGCGGTCCGCCAAGTACAACGAACTGATGCTGCCCTCCGGCATGCGCGACGAAGCCGCAAAAATCGTGTCCACGATGAAATTGACCTGAAATACTCCCATGCCAAAAAACACCGGGACCATCAGCTTGCCGACCTTCTTCACGCCGGGATCGCTGAAGGAAACGTCCGGGCGGAAGCGCATGCCCAGCTTGGCGAGCGCTGGGAGCTGCATCGCCAGTTGCAACGCCGCGCCGACGACAATTCCCACTGCCAATGCCGCTGCTGGCGTTCGGTATGCGGGCGGCGCCCAGCTCATGATGGGCCGATAGACGATTCCGAACGAAAAGGCGATGAACACGACGTTGAAAACGATCGACGTCGAAGCTGGAAGTCCGAAGCGATGAAAGCTGTTCAGGATAGCGGCCGCCAGCGCCGCCAGGCCCAGAAAAAACACGCATGGGAAAATGATCCGATTCAGATAAATCGCCAGGTCCCAGCGGATCTGGCTGGCTCCCATGAGCGTAAAGATCCCGACGATCTGCCTCGAAAAAATGCTGCCCAAGACCGCGACTACCGCCAGAATCACGGCCAGATCCCAGAAAGCTCGCTCCGCGAAAGCCCAAGACTCCTTTCGCGGTTTTCCCCTCAGATACCCGGAAAATACGGGTATAAAGGAAGCGCCCAAGGACCCTTCCCCGGTCATGCGGCGGATCATATTGGGAATGCGAAACGCCAGGATGAACGAATCGGCCACCGGCGAAGTGCCGAGCAGTAGCGCTACTCGCTGATCGCGTAAGTATCCGCAAATCCGGCTGATAACGGTGGCTAGGGCTATTACCGAGGCAGACTTTAGGATCTTGCCCTTTTCGGTCAATCGGCGGTGACTCCGATGCTAACCCTTTAAGCACCAATAACTTGACGAAAAACAGGGGCAAGAATAACATAACGCCTGGGAACTTAGCAAGATTCTCACCCAAAAAGGCCTCAAAATTGTGAAAGATCGAGCACCAGCCTCGACCCGCAAGAAAGTGGTGGTGTTGCTACTCGACCATAGCCACCTGAAGGGCTACTTGAACCCTGCCACCCTGGTACGGGCCGAGACCGTAGACCTGCTGACGCCGGACGGAGAGCATCTATCGGTTGCCATGCCGACCGTAAAATCGGTCTACTTCGTGCGGGAGTTTCCGGAGACGTTTCAGCCCGAGCGGAAGGTGTTCCTGAGTCGGCCGAAGCTGGACGGGCTGTGGGTGCGGTTGCGTTTCCGCGACGAAGATGTGATGGAAGGCATCGTGGCGAACGATCTTCTGGATCTGCTGGACAATGCCGTACAACTGACGCCTCCTGACCTGCATGGCAATACCCTTCGATTGTTTATTCCGCGCTCGGCTCTGGCTGAGATGAAAGTTTTGGGAGTGGTGGGGGCTGCGCGGCGGACTCCGCAGGCTGCTGGCGCGGCGGCATCTTCGCAATCCAAACTTTTCAACGAATAGCTGATACCTTTTGCTGTGTGCGCATCGCCGCTGAGCGCGCTGCGGCGGGCGTATGCCTGGTTGCGGCTCTGTTGTACATTGAGGTTGCAGCATAACAGGCGTGAGGAGAGGCATCATGAAATTGGGCGAGATCGCAAAACAGCTGGGCTGCGAAGTGGACGGCGACGGCAGCCTGGAAATCACTGGCGTGGCCGGGATCGAGGAGGCGCGGCCGGGCGAGTTGACGTTTCTCGTCAACCGGAAATATCGTCCGGCTCTGGAGACTACGCTCGCTTCGGCGATTTTTGTCGCGAAAGATGCCGGACCGATGCGCATCGCAGCTCTCCGCTCCGCCAATCCGTATCTCGATTTCGCGCGGGCGATTGAGCTGTTTCATCCGGCGCCGCGTTTTACGATGGAGGTTCATCCGACCGCCGTGATCGCGCAGACCGCGAAAATCGCTCCCGGTGCTCACATTGGGCCGTACTGTTTCGTCGATGATGGAGTCGAGATTGGACGCAACGCCGTGCTGCATAGTTTTGTGACGATTTATCCGGGCGCGAAAATCGGCGATGATTTTTTCGCGCACTCGCATGTGACCGTGCGCGAGAACTGCCGCATTGGCAACCGAGTGCTGTTGCAAAACGGCGTGACGATCGGGGCAGACGGATTCGGGTTCGCGCGACAGGACGATGGCCGATGGCACAAAATGCGCCAGTCCGGCATCACCGTGATCCAGGACGACGTGGAAATTCAAGCGCACAGCGTGATTGACCGCGCCACGGTCGGCGAGACGCACATCGGGCGCGGAACGAAAATTGATAATCTGGTGCAGGTGGGTCATGCGTGCAAAGTTGGCGAGGATACCTTGCTGTGTGGACAAGTGGGGCTTGCCGGAACTTCGAAGGTGGGAAGCAAGTGCATCCTCGCCGGGCAGGTGGGCGCAGCGGGACATTTGACGGTCGGGGATGGCGCTGTGCTAACGGCGCAATCGGGAGCGCCAGGCGACGTTCCGGCAGGCGCAGTGTACTCAGGATACCCGGCGATGGACAATCTTGCGTGGCGAAAATCGGTCGCAGTGTTCAATCGATTGCCAGAATTGCAGAAGGAATTGCGCGAGCTGCGCGAGGCGGTGAAGAAGTCAGACGCCAAATAGGATATTTCGGCAAACGCGCGGCTGATCAATCGCCTAGGGTGCCGCGCTGTGCGGTTAGTTCCCTGCCAGCGTACTTTGTTCTTCCGGCAAGCCTGCGGCAACTAATTCCTGCACGCGCTGGCGAAGTTCGTCGCGCTGATCCTCCGCGAATTCCGTTGCTTGGATGGCGGGGCCGTAGCGCACGACCACTTCGCCGGGATGAATGGTCCAATCGCCTTTGCGCATCAGGCGCTGCGTTCCAGCGAGCGAGACGGGCACCACCCACGCAGCGGCGCGAATCGCCATCAGAAAAGTTCCCTTCTTGAAAGGGAGCAGGCGGCCGTCGCGGCTGCGCGTTCCTTCTGGAAAAACGCAGAACGACAGGCCTTCCTTCAGGTATTCAACTGCGATATCCACGCTTTCCGCCGCAGCTTCTTTGTCGGCACGGTCCACCGGGATCAGTTTGGCCAGGCGAATCGCTTTACTGAGGATGGGGATGCGAAAAACTTCTTTTTTGGCGAGCAGCGCGACGCGCCGGGGAATGTTGGGCACCAGCGCGACGGGATCAAGGTTCGAGGCGTGGTTCGACGCAAACACGCAGACGCCGGTGGGAATATTCTCCAGGCCTTCCACTCGGACATGAATCCCGGCTAGACGCAACGCAATGCGCAGGGCGCGCATGAACGTCCGATACATGAAATTGGGATCGCCGGTCAGCAGCGTCCACAAAATGAGGAGGGGCTGCACGAAAATCAACGCTAGAGCGACGAACGTCAGAACCATGATGGTACGAATCATGGATTCAGCGGGGCAAACGCAACGGGGGCGGTGGGAGCTTCAATCGGTTTTCCCCTTCAGCCAGCCTTCGCGAATGCGCTTCTGCTTCTCGCTGGCTCCCGGGATTTCTATTAATGAAAATTTATTCAGGTCAATCGAGCCGAGCGCGAACTTCAAATCGAAATCTTCGTTGTCGCGCTGCACGCGCAGAGTGAGGGTTTCTCCGGGCGAGTGCTCGCGCAGCCAAGCGGGCAGATAGCGCGGAAGCGGCTGGCCGTTCAGCGTGACCAGCGTGTCTCCTGCTTTCAGCCCCGCTGATTCCGCCGCAGACCCCGGCACTACTTGCGATACCAGCACCTGTGCGCCGGGACCGTGACCGGTGGTGTAAAAACCCGGTTCCGGTGTCGCGCGGCGTTCGACTTTCAGTGCCAGGCCCGCGGAGTTGAAAAACTTATCGTATGGAATTTCGTCGGTGCCTGCGACGTAGCGGCGGAAGAAATCGTCGAACTTGACGCCGGAAACTTCTTCGGCGGAGGCCTCGACGCCTTGCGAATCGTCATAGAAGCGGCCCTGCTTCGCATAGACGTCGTTCATGTGGCGCAGCACGTCGTCGAGTGATTTGCGATTGTCGGTGGCATTGCGAATCGCGAGGTCGAGCATGTCTCCGACGATCTGCCCTTTGTTGTAATAGGAGATGCTGCGCTCGGGGCGGTGATATTCGTCGTAGCCTTCGAACCAGGCGTCCAGGCTGGATTCTTCGACGCTTTGCCAGCGATGCGCGGGACGCGAATCCAGCTCGCCGATTTGTGCTGCGAGGTCCGCGTAAAATTGATCTTTGGTCCAGAGGCCACTGCGTTCGAGAGTATAGGAGCCATAGGTACTCGTGACTCCCTCGGCGAACCACAGCGCGCGCGTGTACATTCCCTTGGTGTAATCCACGGGCTCGAGAGTTTGCGGGCGAATGCGTTTCACGTTCCACGCGTGAAAAAATTCATGCGCTGACACCGAGGCGGCTGCGTCACCCGACGAAGAGCTGATCGCGGTGCAATTGGAGTGTTCCATCCCTCCGCCGCCGACTTCGGGATACGGTCCGAAATGAAAGAAAAAAGTGTATTCGGTAAACGGAGCGCCGCCCATCAGATGCACTTCATACTTGGTGATGTCCCGCAGCATTGATTCGAGGTGTTCGCGGCCCCCGTCTTTGCCATCCACAATGACGCGAAAGTGTGCGCTTGCCTCGTCGAATCCGAGTTCAGTGAACTTCCCTACTTCTGCCGGTGCGTCCACTAGCTTGTCGTAGCTCGCCGCGACGAATGAATTCGGCCGCGCGCCCGCGGGAAGTTCCACGGCGAGACGCCAGCCGGCCGGAACGTCATCGAATTGCACTCGTGTATCCTCGGCGCGGCGGGTCGGAACGTACATCAGCACTTCGGCGAAATTCACGAAGGCGTGGTGGGCGTTCAATTGCGAATTGAACGGGCCGGGGTCGTCCCATTCGATGCTGTAGTCGAGCGTCGCGGCGTGCGCTTCGTCACCGGCGCCAGCGCCAGCGAGCGAAATCCTCCAGGTTTGCTTATCGAGCATGCGCACGGGTAAAGCCGCGTCAGGGGTAGCGGAATTGCGCGCACGCACATCGCGGACGCGGTAGGAAAAATCGCGCACCTGGTACAAAGCGTTCCATACGGGCAGGGCGACGATTATTTCCTGGTCCGTGGCTGGGGCGGGAATCTCCATCGAGACGTGAAAGAGGTGCTGCTCCGGATTCTTCAGGGAAATATGATAGCCAATCGTAGCAGCCGCGGGTCGCGCACAAACCAAGACGACGATCGCCAAAAGGACCCGCCGGGCCGATTTCATTTCCGAGCTCCTTCGAGCGATTTGAATTTGTCGAGCAATTTTCCACTCAGTCCGTCGAAGCTGCCATTGGACATCACCATCACCACGTCTCCCGGCTTGGCTTCGGCCGCGAGATAGTCCGCGACCGCCGCCGCCGAATCGAACGCTCGCGCGGGTTTGCCCAGTTCGACGAGCGACTGGGCGATGGATTCAGGCGACAAGCGATCACCTTCTTCCAGCAGCTGCGCGCGGCTCACCGGTCCGATCACGATGGCATCCGCGATGGCCAGCGCTTCCGGAAGCACGAACTGAAAAATTTTGCGGCGCATGGTGTTGGAACGCGGTTCCACGGCCGCCCAGATTTTGCGTCCGGGCCAGCGCGTGCGCGTGGCATCCAACGTCATGCGAATCGCGGTGGGATGATGCGCGAAGTCCTCCACCACCAGCACTCCGTTGGCCTCGCCCTTGATTTCCATGCGCTTGCGAACGCTTATGAAGGCGGCCATGGCGCGCTCGATCGCGTCGCACTCGACGCCACGGCCATACGCGATCGCGACCGCCGCGAGCGCGTCCAGCACATTGTGTTTTCCGGCGATCGGCATGCGCACGCGGGTGACCTCCTTGCCGCGAAACGCCACGCGAAATCCCGTGGCTTCGTCGTGCCATTGCAGGTCCCCGGCGCACCAATCGCATTCGGGCGTGAAGCCGAAAGTCTCCACCGGACAAAACGCCTTGGCGACAGCTTGCCGCAGATCCGCACTCTCGCCCCAGATCAGAATCTTTCCGCGGTGCGGGACCAAGTTCACCAGCCTGCGGAATTGCAGGGCGATGGATGCCAGGTCCGGGTAAATGTCCGCGTGGTCGTATTCCAGCGACGTGAGGATCAGCTCGTCCGGATGGTAGTGCAGGAATTTCGGGCCGCGATCGAAGAACGCCGTCTCGTACTCGTCGCCTTCGATGATGAATTCTTCCCCGCCGCCGAGGCCGTAGCTGCGTTCGCCAAAATTCGGAGACACGCCGCCGACCAGAAAATCGGGCTTGCGTCCGGCCGTTTGAAAAATCCACGCCAGCATTGCCGTGGTGGTGGTTTTTCCGTGCGTTCCGGCGACGACGATGGAGGTGTGTCCGGGAATGAAGTATTGCTCGAGGAGCTGCGGCATCGAACAATATGGTAGCTTTTCGTCGAGGATGTGCTCGATCTCCGGATTGCCGCGCGCGATCACGTTTCCCACCACGCACAGGTCCGGCGCAGGCTGCAAGTTTTCCGCGCGAAATCCTTCGTTCCAGCGGATCCCGAGAGAATCAAGGAGCGTGGAGGCCGGTGGATAGACATTCACGTCCGAGCCGGTGACGTGAAAGCCGCGTTCCTTTAGCATGCCCGCCACGGGCGCCATGGCCGCGCCGGCGATGCCCAGCAAATGGACGTGTTCGCTGACTTTATTTGACCGCGTAGAAATTTGCTGTCTCCTTTTGCCTTTGTCGCCGCTTGCCGTGAATTCCTGCCGCGATTTGCATGCGTTCGCTGCGCTGTTGGGCTGCTACGCGCGGCAGGCCGGTTCCAAAATTTCCAGCCGCGAAGTTTCCTCGGACTTTAGACGCGCGCGCACGCCTAACGGCAGCGTCAACATGGGCCGCGGCGTGTGACCGATTGGCGCGCCCCACACGACGGGAAACCCCAACGTCCCCAAAATGCGCCGAGCGACATCGAGGACTGTCTCGCTTCCGGGCGGCGCGTCACATTCTGGGAAATCACCCAGCAGCACCCCGGAAACTCCGCGCAACTTTCCAGCTTGCTTCAGGTGCATGAATGCGCGGTCCACTTGCCAGGGCTTCATGCCGCGGTCTTCGAGCACGAGGATCGCGCCATGCGTGTCGAGTTCCCAGGGCGTACCCAGCGCGGTTTCGATCAGTGTCAAGCAGCCGCCGAGAAGCACACCGTCCGCCGAACCCGGCATGATCGCTTCCGCGCCGGGAAGCGGGATTGTCCAGACCCGTTTCGTTTCCGTCAGCGCGCGAGTGAGACTTTCCGGTTCGTAACCATCCGCGGCATTCGCGCCTTTGTCGAGGCCCGCTGCCGCCATTGGTCCATAAAAGCCAACCCAACGAAATTTCTGCCACAGGAAAATCTGCAGCGACGTGATATCGCTATAGCCCACTAAAATTTTGGGATTGGCCAGCGCGACGCTGAGGCCGTCGAGCAGATAATTCGAGCCGTAACCGCCCCGCGAGCAGAAAATTCCTCGCGTGGTGGTTTCGGTGAGCGCTTCCTTCAACGCCGCGCCGCGTTCGGCCGTGCTGCCGGCAAAAAAATCTCCGCGCGCGAGGACTCGTTCGGGATCGAACTTCGGCGTATAGCCCAGGCGCGCGAGTTCCTCGACGCCTCGCTGTAAACGAGATTCTTTTACAGGACTCGACAGTGATAGCACGCGCACCGAATCGCCGGAGCGGAGTGCTTCAGGCTTGAGAGCTTGCGGCATGGGCCGCAAAGGAGAATAAGGAATTTCGCGCAGCGAGTCCAGCCGCGTGCGCGAACTTGTTTACATCCGAGCAGCAGTGCAAAGTGCGCTTAAAACGGCGTGACGGCCAAATACACGTCGCCAATACCGCTGGCAGGCTCGGCGGCGATCGTGTCCGGCGCGTAAAACGCAGCGAAGCGTCCATCGGCGGTCAGCGGAGCCGCGCTGTAGCGGTCCGCGGCGACTGGCGCGGATTTGTTGTTGCTGAAAACCGCCAGCGTGGCGTGCGTGCCCGAAAGAGAGGCTGCGGTTTCGGAAACCGCAAAGGTGTGCGGCGTGCAAGGAAGCACGGCGCCGAAGCAGGTTTCGCGCACGACCAGTGAGCCTTCAGTTGCAACCTGGCCGGCAGGCGCGGTGGAAGCGGCGCCGGAAACGAACGAAATATATCTTCCGGAGGCGCTGATGGCAGGCGAGAAATTTTGCGTTTTGGTGGCTGCTGCAGTGCTGTCGTTCGCAATCAGAGTGGTTGATGGAACGCAGCCGTCGGGCGCCGTCTCACCGAGGCAAGTATCGCGCAGGTACGCCCTGCTGACGTGTGCTGCATTGCCAGTCGAAGAATCCGCTGGCTGAGATTCGAAGACCGCGAAGCGCGCGTCGCTGCTGAGAGACGGCGAAATATTCGCGCCGCTGAGAGCTGAATCGTCCGGCGCGTAGGAAATTCTCTCCGCCGAGGCCTCGCAGGTAACAGGCGAGACAATTCCCATGCAAGTGTCCGCTAGCACGATCTGCGAAGTGCTCCCCGTATTCTGCGCCGCTGATTTTGCCGCCCACATTTCCAGCGCGATGTAGCGGCCATCGGCGGAAATTGCGGCGCGTCCAGCCTGCGCGCCTGCTACGCGGTCCTCGTCGTCCACCGGAACCGCCACGGTTCGTGCGACGCAAGCTTTCGTCGCTGTAGGACCCGCGCAGGTGTCTCGCACGTAAGCTTGCGGCAGCAGGAGGGATTTTTCCGCGACTAGATTTGTCGCCGCAGAAACAAAAGCAACGAAGCGGCCGTCGCCGCTCAGCGACGGGCTGGTGCTGGGGCCGCTTGCGGCTTCTCCCTTCGGGCCCGTGGAAATAATTTCGGTATGTGGCGTGCATCCGGAAGGAGCATTCGCGCCCACGCAAAGGTCGCGGACATACAATTCCCAGTAGCCGAGCGATACCGGGGCATTCCCGGAAACGAGATTCGTCGCGCGGGAGATGAACGCCACAAAGCGCCCATCGCCGCTGATGGAGACTTGCCTGCCGGATTTTCCATTGGGAGCGCTGCCATCGGACGCCAGATCGACGGCCACGGTTTTCGCTGAGCAATTCGTCGCACCGACGCAAGTATCACGCACAAAAATATTTCCGGACACAGCCGGCGTAATCAGATTCTTGGCCTGGGAATAGAATGCGACATATCGCCCGCCGGAGCTGATCGCCGGCGCTTCGCTGGGCCCGTCCGCCGGACCTCCGGCCACGCTGACCGAAACCACCTGAGGAAACTTCACCGCCGCCCCGGCCGCCGCGTTGATCGTGAACGGGAAGGGAGCCGAAAAAGCCGCTGCGCCGTTCGAGGCCGTGTTGAGCACAGTAATCTCAATGGTTCCGGGCGTTGCGATGTCCGTGGTCAGTATTTGCGCCTGCAACGAAGTTGCGCTCTTGAACGTGGTGGTGCGCGCCGCGCCGTTCCAATCCACCACGGAATCGCGGATGAAATTCGTGCCGGTCACAGTGAGCGTGAACCCAGCGCCACCGGCCGTCGCGTTCGCCGGCGCAATGGAGGTAATCGTGGGAGTGACGGGCGGCGTGGGCAAAATCGAAAAGTTGAGAGGCGGCGTCGAGCCGCCGCCGGAATTCGCCACAGTGACCGGCTCAACGCCGGCATTGGCAACGTCCGCGGCCTTGATCTGGGCTTGGACAGTATTGGCATTAACGAACGTGGTAGTGCGCGCGCTGCCGTTCCACTTCACGGTGGAGTTCGCGGCGAAGCTCGCGCCGCTGACCGTAATAGTGAAATCGGAAGCGCCGGCAACCACACTGGCGGGCGAAAGCGAACAGATCGCGGGTGCCTTGGTGGAAGATGAAATGAAGCTGACGGCTGGCGAGAAAATTTCGTTGCCGCCGCCGGTGTAGGTAAACACGCTGACGCCGTTACAGCTGGCGCCAGCGATGTCCGTGGCAGTGATCTGGGCAGTTAACTGCGTAGAACTCACAAATGCTGTCGTGCGCGGGCCGCCATTCCAAGCGACGACCGAGCCTGAAAATGGCGGCGGCGGGTTGGGGGTGTCGGGATTATTGGCATTACCAGCAACAAAATTCGAACCATTCACGGTGACAGTGAATGCTGCGCCGCTCGGGCTGGCGGTCGTTGGACTGAGACTGGCGATCAGCGGGGTGTTCGTTTGCGTGGGAAATACTGTGAATGGCGCCGCGTTCGCGGTGATGCCACCTCCGGGAAGCGGATTCGAAACCGTCACGAGCGAAGTCCCGGGCGATGCGACGTCGGAAGCTTGCACGGTGATCGCAATTTGCCCTGTGTTTACATTCACCGCCGCCGAGCGCGCAGAGCCGTTCCAAAACGCCGTGGAAGTCCCAGTGGAACCGGCGATGAAGCCGTTGCCGGCGATGAAAATCGTAAATGACTGGCTACCGGCCGTGACGCTGGATGGAAAAAGCCCAGTGATCACCGGAGTGGGGTTCGGCTGGCCTGGCGCGACGCTGAGGCCGTTGCTGGAGCTGCAACCTGACGTGAGAATCGTCAGTACAGCAACCACCCCGAACGCGGTCCACCGCAAACGCATCAAGCCTGTCCTCCTGCAATTTTTACCGGTAGTGTTCACGAAAACTGGCGCCGCCGTTCGTTAGCGTCGCTGCGATAGCCGCACGAGGGAAACGATCCAAACGTCTGCGAGTCCCCTGAATAATGCCCAAGAATTGATAGCATCCCGGCGAACACTCGTCAACTCGGATTCCCTGAAGCGGTGTTTGGTTGGCCCACGTTTCGGGTCTCGTTTTAATTTACAACGGTTCTGGCGCGCGGTTCCCGAGCCCGAGCCACGCGGGGAATGCCGCTGGGTTAATCAGGGAGGCCCGCTGGCAAGGTCTTTACACGCGCGACGGCCGCGCCTCGACTTTGGCATTCAGCGAGCCAAATTTTGTGAAGAGTTCGCGCTCTTGGTGATAGGTAACTTCCGCATCGAAATCCACAATTGATTCATCGTTGAGTTGGTGCGACTGCCAGCGGCGCGCGTCAATCTTGGACTCCTCGACGATGCGATGCGCCGGAACCAGCAGATCGGCGTTGCCTGGAGCTATCAATTGAAACGTCATCAGGCGCGTTTGCAATCCCAGCCGGTCTTCCAGGTAGCCCAGCGCCACCAGGGCTACCAGCACCATGAAGGTGGCAAAAATAGCGGTCGCGAGCATTCCGGCGCCCACGGCCATGCCGATGCTGGCCATTACAAAGATTGTCGACGCGCTGGTAATTCCCAGCACCGCTCCGCGGTCGCGAATTACTACGCCCGCGCCGATGAAACCGATGCCCGGAATAATCTGCGCGGCGATGCGCGTGTGGTCTCCGCCGACTGAGCCCGCCATTTCGTAGGAGATAACGGTGAAGAGCGCCGCGCCGAAACAGATCAGCATGTTCGTGCGGATTCCGGCGGGCTTGCGGCGCAGTTGCCGCTCCAAGCCGATCAGTCCGCCCAGAAAAGCCGCCAGCACGAGCCGCAGAAGAATGAATGAGTTTAGGTCGTGAAGCATGGCACCCCCGTGCCCTGCGCTCCGCGATTCTACTGGAAGGCGCGCTGGAGTGGTGCGATGATTTTCAAATATCCCGTAGCGGCAAGATTAGCGAACTAGGTTCTCACAGTTTGAAGGACGTCAGCTTTGAGAATAGGCGCGCGCGGGCGTGGATTTCGCCGCGCTTGAGCGTGGTGAGGCGCTGCACGCCGAATTTTTCCACCGCGAAACTTCCCAGCACGGAACCGTAAACCATGGCGTTGCGCAGCGTGCGCTCGTTGACTTTCCCGGCGCCTGCGAGATAGCCCATGAAACCGCCGGCGAAACTGTCTCCCGCTCCGGTGGGGTCCTGCACTTCTTCCAGGGGAAATGCCGGCACCGAGAACAAAAACTTCTCGTGCATCATGATGGCGCCGTGCTCGCCACGCTTGATCACCAGTGTTTTCGGGCCCATTTTGAAGATTTCTTTCGCGGCGCGCGTCAGGTTGTGCTGGCCGGTCAATTGGCGTGTCTCGTCGTCGTTGATCACCAGCACCTGTATATGCTTCAGCGTTTCCTTGAGTTCCGCGGGAGTGCGCTCGATCCAGTAGTTCATGGTATCCAGGCCTACCACTTTGGGTTTGCGCGTGACTTGATTCAGAACGGAGCGCTGCAGCATCGGATCGATGTTACCGAGGAAAATAAAAGCCGAGTCCGTGTAGGCTGGCGGTAGCGTCGGCTTGAAATTCGCGAAGACGTTGAGCTCGGTAATTAGCGTCGTGCGCTCGTTCATGTTCTGGTTGTAGCGCCCGGCCCAATAAAAGGTTTTTCCCGCGGCGCGCTCCAGACCCTGCAAATCAATGTGCTGGTGTTTGAAGACGGCCACGTCTTGCGCCGTGAAATCATCGCCGACGATGCCCACCAGGCGCACCGGCGCGAAGTGGCACGCAGCCAGCGCGAAGTAGCTTGCGGCGCCACCCAACATACGATCGTGCTTGCCGTGCGGCGTCTCAATTCCATCGAACGCCACGGATCCGACGACTAGTAACGACATGAATTCTCCTGCCTGCATGAATTTTGCGAGCGCTTGGAAACCTAAGAGATGTACTTGCCAATGATTGGCGCGAGACGCTTCTTGGTGGCCGCGGAAATCATTTTGCGGTCGGTGAGGACCGCGTGAGCCAGTGCCGCCCCGCACTTGCAGGCGCGGTTTTCCGGCAATTGTGCCAGGGCTTCGCGCAGCACGCGCTGCACGTTCGAGGTGTTGCGATTCAAGTTCTCGATGACCTCGCTCACCGTCACGGCATCGTGCTGAGGGTGCCAGCAATCGTAATCGGTAATCATGGCGATGGTCGCGTAGCATAGTTCCGCTTCGCGCGCGAGCTTGGCTTCCGTCAAATTGGTCATGCCGATCACGTCGAAGCGCAATTGACGGTAAGTCTGCGATTCGGCCAGAGTGGAAAATTGCGGGCCTTCCATACATACATACGTGCCGCCGCGATGCGCCTTCACCCCGGCGCGATCGCAAGCTTCGGCCAGGTGCGCCGAGAGGTGCGTACATGTGGGTTTGTCAAATCCCACATGGGCGACGATTCCGATGCCGAAGAACGTGGCCACGCGCCCGCGAGTGCGATCGAAAAACTGGTCGGGGATCAGAAAATCCAACGGCGGCAAATCGTCGCGTAGCGAACCCACGGCGCTGACGGAAATGATTCGCTCCACGCCCAGCATCTTCAGCGCGCAGATATTGGCGCGATAATTGATGTCACTAGGAGAAAACACATGACCGCGGCCGTGACGCGCCAGAAACGCCACGCGCTTCCCTTCCAGCGTGCCGATAATTATTGCGTCGGAAGGATCGCCGAACGGAGTCTTCAGGCGCACTTCGCGCGTATCGGTGAGGCCCACCATGGAATACAGGCCGCTGCCGCCGACGATGCCGACCTTCACCCGTTCATTTTTCGCCCCGGACCTCTTTACGGAATTCGCCACGGATTTCGTCAAGCGTTTCCCAAATTTCGCCATTTTTAATCCACCTTTACCGGTTCGGCTTCCCAGCGTCCGTCGCGCTCGCCGATGTAGGCCGCCTGCGTCTTCGTGTCGTGGCAAAACAACGCGATCCAGCCTTCCTTCACCAGTTCCGGAATCCATTTCTTTTTATTTTCGAGTGTGGTCATTGGGTACAAGTCGAAGCCCATGATCCAGGGCAACGGCAGATGCGCCGTGGTAGGCACCAAATCCGCGAGAAAGAATGCGGTCTTTCCTCCGCCCGTGAGTTTCACGCACTGCATGTTCGCGGTGTGGCCCGGGATGCGAATTAATTCCACGCCAGGAGCGATAGCGCGGTCGGCCTCGAGCAACGCGAGTTTCGCGCTGGAAAGCGGGACGTAATTCTCTTCCATGTAGCTGGCGCGGTCGCGCTCGGTCGGATGCTTGGCGTGTTCGAATTCCCCGCGCTGCACGACATATTTCGCGTTGGGATACACGGCGACGACTTTGTCTTTTTCCACGCGCGTATTCCCGCCGCAATGATCGAAATGCAAGTGCGTGTTGATCACGATATCGATTTCGCTGGGGTCCAGTCCGTGGTCTTTCAGCCGGTCGTTCACAAAAGGGCCTTCCACACCGTAGATGTCGCGCAGCTTCGCGGACATTTTCGCGCCGATGCCGGTTTCCACCAGAATTCTTTTCCCGCCGGCGTGCACCAGCAGGCAGTTCATCGCCAGCTGAATGCGATTGCGCCCGTCGCAGGGAATTTTCTTCTCCCACATGACTTTGGGTATCACGCCGAACATCGCCCCGCCATCGAGCGAGACATATCCATCCACCAACACGTGAAATTCCAGGTCCCCTAGCTTCAACGATCCTCTCCAAGGCCGGCCCGCGCCAGGATTGCGTTTACTGCGCCGTAGGGGTCCGTTTTTCTTTCGGCGACCGCCGCCGCGATGGCATCGAGCTCTTTTTCGCCGAGATATTTCCCCGCCACGCGCTCCATCAGTCGCGTTTCCAGCAATTGCAAAATCCATTCCTTCCAGTGGCCGACCTCGCGCGCATGGCGTTCGTGCGCCTGCTCAAAATGGTTGCGGAACAGTTCAATTTGCCGGCCCAGTTCGGCTACGCCTTTAGTTTCCGTCGCGATCGTGCGCACCACCGGCGGTTTCCAGCCGTCGCGCTCTGGGACCAGCTGCAGAATTCCTTTCAGCTGCTGCTCGAAACGGCCCGCGCCTTCGCGATCGGATTTGTTCAGTACGAAAACGTCGCCGATTTCCATCAGCCCGGCTTTCAGGCTCTGCACGTCGTCGCCCATGCCTGGCATCAGCACCACGATCGTGCAATCCGCCAGGCGCACGATTTCGATTTCGCCCTGGCCAACGCCCACCGTTTCCACGAGGATGATTTGTTTGCCCGCCGCGTCGAGGAGCAGCGTCGTGTCTCGCGTCGCTTGCGACAGGCCGCCCAGAAATCCGCGCGTGGCCATCGAGCGGATAAAGACGCCTGCGTCGGTCGCGTGCCCCTGCATGCGGATGCGGTCGCCCAGAATCGAGCCACCCGTAAAGGGACTCGATGGATCTACGGCGATGATCCCCACAGTCTTTTTCTGCGCGCGATAGTGGCTGGCCAGGCGATCCACCAGCGTGCTCTTGCCCGTGCCGGGCGCGCCGGTGATGCCCACGCGATAGGCGCGGCCGGTAAACGGGAAAAGCTGGCGCAGAATTTCTTCGGCCTCGCGCTCGCGATTTTCAATCGCGGAAACGGCACGCGAGATCGCGCGCACGTCTCCTGCGCGCACTTGCTCGGCCCAGTTTTCGATGGACACAGTCATAGCGACGTGAATTACAGCCTCGGAATGGTATCACTGGACAGGCTGGTAGCAATGAATGCTAACGTCAAAAAAATAATTTACTTCTTTCCCAGAATCTGCCGCGCGATTACCAACCGCTGGATCTCGCTGGTACCCTCACCAATCGTACACAACTTCACGTCGCGATAAAACTTTTCCGCCGGATAATCCTTGATGAATCCGTAGCCGCCATGAATCTGCACGGCTTCGTTGGCGACGCGCACGGCCACTTCCCCGGCGTACAGTTTGGCCATGCTGGATTCCTGCGTGATGCGCGCGTCGTGATTGCCGGAAGCGATGGCGCGGTCGGCGAGCCATGCGGCCTGATACGTCAACAGTCGCGCCGCTTCGATCTGCGTGGCCATATCCGCCAGCTTGAACTGAATCGCCTGAAACTCCGCGATGGCTTTGCCGAACTGCTTGCGCTGCTTGGCGTAGCGCACGGACGCCTCGTAGGCGCCTTGCGCCATTCCCAGACCCAGTGAGGCAATCGAAATACGTCCGCCGTCGAGAATTTGCAGGCTGTTGACGAATCCTTCGCCCTCTTTGCCCAGTAGATTTTCGGCCGGCACGTGGCAATCGGTAAAAACCACTTCGCTGGTGTCGCTGGCGCGCAGTCCCAGTTTGTTTTCTTTCTTGCCGGGCTTGAATCCCTTTGTTCCCTTCTCGATGATGAACGCGGAGATTCCGTGGCTCTTTTTCGCGGGGTCCGTCACGGCCATGCCCACGCAGACGTCGGCGTAGTGACCGTTCGTGGTAAATGTTTTCGAGCCGTTGAGGACCCAGCCGCCGTCCTTCTTCACGGCCGTGGTGCGCGTGCCTCCGGCATCAGAGCCAGCTTCGGGCTCGGTGAGCGACCAGCAGCCAAGTTTCTTTCCTTGTGCGAGCGGCGTGACGTATTTCTTCTTCTGCTCTTCGCTGCCGAATTTGTAGATGTGATTGGTGCACAGCGAATTGTGCGCCGCGACGATGATGCCGATCGAGCCATCCACGCGCGAAAGTTCCTCGATAATGATGGCATATTCGGCGTAGCCCATGCCCGCGCCGCCGTACTTCTCGGGAAAAATCACGCCGAGAAAACCCATTTCGGACAGCTTGGGGATTAATTCGGAGGGAAACTTCGACACCTCATCCCACTCCATCACATGCGGCAGGATTTCGCCCTCGGCAAACTCGCGCACCGTTCGCCGCAGCTGCTGCTGTTCATCCGTCAGCGCAAATTCCACGTGCCCTCACCAATGTGCAGAATCAATGATAAACAAAATAAATACCGAACCCGCACTACAATTTATATCACAGCGGCCCGCGCGTGCGACCATCGTACGCGCAGAGATTACGGCAGGGTGAACGCAACGACCTCGTCCGTCTGCTTTTCTGCTGTTATCTTCGGATGCCCGCCCGCGGCGATCACCAGAAACTGCTTGCCGCCCGGGTGTACCTGGTAGGTCATCGGCGTAGCGCCGCCGGCAGTGGGAAGCTGCGCCTCCCACAGCAGCTTGCCCGTCTCCACGTCAAACGCGCGAATCGCCGTATCAATCACAGTTCCGGCGATGAACACCAACCCTCCAGCCGTCGCGATCGGCCCGCCCAGACTCGGCGCTCCTGCCGGAATCGCTGCATTATTGGGAGCCAAAGAGCCGAGCGGCACTTGCCAGCGAATGGTGCCCTGCACCATATCCACCGCCGTCAGCGTGCCCCACGGCGGAGGCGCGCACGGAAGATGATGCGCCTTGGCCGACAGAAACGTGCGAAACATTCCGTACGGCGCGCCGGACTGTTGCGTGTACTCCAAGTCTCCTGTGTTTTTGTCCACCGCGTCCCAGTATTTGTCTGCCGCGATCACGCCCATCTCGGCCGCAAGGTTATTCGTATTGACCAGCAGCAAACTGTGTTGCGGATCGAACGCGTAGCCGCTCCAATTCATGCCGCCGACATTTCCAGGTTCAGACAGCGAGCCTTGCAAACTTGGCGGCGTGAAAAGCCCATTGTTGCGGAGGCTCTTGATGCGCTCGCTGCAATAATCGCGATCTTCCGGAGTGATTCCCCAGGCGTCAGCGGCGGAAAGCTTCTGCGGCACCAGAGCCGGAGGCGCCAGCGGAAAAGGCTGCGTCGGAGACGTCACTTCGCCCGGTACATCGCTCTGCGGCACGGGGCGCTCTTCCACGGGAAATACCGGCACGCCGGTATCGCGATTCAGGACGTAGAGAAATCCGGTTTTGTTGCCCTGAATTACCACCGGCACGCTCTTGCCGTCGTGTTGCAGCATGGCGAGCAGCGGCGGCGACGCGGTGTCGTAGTCCCAAAGATCGTGATGCACCAACTGAAATCCCCAGGCGAGTTCGCCGGTTTTTGCGCGCAACGCGACAACGGAGTTGGCCCATTTGTTATCGCCCACACGCATTGCGCCGTAGTAGTCCGGGCTAGCGCTGCCGGTCGGGACAAAGACTAGATCGCGCTCCGGATCCACGACTATCACGGACCAGGCATTGCCCGCACCGGTGCGCCAGACCTTTCGCGCGGCCGATGTGGCGGAGGTGTCGGAATCGGGATCGTTCGGGGGCAGCGGCTCCCACTTCCAGCGCAGCGCTCCGCTGCGCGCATCGAACGCGCGCACTACACCGCTGGCCATATCCACGCGCGCATTGTCGTCAATCGCCGAACCCACTACGACGAGGTCGTCAATCACCGCGGGTGGAGAAGTCATGTGATATTGCCCGGGTATGTAACGCGCTACATCGCGCAGGCTTATCTGTCCGCGGTTGCCGAAGTCCATACAGGGATTGCCCGTCGCGCCGTCGAGTGCGATTAATCGCGCGTCGAGTGTGGCTTCGAAAATTCTCCGCCGGCAGGGCTTCCCTCTCACGCGCGAAGGATCGAGCCACGTGGAGACACCGCGATTGATCAAGCCATCGCCGTAGTTTCCGGCTAGCTCGATCATCGGATCGTAAACCCACAGCTGCTTGCCGGTTTCCGGGTTCACGGCGAACACACGATTGAACGGAGTGGTGAGGTACAGCGTGCCATCCACTAATATGGGCGTGGTTTCCAGGCCACTGCGCTTGGGCCTGCCGCTGCCGTCGGAAATATCGCCGGTGTGAAATACCCAGGCAACTTTCAGCTGGGCGACATTGTCGCGATTGATCTGCGCGAGCGGCGAATAGCGCGTGCCACCCGCATCGTGACCGTAGTAGGCCCAATCGTTTTTCGTCGCGCCTGCGGGATTGGATGATTGCGCGCCGGCTCGCCGCAATACTGCGCACGACAAGCCCATCATAGCGACGAACAGGACTCGAGCCAGCCTATCCATCAATTCCTCCGGCCTGCGACTAAACCTCGCGCGCTACCAATCCGGCTTGGCGCCGTCTTTCGCGTTCTGCTCGTCGAGCCATTTTTTTAGCGGTGCGAAATAGTCGAGTATCGCGGTGGCGTCCATTTGCTTCTCGCCGGTCATCATCTCGAGCGCTTCGGGCCACGGGCGGCTCTGGCCCATTTCCAGCATTTTGTTGAGCCTCGCGCCCGCCGCTTTGTTGTTGTAAATCGAACAGCGATGCAGCGGGCCTTTGTATCCGGATTCCCTGCACAGCGCGCGATGAAACTGGAACTGCAAAATATCCGCGAGAAAATAACGCGCGTAGGGAACATTCGCGGCCACGTGATATTTCGCGCCGGGATCGAAATCCTGTTCGCCGCGCGCGACGGGAGGCTTCACGCCCTGATATTTCTCGCGCAGCGCCCACCACGCCTTGTTGTAATCCGCGGGAATAATCTTCCCGGCGAAAACTTCCCAGCGCCATTTATCAATCAGCAAGCCGAAGGGCAGGAACGCGACTTTCTCCAACGCTTTGTGCATCAGGATGCCGATGTCGGCGGATTCCGGCGGCACATTTTCCAGGAGGCCAATCTGCTTCAAGTACTCGGGCGTGACGGAAAGAGCGATGGTGTCGCCGATCGCTTCGTGGAAACCGTCGTTCGCGCTATTGCGGAACAGCGGTGGCTGCGTGTCGTAAGCGCGCTGGTAGAAATTGTGTCCCAGCTCGTGATGAATGGTCGAGAAATCCTCGCCCTTCTGCTCGATGCACATCTTGATGCGCAGATCGTCGACGTAATCAATGTCCCAGGCGCTGGCGTGGCAGACGACGTCGCGGTCCTGCGGTTTCACGAACATCGAGCGCTGCCAGAAAGTTTGCGGCAGCGCGGCAAAACCGAGCGACATGAAAAATCGCTCGCCGTAGTGCACCATTCCGAGCGGATCAATCTGCTTCGCTTTCAAAATCTCTGACAGGTCGTATCCGGGATCGGCGTTCGCCGGAGCGACAAGTGGATAGATATTGCCCCAATCCTGCGCCCACATATTTCCCAGCAGATGCGCTGGAATCGCGCCGTCCGGGCCGAGCACACCCGGCCCGTATTTTTTCAGCAATTGCGTGCGCACGTAGGCGTGCAGCGAAACGTACAGTGGCCGCACTTGATCCCACAGCCGGTCCATCTCCGCGCTGAAAACTCCCGGAGGCATATCGTAATTCGAACGCCACATCGCGCCTGTATCGCCGAAACCCACTTCGCGCGCGCCTTCATTGGCCAGCTCCACCATGCGCGAATAACGCTGGCGCATCGGCGGCGCGATGGCGTGCCAGCCGATCCATGCGCGCTGCAGCTCAACGGGGTCGCGGCTGGCGGCCATGATATTTTCCAGGTCGTTCAACGAGAGGCATTTCGCCTGCGCGCCGTCCGGGCACCACTTTCCCTTGCCGTAATCGCTTTGCAGCGACGCGTTGATCTGCGACAGCTCCGTGCTCTGCTTCGGATTGCGCGGCGAAGGAATGTCTACGGAAAGCTTGATGAGGTTCAGCTTGCGCGCAATATCCGGTGGCAGGTCCAGCGACTCGAAACGGCGCGCTTGCGCGGCCAGCTCGGAGGTTGCTGCTTTCACGTTCTGATCTGCCTGCGCGGCGAGAATTTCCGTGTCGTCGGTGATGAAGGTTTCCTGCACCCACTGCGCGCGGCTGGCTTTGATCCACAGATCGAGCAAGCGTTTTTCCGCGGCGTCGGTAAATTGGCGCGCTTCCTCGACCGTCGGAGGCCCCGCGGCCTGTGGTTGCACGGCGCTGGCTGCTTTTGGCGATTGAAAAGTCATCAGTCCACCTATGATTAGGATAACGGGGAGTCCTACTTTGATGCCGATCGGCAAAAGTTCCGCAATCTTCACGCTCGCACCCCTGGGATGTTCTCCTGGCCTGTCGGCTGCCCCTGGCCGACAGTAATCCGCACGAAAGTATAACTGAAGACATGGCGGCACGCGCGGGACGATTCGGGCACTTACCGGCGGGAACTTTTAACGCGCGGCAGCTGCGGGCGCTTTCTCGGCCAAAACCTGCGCCATCGCCGCCAAAGCTACGTCAATTCCGGCGCGGTCCATATCGCAGTGCGTGACCATGCGCACGGAATACTGATCCGTCGCCGAGCACAAAACTTTTTTGGCTGCGAGCTGTTCGCAAATCTCCGGGGCGGTGCGGCCGGTTGTGCGCACCTCGAAGATCACGATGTTGGTTACCACTCGCGCTGGATCGAGAGCGATGCCCTTGATCGCCGCGAGGCCTTGCGCCAGATGCTGCGCGTTTTCGTGGTCGAGCACGAGGTGCTTCGGAGATTCTTCCAGCGCGATGAGTCCAGCGGCAGCCAGCACGCCGACTTGGCGCATTCCGCCTCCGAGCATCTTGCGGCGAATGTGCGCCTGCTTGATGAAATCATGCGAGCCGACGAGCAGCGAGCCTACCGGCGCGCCCAATCCTTTCGAAAGACAAAACATTACGGAATCGAACTTGCGGGTGATGTCCGCCACGCTTTTCCCCAACGCGACCGCGGCGTTGAAGATCCGCGCGCCGTCGAGGTGCACGCGCAGGCCCGCGGCGTGCGCGCGCTCGCAAACATCTTCGGCTACCGCGGTCGGATAGACGGTGCCGCCGTGCATGTTGTGGGTGTTTTCCAGCGTTACCAGAGCGGTTTGCGAATCGTAGTAAATTGTTTCGCGAATCAGCGGCTCGATCAGCTCCCATGTGAGAATTCCGCTCGGTGCTGGAACCGTGCGCGGCATCACCCCCGCCACCGCAGACATCGAAGCCAGCTCATACAAATTCACGTGCGCGCGCTGCTCGCAGATCACTTCGTTGCTGCGCTGCGTCCAGCCCATGATCGCGAGCAGGTTGCCCATGCAGCCGGTGGGGACGAAGAGCGCGGCTTCGCGCTGGAAAATTTCTGCCGCGCGCGCTTGCAAGCGGTTCACCGTGGGGTCCTCACCGTAAACGTCGTCGCCAACTTCGGCGGCGGCCATCGCGGCGCGCATCGCCGACGTGGGGCGCGTCACTGTATCGCTGCGCAAATCAACAATCGTCATCGCAAAACCTCGCTGTCAATGTGCTGAGCAGTTTACTGGGGCCTGGGGAATCTCAATCTGAATCGCTATCGGCTCAGTTACGATTTCTTGGTCATACAGCTCTCCGTAGGATTTCCAACGACGAGCCAGTGCCTCGGCATCCGGGTCCGCTGGATCCCAAGTAAAGAATCGAGCCTGTAGAAAGTAACGGCCAGGGTAAACCCAACCTTTACTGGGCGTGTGAGCTCTGGAGAAATCCACGAAATCAACTACGGCGAGTCGGTCCATTTCCAGCGCGCCCTCGTGCGGAATGATCGGATCGTTCGAATCCGGGTGCTTAGGGTGATGCGCGCGAACAGTTACTCCGAAGGTATCTGGTATCACTCCCCAGCCGAGACCTCCCTGAGTACCATCGGCTTGGATGTCGAACAGATCGGGGCAATAGCATTCGATGCATTTTCTGCAAAGAATTATTGCGTGGTCGCCAACATTTTGTATTCGAAGGTGGAGATCGAAAGAAACTTCGCCCACGGCTGCTCCCCGCGCCGGTGCATCTACAATCGTCCGATTGACGCAATACGTCTGGCTGAGCACCGTCACGGTCAGCTTCAACGGACTGCCTTTCCCAGCTGGCTTTTCCTGGCCATCGAGTCGGACGTTCAAGAACAAAAACGGCGTCAATGATACGAGAAGCAAAGGCGTGACAACGCTTCCGCGTGCCCGCATCCAGCTAACCAAGCAATTCCACGAATACTTCATTTGATACAGTCAGATGCGCCGGCGCCAGGCGCAAATTTGCCCCGTCCATTTCGAGCAATCCCTGCTCGCGCAAGCCGGCGATTCGCGCCTGCAGGCTCACGCCATACTTTTTTTCCACGCCAGCAAGGTCAATTCCCTCGAGCTGGCGCAAGCCCAGGAATAATTCTTCTTCGAGCGCTTGTTGCTGTGTCACCGGCTCGATCTGCTCGCGTGGCGAGATGCCGCTTTCGATGCATGCGACGTACTTCGCGGAATCGTGCACATTCGACCAGCGTCGGGCACCATCGAAAGAATGCGCGCCCGCACCCACTCCGATGTAGGGCTCACGTCGCCAGTATTTCAAATTGTGGCGCGAACGGAATCCCGGCAGCCCCCAGTTCGAGATTTCGTAATGCTCGTAACCGGCGTCCGCGAGCCGCGCGCATGCGGATTCGTACGATTCCGCCATGGCGTCTTCGCTGGGAATGGCATCGGCGCTATAGCGGTTGCCGCCCGCGAGTGATTCCTTGCCGAGCCGGCTGCCTTCGTCAATTTCCAGCAGGTAAATGGAGATGTGCTCGGCGCGAATTTCCAGAACGCGCGCGACCGATTCTTCCCATGATGCGCGAGTCTGCTGCGCGAGACCAGCGATCAAATCCATGCTGAGATTGCGAAATCCGGCGTCGCGCAAAATCCGAGTCGCCGCAAAAATATCCGCGCGACGATGCATGCGGCCCGCGGCCTGTAATTCGCGCTCGTCAAACGACTGCACGCCCAGGCTGACGCGGTTAAACCCAGTCGCAATCCAGGCCTCCGCTTTTTCCGCTGCGATGGTTTCCGGGTCCGCCTCCAGAGTGATTTCGAGAGGCGCAGCGGGGGGCACGTCACGCGCGGGTTCTGAATCTCGCGGCGCGGACTCTGCGAATGCAAAATTCCGCCGCAGGGCATCCAGAATCGCTGCGAGCGCGGAAGGCTCCAGCAGGCTGGGCGTGCCGCCGCCAAAGTACACGGTGTCCACGGTCGCGTCGCGCAGGCTGGAGATTTCGCCGCTCGCCGCCAGCGCCGCAATCTCGCGGCGTACCGCGTCGGCGTACGGCCCATATTTTTCGCGCGCCACAACGCCCGTGTGAAAATTGCAGTAGGTGCACTTCGTCTGGCAGAACGGCACCTGAATGTAAACGCCCAGGTTCATTTCGGCGCCGCGACTACATCGAATTCGTCGGATCGGGCCTGCTGCACGGCTTTGCCGTCCCGGATCGCTTCGCAATGCGCGCCTACGTCTTCCACGCTCACATCCTTATATCCCAGCCATACGCGGTAGGTGCCGGGCTGGGTCACCTTCACCGAGAATTCCAGGACTTCGCCGCCGTGCAGGATGGCGGACGTGGCGTCTTCCCCGGGCGAGCAGCTCAAGATTTCCTTACTCCATTTCTTTTTGCGAGTGCGCGCCTGCACCGCGAAGCCTGGCGCGGGACGTTCGCTGCCGGCCACGACGATGACGCCGCAAGCGCCCAGGCAAAAAGTGAGGCGTTTTTCGCCGTTATTCCGGATGCGCACCGCGAATGGTGTCCCGACCACTTGCTGGTCGCCCACCACCGCAATCGTAACTTCTTCCTTTGCGGAAATACCTTTGCTGGCTCCGCTCGAGAGCAAGAGTACAAAAACGCAAACGATCGCCGCCGCCCGCCGCATTCGCCTCATGGTGAAACAGTTTACAACCAAATGAAATTCACTTCACGTGAAGACCTTGCTCACAATTCTCAAGTCGGGGCATCGGGCACAATCTTAACGCGTAGCTCGCGGCTGCGCGGTCCGTCAAATTCCGCGAAGAAAATCCGCTGCCAGCGTCCTAGCGCGAGCTTCCCTGTGATGATCCACACCGTTTCCGACGATCCCACCAGGGCTGTTTTGATGTGTGAATCCGAATTCCCTTCCGCGTGCGCTGAATTCGCGACGCGCGGCACCAAGCGGTCGAATGCCGCTGCGATATCCTGTGCTACCGCCGGATCGTAACCCTCGTTGATCATCACGCCCGCCGTGGTGTGCGGCACGTACAGGTGACACACACCATCCGCGCAGCCCGATTCGCGCACGGCTGCTTCGATCTTGTCGGTCACGTCCTGCATTTCCCTCCGGCGGGCGGTGCGCACCCGCAGCGTGTGCGTCAGCTTGCCCGCAGCGCGTTTCTCATTCGCTTTCATCTGTTGGTCTTCTTCCGGCATGCCGGTTCCGCGCAACCTGTAGGCTGGTAAATCAACATCATGCGAATCTTCGATGCATTCTCACGCGCTTCCGATGTTATGATTCGTTTCTGCCACAAGCAATCGGCGCGGTCGCCAAGTGGTAAGGCATAGGTCTGCAAAACCTTTATCGGCGGTTCGATTCCGCCCCGCGCCTCCATTGTCTCCTCTTTCCCGGTTGCGCCAACGCTAAATTCCCGCGCGCGTCATTTGCAGCCCCGTTCCCCCATGCAGTAAACTCTGTGATTCGCTTTCGCTCAGGGGGCGTTCATGCTGGTGGTCATGCAGTCGCACGCGACAGACGAACAGGTACGCGCCGTCTGTGAGCGCATCGAGTCGCTGGGTTTCAAGGCCCTGCCGGTTCCCGGCGCTGGGCGCACCGCGGTGTGCATCACCGGCAATTCCGGAGCGGTGGATCTGGGCTCGCTGGAATCCATGCCCGGCGTGATCGAATGCATCCCTGTCAGCAAGCCTTACAAGCTGGTCAGCCGCGACGTCAAAGCGGATAACACCGTCGTGCGCGTGCCCACGCCTCTCGGAGAAGTCGCCTTCGGCGGCGCGGACATCGCCATGGTCGCGGGTCCGTGCGCCATCGAAACGCGCGAGCAAGCATTCACCGTCGCCAAGCACGTGAAGACCGCCGGAGCGCGCCTCTTTCGCGGCGGCGCTTATAAGCCGCGCACTTCCCCTTACAGTTTTCAAGGGCTGGGCGAAGCGGGCCTCGAAATCATGGCGGATGTGCGCAAGGAATTCGGTCTGGGCATCATCACCGAAGCGATTGACCACGAATCGCTGGACCTAGTCGCCGAATATGCGGACGTGATCCAGATCGGGGCGCGCAACATGCAGAATTTTTCGCTGCTGAAGCGCGCCGGCCGTGCGAAAAAGCCGGTGCTGTTGAAACGCGGCATGTCTGCGACGCTGGACGAATTTCTGATGGCCGGCGAATACCTGATGTCCGAAGGCAACTACAACGTGATTCTGTGTGAGCGGGGCGTGCGCACTTTTTCTGATTTCACGCGCAACACGCTGGACCTGGCTGTCGTGCCCGCCGTGCAAAAGCGCAGCCATCTTCCTATCGTGGTGGATCCTTCGCACGGCACCGGGCGACGCAATAAAGTCTTGCCGCTTTCGCGCGCCGCGGTGGCTGTGGGCGCCGATGGGTTACTGGTGGAAGTGCACCACGATCCCGACCGCGCGCTCTCCGACGGGCCGCAATCCATCCTGCCGGCGGAATTCGAACAACTGATCCGGGAAGTTCGCCAGATCGCCGCCGTGCTGGGCCGCACCATCAATTGAAACTGCGCTTCAATTTTCGCCTCGTCTTCCTGCTGGTGATGCTCATCGTGCTGGCCATTCGTGAAGTCGCGCTGGAACTTCGCCCGGCGTTTCTGCGTCCGGGGCTGCATCTTTTCGCCTACGTGGGAAACAGCGGCGACGGCACTATTTCCGTGGTTGACCTGATTAAACTCTCGCCCGTCGCAACGATCGTCGTGGGCGCTGGGCCGAGCGGCTTGCGCGCTCATCCCAAGCGTCCGGAAATCTGGGGAGTCAGCTCCGCGGGCGGTCTTGCATGGGTCCTCGACGTGCAATCGAATCAAATCGTCGCGCGCATTCCGGTTGGAACGCTGCCCTACGCGCTGGATTTTTCTCCTGACGGACGCCGCGCATATGTGGCCGCTTCCGGCTCCAACACGGTTGTCGCCATAGATATCGCTTCGCGACAGATCGTCGCACGCGGCCGCGCTGGCCGACGCCCGTGGATCGCGCGCGTCTCACCGGACGGCAAGACGCTGGTGGTCAGCAATCGGGACGACGCCACCATTTCTCTGCTCGACAGCGGGACGCTCGCGCCCATCGCGACCATCGCCACGGCGCCCGATCCCGAGCAAATCGCGATCTTGCCCGACAATTCCAAAGCGTTCATCACGTCTAGCCTGCACAACCAGGTTTCCGTAGTGGATTTGAAACGAAAAGTCTTGCTGGCGAATTTGGCGCTGGGCGGCACGGCCGACGCCTTGGACCTGAAACCCGACGGCGGCGAACTTTACATCACCTCGAGTTCAGCGCACGGCTTGTTGATCGTGAATACGGACACGAACGAGGTCGCCGAGTTTCTGCTGCTGGGAATGTCGCCGACCTCCGCAGTATTCGCCCCGACGACGAACACGCTGTACGTTTCGGACACGGCCGCAGGGCACGTCGTGCCCGTCGCGGTGGATACTCGTCAAGTTGGCCGGCCGATCCAAGCGGGGCAATCTCCTGTTACCTGCGCGCTGACTCCGGGAGGAGATATTTTGCTCGTGGTCGATACGGCGTCTAACGACCTCGCCGCCATCCGCACGAGGACTTTGGCGTCGGGGCAGCCTGGACTCACGCCGCCGCGGCCTCCCACTGCGTTGATTGCGGTAGGGTCACATCCGCACGATTTGGCCATCAAAGTTTTCTGATCGCGCACCGACTGCCACTGCCTGAGAACTACTGGACGATCAGAGTGACCTGCACGCTTCGAGTTGTGCTCCCGCCTGCGCAGGTAAATGTACCCGTAACCGTCACAGGCGGCGACGCCGTGCCGGCCAGCGCGGCGCCGAAACTGATCGAGCCGGTCGGCGAGATCGTCGCCGCGGCCTGCAAAGCCGTGCCGCTTACGGCTAGGAATTGCGGGCTCTGCGGCTCGCTATCCGAAATCAGAACCTGGGCTGAGCGGCTTCCCGCCTGCGTGGGATCAAAGGTAACGTTCATCACGCAGGTTTTGCCGCCAGCCAGAGGACTCTGCGTGCAATTGTCGGTCTCCGCGAAATCGCCGGGGTTCGTTCCGGCCGTGCTAATGGTCATGGCCACCGCAGTTGTCCCGCTATTGCCGACAGTAACAACTTGCACGACGCTGCTTGCGCCCACTGTTTGCGAGGAAAAATTCAACGTGGCCGGAGACAGCGAAATCCTGGACGTTCCGCCGATCCCACTGAGCGTCACGCCCTGCGGGCCTCCTTCCGCGTTGTTGGAGATGCTTAGCGTCGCGCGCGCACCTGAGCTTGCGCGGCTTTCCGACTGCTCTCCTCCACAAACTGATCAGCAGCTGCGGATCAATCGCCGGCCGTCCCCCTTCCTCCGCACTGCTCTCGATGGCTTGATAAGAGGCATGCAGGTTCAGGCGCCCTACCAGTGCCCCAATCGCTCTCGCCGGATGGTCTTCGCCGATGAGGTGTTCCACATCCACAGCTCGCCAACTCATCTGCTGTCGGTTCACCTAGCGAATCAGAGGCTGTTTGCTGATCGGATTTTCTTGGCTCATGCCGCGAGCTTAAGGCAGACTTCTTTTTTTGCAAGATGGAAATTCAGAGGGTTTCTGCACAGCTTCAATGTCACGTTTCCGGGAACGCGACGGTCGGCGTCGTTAGAGATGACCCACTACCCGACCGCGGTTAGGGGGATTACAACTTGGCCTCGACTTCCGTTCCCCACGCGAAATTTTCCTCGCCCAGAGCCAGCTCCAGCATGCCATCGACGGGCAGGACCTCGATGGGCAAGCCGCCTTCCCACAGCGCCACGGTCAGCAGGAGCTGGCGGCGCCCGCGCAGATCGAATAACTCGCGCGCCATGGCTACTTCGATGATCTTGCCGAATGCTGCCGTCACCATCGTCTGCGGATGCAGGAGGCACGCTCCGCCTTGTTCCACCACGCATCCGGCGAACTTCCGGTTAGCAACGCGCAGCGTGATGCGCGTTTCGCGCGAATCCCACAGCGTCAACCGCAATTGAAAATCCGGAATTTCGGCGATCGCTTCGGCCAAAGGGTCCACGCGCAGATAAAAATATTTTTCGCCGAAACCGTAATAGAGCCCGCCCAGCACGCGCGTGCGTCCGTGCATCGTTCCGCCCCGAGGATCGGTGGCATACAAACCCGCGCCGAGCCATTCGAAATAGCTGCTCTCGCGGCCGTCCACGGTCACGTCCAGATAAGATTCCGGCGGCTCGCGGCGGCCCCGCTCCGGCGCCTTCTTGATCGGATGCGCCAGCACATCGGGTGCGGGCTCACCCAGCGCGGTGTAAATCTCCGTAAGGTGCTTGCGATATAGTTCATCGAATTCCGCGTCGTTGGCGGAGCCGTGCTCCGGGCCGTACCACCAGTTCCAATCGCTCCCTTCGGCGGCCAGCACTGCTTCGTAGGCGCGTTCGAGTTGGGCGGCAGTGGCACCGGCGGTTCCGCGCTGCGCGACCCGCTCGTACGTTTCGCGCGCATCGCGCAATAGGTCCCATGCGCGCACATCTTCGCGGTGACCGATCCACACGTCAAAATTCGCATTGATCCACGACGCCGGGAAAATTCCGGGCATGGCCGGCGCGCTGGCGTTTTCTTCCACAGCCTCACTCGCCGTGAGCGCGCGAATATCGCCGTCGCTCTGCACGCGGCGGTAAAATTCCCGCAGGAATTGCCGCCCGTTCTCCGGGTAATATTCCCAGGCGTTTTCGCCGTCCAGGATGATGCTGACCGTCGCGGTGCGCCCGGGCGGCTCGCGATCGCCGATGGCGCGAATCCTGCGGTGCAAATCCTCGGCGGCTGCTACTGCGCCCATGCGGCTGTAGACGAAGCCCACCAGGTCCGAAATATAATGGTCGCGAAAAAATCCGTACATCTCCTTCCCGCCGTGCTGCAGTTTCCAAGGCGAATACAGATCCGGACCATTTTCCGGGTATCCGCCCGCGTCACGCCAAAACCCGATATTGCGCGTGCGGCCCAGCACGCCTTCATCCGTTGCGAACCACTTGAATCCTAGGTCCGCGGCAATTGCCAGCGATTCGTCGGAAACCGAGCCCTCCGAGGGCCACAATCCTGCCGGCGGTTTGCCGAACACTCGCTCGTGATATCTTCTGGCGCGCAGCAGCTGTTCGCGCGCGTCGCCGGGAAAGCGAAACGGAGGATGCGGCAGCGGCGTGTGCGGATTGGAAACGCGCGCGATGTCCGTGTCGCACAGAAGTGGAAGAATCGGATGGTAGTAAGGAGTCGTGGAAATTTCGATTTGCCCGCTTTCCGCCGCGATGCGATATTCCGGCAGCACCGCGCCGAGCAATTCCAGCTGCTTTTCGCGCAACAGCGTCTTGTCTCGCTCGGTATAGCCCGTGCCCTTGGTCGCCAGCAGATTCACTACCGGATCTTTCGCGATGTATTCCTCGTCCATCCACACCAGCTGCGAAAGCAATTGCAGGTCAAGCCAGTCCCGTTCGTTGAATCGGGCGGCGCAAGCTTCGGCCCCGGCGGAACGCACCTGCGCCTGCAAATCAGAAAAGCGTGGCCAGCGCTGCACGTAAATCTCATTTACCTGGAACGCGCGTTCCAGTATCTCCCGTTTCTGCTCGGGCTTCAGCGTGTCGGCCGGCGCAAACGCCAGCTCAAACCACGGCTCGCGAAATTTTCCGCTGGCATATTCCTCGATCTGCGCCGCCAGCAACGGAACAATATTGAAAGTCGCGTGTACGGCCGGAAATTCTCCCAGTACTTTCACCATGCCCCAATAATCTTTCAGAGCGTGCAGACGCGTCCACGGCAGCATGTAGCGCCCCGATACGGGATCACGATACTGCGGCTGGTGCATGTGCCAAACCAGCACTAAATTTACTCGGCCCAAATCTCTACCCTCCGCAGCTCCGTTGACACAACGCTTAACTCGCCTGCACGCTCCGAACGTCCATGCTAGAATTCGCAAGCGCAATCATGCGCCTGCTCGATAAATATATCGGTCGCGAAGTCGGCTCGCACGCCATCCTCGGCCTCGCTGTCTTTACTTTCGTTTTCTTCGTTCCGCAACTCGTCCGGCTGATGGATCTGGTCGTCCGCCATTCCGGCGGCGTCTTCACCGTTGCGCTGATATTTCTCTGTTCGTTGACGCCCGTTCTCGCCTTCACCATCCCGATGGCCGTGCTGGTCGGCGTGCTGATCGGCCTGGGTCGCCTCTCCGCCGACAGCGAAATCGTGGCGCTGCACGCTTCGGGCATCAGCTTGCGCCGCCTGCTGGTTCCGATCGGATTTGTGGCGCTCGGATGCAGCCTTGGCACTCTGGTGCTGACCTTCTGGCTGACTCCCGCGGCCATACGCACCCTGCAGCGCCTGGAAGAACGCCTGCTCCTGACCCAGGCGCCCTACGCGATCCAGCCGCGCGTCTTCAACGAGCAAGTTCCCCACTTCATATTATACGTGCAAGATGTGGAAGCGGCAGCGACGCGCTGGCGCGGTGTGTTCCTGGCATCCTCCGGGCAGGCCTCCACTACCAACGTGACCATCGCGCAGGACGCGCAGGTAGTCGCCGACCCCGGAAATAATAAATTCGAACTGCACCTGGGCAGCGGCAGCACGCACGAATACGACCCGCACGAACCTCAACATTACAATGTCACGACATTTGGCCAGAGCGAAATTCCCGTGGAGATTTCCAACCCGGTGGCCGGACCCAAAAACGTGGCGATCTCAGACTCCGAGCGCTCGGTTTCCGAATTGCTCGCCGCGAGCGGCCCGCATTGGCGCGACGCGCGCGTGGAATTCCACCGCCGCATCGCCTTTCCCGCCGCCTGCCTGGTATTTGCGCTGCTCGGCGTGCCCATCGGCGTGCGTCCGCGCCGCGGAGGACGCGCCGCCGGATTGATCCTCACGCTCGTGTTAATTGGGGGCTACTATTTTCTCTTCGTTACTGGCGCGCACATGGCGCAGCAAGGCGCCATCGCGCCGTGGGCGGGAATCTGGGCCGGAAACATCGCCGGGCTCATACTGGGCGTAATCTCGCTTCGCCGAATCGAAACCATCCGTAAGCCCAACCCGGTCGTGGCCTGGCTCGACGCGTTCTTCCGCCGCTCGCGTCCGGCGCGTCGCCGCGAAGCCGACGCTGCGCCGATGCCCGTTTTGAATGGTACCGCGGCGGGCGGACGCAGCGTCACATCCCGCGCGGATGCACGGAAAATTGTTCCGGAAGGCAGCGCTGTCGCTTTCCCGATGCTGATAGACGTCTATTTGCTGCAGCAGTTCTTCTACTATTTTCTGGTGTTGCTGGCGGGATTCATTCTGATCTTCGATGCTTTCACGCTATTCGATCTTCTCGGCGACATTTCGAAAAATAACATCCCCGTTTCGATGGTCCTGAGTTATTTTCGCTACCTCATTCCGCTGATGACGTATCAGCTCGCGCCGCTGGCCACGCTGGTCGCGACGCTGGTCACCCTGGCCGTGCTCGCAAAAAATAATGAAGTGATCGCTTTCAAGGCCAACGGCGTGAGTCTCTACCGCCTGGTTCTGCCGCTCACGCTGGCCGGCTGCGTCATCGCCTCGGGAATGTTCCTCCTCGACGATACCTTTCTTCCCTACGCCAACCAGCGCCAGGACGCGCTGCGCAACCAGATCAAAGGCCGCCCCGCGCAAACGTATTTCCAGCCCGCCCACCAGTGGATTTTCGGCGAGAACACCAAAATCTATAACTACGAGCTCTTCGATCCGGACCAGAATCTTTTCGGTGGACTGAGCGTCTTCGAGCTCGACCCGCAATCCTTCCAGATTCGCCGACGCGTCTTCGCCACACGCGCCACCTGGGTGCAATCCGAGAATACTTGGGCGCTCACGGGAGGATGGATCCGCGATTTCGAGGGAGGCAAGGTTCGTCAGTACACGCCGTTCAAAGTCCAATCTCTACCGGAAATCTCCGAGCCGCCCAGTTATTTCCGCCGCGAAGTTCGCCAATCGTATCAGATGAACTGGCGTCAGCTGGGGGAATACATCCACGGCCTGCGACAGGCGGGGTTCGATACCGCGAGGCTTTCCGTACAGTGGCAGAAGAAATTCGCCTTCCCGTTGATCGCAGCCATCATCGTGTTTCTGGGCGCGCCCTTTGCGTTCCTCACCGGGACGCGCGGCGCCGTCGGCGGACTGGCTGTCGCGGTCGGCGTCGCTATCGTGTATTGGGCCACGGCCGCGCTGTTCGAAGCGATGGGTTCGGTCGGCCAGCTCCCGCCGCTGCTAGCCGCCTGGTCGCCCGACGCGATCTTCGGTTTTCTCGGCGTGTATTTCTTCCTGAAGATGCCCACGTAAATCAAGAAACAGCGCAGCAGCGGTTCGTGAGTCGCGCGCGTATGGACGTGCAATCCTAAAGAATATTTGAAGTGTTTCTTCACATGACACCGAGACCTTCGGTCACGCTAACTCCAAGACTTAATGAATAACTTGAGCTGGATTATTCCGCATCCGTGCGAACTCGACGCGACGCGCCCGCCGCAAAATGTCAATCTCCGCCACCAAATCGGCAATCTTCAATCGAGCCTTTAATTTAGGTGGCCTGTACCAACCCAATCCGCCAGCTGTTTCAAAGTACTATTGCCGCTTATCCACGGCAGAGAAAAGATACGTCAACTCGGGGCCAGGGACGCGTTCGAAAGTGATCTTCCCTGCGACCGGCTTGGGGACTCAGAATGAAATACGGCTTAATTCTGGTGGGGATTTTCTTCGTCGGGCCGCAGTCCGCGCCGGCGAACACGCCTGCGTTCGCGCACTGCGGAACTTACGACTCCTACATCCTGCTCTACAAATCCGTACAAAAGTTTGAAGAGCTCGGAAAGCTCCGCTGTGGCGAAAGCGTCGCAATAACCGGTCAGGACGGCGGGTTCTCTCAGGTCCAAACCGCCGACGGCAGGCTCGGATGGGTGCCCACCACCGACCTTTCCACTACCGCGCCTCCTCCTCAAACGGTTTATACGTTCGGCTGGACCCAGAAGTCCAAGCCGGCGGATCAGTCAGACACCACGATCGCTCGGCCGGCGAGGGAGGCGCCCGAACGGGTGCCGGCTCCGACGCCAGTCGAGGCTTCTGTTCAGACGCCGGCCCAGACGGTTGTCGAGCCACTTGCGCAGACGCCCACTGAAGCAATTGTCCGACCGGCCGTGGAACTGACCGTCGAACCGACCGACCGGACGCCGAGCGAGCCGGCCGAACCAAATTCCGTTGCAGCGCCCGCAGCGGCGCCTGGCCCACCGGCCAGCCAGCCGCTGGACGGCCCTGTCGTCACGAGCGTCAGTGATTCTGCGCCGCTGCTCACCAATGTGAACGTCATGAAAATGCAAGGCGCGCACGTGAGCGCCGACGCGATCATCACAAAGCTAAATGCATCGCGCTGCGATTTCGACACCTCGCCCGCGGCGCTTCATCGTTTGAAGCAATCGGGTGTTTCCGACCGCATTATTCTCGCGATGATGCACGCGCCGGCCGCCTTTCCCACGGTCCCGCCGGATGGGGCGCCCGCAGTCGAATTGAAAATTCCAGGTCAAACGGCGGTGCAAGTCGCGGTGAGCAGCGATGTTTCTCCCGACAAGCTGCAGGAAGGCTCCATGGTGGAGATGACGGTCGTCGAACCCGTCACGCTGAATGGCGTTGTCGTGATCCCGCGTGGCGCGGAAGCGCGCGCAAGAATCATGGCTGTCAGGCGTTCAAGCTTGGGAAGTTCCGGGCAGGTGGTTTGGTTCATGCAGGACGTTACCGCGACGACGGGAGACCACATCCCCGCAAGTTTTGCCGCAGCGCAAGACGCGAAAGCAACGATTGGGAAATTCGCCGGGTACCCATACTTTCTTTCGGAGTACCGCAAGGGCGCGCCAGCGATCTCAGCATCGTCCGACCATATCACAGTGTTGGTAGACGGCGACATCTCCGTGCATGTTCCGCGGCCTTCAGGCAGTGAGCAAACCGCCGCGAAACCTCAAGCGCAACCTGTATCTCAAGTAACTGCGGCCGCAACCACTGTGCCGGTGTTCCCAACCATCGTGCAAACACCCGATCAACAAGCAGCTGTCAAACCCTAAAACGAAACTGAAAGTAGGTGCTCGACTAGGGGGTCGCGCGTCGCGCGACGGTCACGATGCCTCGCACATTTCTTTAACTTCCGCAGAGCACGCAAAAATCTAAAGCGACGCGCGAATTGTCGGCCAGCCCACGGTTAAACAATCTCTTGACGGCTCGCGACTGGCTCGCCATCCTGCGTCGCTCACGCGCTGCGCGGCCCACGCAATATCCGGCCCGGCAGAAACAAAATGCCGCGAAGCAAATCGAACACACCTTCCACCGCGATCCCCAATATCCGGAACGGCAGCAATATCAGCCACACAATCGGATACAACACCAGCGCCAGCAACGCCAGCGGCCAGCACAACACCAGCAAGATGCACCACAGTAGAAATTTCACCATCATCTCCTTACTCCCGTACCATGCGCCACTTCCTCACTCACGCCAGTTCTGCCATGACCCATATATATTGATACGCGCGAAACTCCGTTTTCGTTCACTGGCCACTCTGGCGCGGCACCAGGGACCGGATCTTCTGAATCACCAGATCAATCCCCACGTCGTTGTGCCCACCGTCCGGAATGATCAAATCCGCGTAGCGTTTGGACGGCTCCACAAACTCCAGATGCATCGGCCGTACCGTCTTCAGATATTGTTCGATGACCATCTGCGTCGTGCGCCCGCGGTCGCGGATATCGCGCACCAACCGCCGTATGAACCGCAAGTCGGCGTCGGTATCGACGAAGATTTTGATGTCCAGCAACTCGCGCAGCGCCTCGTTTTCAAAAATCAAAATTCCTTCCACAATAATCGCCGCTTGCGGCTCGATGCGCACAGTTCCCTTCAGGCGCTCAAAGTTGGCGTAATCGTAGGTAGGCCGTTCAATCGCCTGGCCCGCGCGCAATTGCCGCACATTCTCGGCGAGCAGCGGCGTGTCCATGGAATCGGGATGGTCGAAATTCACCTTTAGGCGCTCTTCGAACGGCATCCCGGGATAGTCGCGATAGTAATTATCCTGCTGCAGCACCACTACGTTGGTTTCCGAAAGCGCCTCAATAATCCGCCGCGTGATCGTCGTCTTGCCCGAGCCCGTTCCGCCGCAAATACCAATGATCAGCGGCCGATCGTCCCTCGTCTGCAGTTTCCCTGGCGAAATGGTCTGCTCCTCTGACGATGCGACGAGCATCGCCATCCTGTGGACGGCGCCTTTGCTTCACGCCGGCCGAAGGATTTCTCCCGCCTTCCCGCGCCGCATAGGTTTTCTCTTCGCTCTCTGCTGTAAAAACGCCTCTCGCGAAGCCTCTTTCCGCTATCAACGCTTCCTCTTCGCCGGTTTCTTCGCCTTCTTCTCTTCAATCACCGCTTGCGCCGCAGCCAGCCGCGCCGTCGGCACGCGGAATGGCGAGGCGCTGACGTAATCCATGCCGACGCGATGGCAGAACTTCACGCTCTCCGCATCGCCGCCATGCTCGCCGCAAATGCCGATCTCCAAATGTGGTCTGGTCTTTCGGCCTCGAGCGATGCCCCATTCCACCAACATACCGACGCCGGCGATGTCGAGCGTCTGAAACGGGTCTTCCTTGAAAATTCCCGCCTTGCGTTCGTCCACATATTCGGGCAGGAACCTTCCTGCATCGTCGCGCGAAAGCCCCATGACGGTTTGGGTTAGATCGTTCGTCCCGAATGAGAAGAACTCAGCGACTTCCGCGATCTGATCCGCCAGCAATGCCGCGCGCGGCAACTCGATCATCGTGCCTACCAGATAGTGAAGCTTCACTTTAGATCGCGAAATAATTTCTTCGGCGACTTTGCGCGTCTGGTCGTCCAGAATTTTCAACTCTTTTTTGTCGAGTGTCAGCGGATGCATGATCTCAGGTATCACTTTAATGCCGCGCTTCTGGCAATCAATCGCCGCTTCAATGATCGCTCGAACCTGCATCTCCAAAATTTCCGGATACGTGATGCACAACCGACAGCCGCGATGACCGAGCATGGGGTTGGCTTCATGTAATTGTTCCACTCGACGAGCCACGGCCTCGGCAGATATTCCGATCTCCTTCGCCAGCTCCGCCTGTTTGGCTGCGTCGTGCGGGACAAATTCGTGCAGCGGCGGGTCAATCAGCCGAATCGTCACGGGCAGTCCATCCATAACCTCGAATAGGCCGATGAAATCCCTGCGCTGGAACGGCAGCAGCTTCTCGAGCGCTGCGCGGCGCGCCTCAGGCGTCTCCGCCAGGATCATTTCCTGAATCGCGCGTTGCCGTTGAATGCTCTGCTCCGGATGTTCGAAATCTTTGAAGAACATATGCTCGGTGCGGCACAGGCCGATGCCTTCCGCGCCCATCTCGAGCGCCACTTTCGCATCGTGCGGCGTGTCCGCGTTCGTGCGGACGCCGATACGGCGCACCTTGTCGGCCCATTTCATCAGCGTAGCGAAAGCCTTAGGCGGCTGCGGGCGCACCAGCTCGATTTGTCCCGTGTACACCGAGCCGTCGCCGCCATCCAGCGTGATCCACTCGCCTTCGCGCACCGCCTTGCCGTTGGCATGAATCGTCTTTTGCGCCAGATCAATATCCAATTTCTCCGCGCCGACGATGCAACACTTCCCCCATCCGCGCGCCACCACTGCGGCGTGGCTGGTCTTTCCGCCCGTAGCCGTCAGAATCCCTTGCGCGACGAACATTCCCCCCACATCTTCCGGGCTGGTCTCATGCCGCACGAGAATTACTTTCTCGCCGCGCGCCGCCCACTCCTCCGCCGCCTGTGCCGTGAACACCGCCTTGCCCACCGCTGCTCCAGGCACCGCATTATTTCCCGTCACCAGCAAGCGGCTGGACAATTCCGTGCGCGACAACTTCTGATCAATCACTGGATAGAAAAGCCGCTCCACATCTTCAGGCTTGATGCGTTCAAGTGCTTCTTCAACATTGATCAGCTTCTCATTCACCATATCCACAGCAATTTGAAACGCCGCCGATGGCGACCGCTTGCCGGTTCGTGTTTGCAGCATGTACAGCTTGCCGTTCTCCGCTGTGAATTCCAGGTCCTGCATGTCGCGATAATGTTTCTCCAGGGTGTGTCGCACGCGTTCCAGTTGCGGATACACCTTTGGCATACGCTTGGCCATTTCTTGCAAATGCATCGGCGTGCGGATTCCCGCGACCACGTCTTCTCCCTGCGCGTTCAGCAAAAAATCCCCGAAGAAAGTTTTCTCGCCCGTCGAAGGGTCGCGCGTGAAGCAGACGCCCGTCCCGGAATTGTCCCCGGTGTTGCCGAACACCATCTGCACGACGTTAACCGCCGTCCCCAGCAGGCCCGTGATTTTCTCGACGCGCCTGTAAGTGACCGCCTTCTCGCCCATCCAGGAATCGAACACCGCGCCGATTGCTCCCCACAGCTGCTCGTGCGGATCGTCGGGAAACGCCTTCCCGGTCTTCTCTTGGTAGTAAGTCTTGTATTCCCCAACGAGTTTTCGCCAGCCCTCGGCGCTCACTTCGGTGTCGTCTTTCACCTTCAGCGATTGCTTCATTGCTCGCAGCCGCTGCTCCAGATCCTCTTTGGGCAAACCAATCACGACCGACGAGTACATCTGCACGAACCGGCGGTAGGCGTCGTACGCGAACCGCTCGTTTTTCGTGGCGCGCGCCAGTCCCTGAACCGCGCGGTCGTTGAGACCCAAGTTCAGGATCGTCTCCATCATTCCCGGCATCGATCTTGCCGAACCGGAGCGCACGCTCACGAGCAGCGGGTCTTTTGCATCACCAAGTTTCTTGCCAGTTAGTTTTTCCAGGCGCGCGATGCTCTTGGCTACCTCTCCGCGAAGCGCGCTCGGATATTTCCGGTCATGCTTCAAAAAATAGTCACAGGTCTCGGTGGTGATGGTGAACCCCGCCGGCACCGGCAGCCCGATGCGCGTCATCTCCGCGAGTCCCGCGCCCTTGCCGCCCAGCAGGTCGCGCATGTCGCCTGTGCCGTCCGCCTTACCTGCGCCGAAGAAATAAACATATTTCATTTGTCGGTCTCCAGATCCACTTTAAGTTTTCGAAAATCGTAAGTGCGGCCACTCGGCGAAACCTTCTCAATAAACGCTTGAACAAAATCTGTCGGCGCTCCGACAACTAAACCGCAACTTCAATGCACGCGAAGCTACTTCAGGAATTACTTCGCCTCCTCGCCCCCGAGTTCCGAAAAATCCGCAATCGTAGAAAATTCTTTAAGTAGGCCTGCGAGAAGCGCCACGCGATTCCGTCGCACGTTCTTGTCCTCAACCATTACTAGAACCTTGTCGAAGAATAGATCCACCGCCGGACGCAACCCGGAAATCGCCTCCAGCGCCTCTCGATATTTCTTCGCCTTTTTCTTGATGGTCGCTTCGCCGCCAATTTGCTGCGCCGCGTTGTACAGCGCGCGCTCGGCCGGTTCCCACAGCAGGTCGGCTTGCACCGCCAGTTGCGATTTATCAATTCCGGCCGCGGATTTCTCCAGGATATTGCGTATGCGCTTGAACGACGCCGCCAGCGGAACGAAATTTTTCATGTTGCGGATGGCTTTCACCGCGGCCACGCGCTCCATCGCGTCCACCAGGTCGTCCGCTCCCGCAGCGAATGAGGCATTAATCTCGTCGTACGCAAAGCTGTGTCGCTCGCGCAGGATGTAGCGCGCGCGCTCCAGCAGAAAATCCAGCACTTGCTTCTGTACTGCTTCGGACGCCTCAATTCGTGGCGGGTTCTCTTTCAGTGCCTTGGCGGCAGCTGAAATCGCCGCAGAAAGCGAGAGCGGCAACTTGCGCTCCAGAATAATCTTCACGGTGCCCTGCGCCGCGCGACGCAGCGCGAAGGGATCGCTCGAGCCCGTTGGCACGGCGCCCACAGCGAAGCACGCCACCAACGAATCCAACTTGTCCGCCAGCGCCACTGCGCATCCTGTCAAATTGCGGGGCAGCGGATCGTCAAGTCCGAGCGGCTTGTAATGATCATAGATGGCCCATGCGATATCTTCCGGCTCGCCCTGCGCGCGCGCGTAAAGCCCTCCCACCACGCCCTGCAATTCCGGAAACTCGCCCACCATCCCCGTCACCAGGTCACACTTGGCGAGCTCCGCGGCGCGATCCGAACCCGCCACATCCGCCTGCGAAACGCCGCCGCTAAACCACTGCTCGGCCAGCCAGCGCGCCAGCGAGCGCATGCGCGCGACTTTATCGCCGTAGCTTCCCAACCGCGATTCGTAAGTGACCGCTGCGAGCTTCGGCAAATAATCGCCCAGCTTGATCTTCTGATCCGTCCGCCAGAAGAACTGTGCGTCCGCGAAGCGCGCGCGTAGCACGCGTTCGTGCCCGGCCCGCACCAACCCTTTGGGATCCTTGGGCAGATTGATCACCGCCAGAAAATGCGAAGCCAGTTCCCCGCTACGCGATTCCAGCCCGAAATATTTCTGATGGTCGCGCATCACCGTCAGCAGAATTTCGTCCGGCAGCGCCAGATACGCCGGATCGAAATCTCCGATAATTACGCTCGGGTATTCGTTGAGATATGCCACAAGCTGAAGCAGTGCGGCATCCTCATGCGTGTGCAATCCTCCGCGGCTGGTGAGCGAGCGAATCTCCGTGACGATTTTGCTCTCGCGCTCGGCAGGCCGACACAATACAAAGCTTTTCTTTAACTTCGCCTCGTAATCCGCGGGGCTCTTAACGGGCAAGTGCTTCTTCCCCAGGAAGCGATGTCCGTTCGTGTGATTCCCAGCTTCCACTCCTGCGAACGAGAACGGAATGACCTTCCCGTCCAGCAGCGCCACAATCCAGCGAATCGGCCGGATGAACCGCGGCCCGTGCGCGCCGGTCCAATACATGGAGCGCGGCCAGGAAATTTCCTGAATCACCTGCGGCAAAGCTTCGCCGAGTATTTTCGCCGCCGGCCTGCCGATCACCACTTGCTTCGCGCAAAGATATTCGCCCTTCGGCGTATTCACGATGCTCAGCTTCGATACTGGAATTCCCTGCTTCTCGGCAAAACTCATCGCCGCGCGAGTCGGCTCGCCGACCTGGTCGTACGCCACAGATTTCGGCGGACCGGTAATTTCGCGCGTCACATCTTCTTGCCGCATTCGGACGCCGCGCGCGATCGCCACCAGCCGCCGCGGCGCACCGAAAGTTTCAATTGAACCATCCGCGGATTTTTCTTCTAGTAATCCATGCGCAAGAAACTGCTTTTGAAGTAACGCTTTAAGTTCCTGCGACGCTTTCAAAATCATTCCCGCGGGAATTTCTTCACACCCAATTTCAAAAAGAAAATCTCCGCGCGATTTCCTGCCCGCCGCCGCGTCCTTCACCTTCATGCGACCACCTTCGCCGCATCCGGCTTGCCGCCAGAGCTCTGCTCCAACCATGCTGCTGCTACACGAATCGCGAGCTTCCGCACGCGCGCGATCATTGCCGCGCGCTCCGTCACCGAAATCGCGCCGCGCGCATCCAGCAAATTAAACAGGTGCGAGCATTTCAAGCACAGGTCGTACGCCTGCAAAATCGGAAAACCCTTCTTCTGCGGCCCTTTCAGGCTTGCGTAGGCCGCGAGCAGCCGAGCCGACTCCGCTTCCGCCAGGTCAAATTGTTTGCGCGTGGATGCTGCATCGGCATAATCGAAGCTGTACGCGGAAAATTGCTGTTCTTCCGCCAGCCGCACCTGGCGGTAAGTCACCGTTTCCGACCAGCGCACGTCGAAAACGTTGTCCACGCCCTGCAGGTACGAAGCGATGCGGTCCAGCCCGTAGGTTAGCTCCACCGAAATCGGGTCCAGGTTCTGCCCACCGCTCTGCTGAAAATAAGTGAACTGCGTGATCTCCTGCCCATCCAACAGCACTTGCCAGCCAATTCCCCACGCGCCCAGAGTAGGTGACTCCCAGTTGTCTTCCTCGAAGCGAATATCATGTTCCTTTAAGTTAATTCCAACGGCAGCGAGGCTCTCGAGGTACAAATCCTGCACGTCCGCAGGTGCGGGTTTCAGTATCACTTGAAGTTGCGTGTGCTTGTAAAGCCGGTTCGGATTTTCGCCGTAGCGCCCATCCGCAGGACGACGACTGGGTTGCGCGTAGACCACACGATAAGGATCGGGTCCGAGCACGCGCAGAAAAGTTTCAGGATGCATCGTGCCCGCACCGACTTCGATGTCATACGGCTGTTGAAGTATGCAATCGCGGCGCGTCCAGTATTCTTCAAGTCTCAGTAGAAGGTCCTGAAAGCTCAAGCCCCTCACAAGCTTCGTCGCAGGTTTAGCTTCCGCAGCTTTCTTCACGTGTTTCTTCACGCCAGGGACTCCAGAAGTTCCCGCGACTTCAGCTTGCGGTCAATTTGATGTTCGATGACGTCGAGCATAACATCGCTCAGGTCGCGCGCGGCGCGGGGCGAGATCATTTCTTCGCTAAGCTTATCGAGCCGCTCGCCGAGCATCTTGCGCGCTGCGACCAGCACCGCGGGAGAAAGCGTGCGCATGCCCGGGCGGCGGCACTTGCTGCAGGATATCGCCGAAGCGCTCGGCGAAAAATAAGCCGCTTCCTTGGCGTCCAGTTTGCGTCCGCAGCGCGCACAAGCATCCAGAGTCGGCAGCCACCCGCCCAGCTTCACGGTCCACAGCACGAAATAAGCCAGCGGCAATTCCGGTTTGCCGGTCTTCTTTATGGTTTGCGCGACGAGCAGCAGCAAGCGGAAATTCGCGTCGGAAGGCTCGTGGTCGGGCAGCACCGTTTCCGTTACTTCGCTAAGGATCGCCAGTGCCACGCCGGAACCGTAATCACGAAAAGCATCCAGAAACGATTCAAGCAAATCGCACTGATTAATCCGCACCAGCTCGCGATTTTGTTTCTCGTAAAACCAGATGTGCACGTGCGACAGCCGCTCCAGCGTCGAACCAAAGCGGCTTTTGGTGCGCCGCGCGCCGGATGCCACGCCGCGCACGCGGCCCATCGAACGCGAAAGAAAGCTGACCAGCCGGTCGGCTTCGCCTAGCGGATAACTCTGCAGGATAATGGCCTCGGATTCGTGAACTGGCATCAGGGTGCCGGCGCGCCGCCGTGCCGCCGTGCATTGAAGCGATTCGCTCCGTCAACCTCGGAGCGACACCTCTCTACGCCCGGCCGCGCGCATGCGAGACGAAAATTTTTATCACAGCGGGGCATCCGGCGCAATTGCAAAACGAATTTCCCGCGCGCGGCCAGCGCAATTTTCTCCATCTTCGCCACCACACGATTCATCATTCCCTCTTGAAAATGCCCCGACGTCAGATACAGTCGTTTAGATGATTACCTTCACGTCAAAGCAAAGAATGACCAGCCACGCGGGATCCAACGAGTGATCCCACTGAGAGATTTAACGCCACGGCGTTCCTTCCCCGTCGTGACTTTGCTGTTGATCCTGGCGAACACGATCGTGTTCCTGTATCAGATTTCGCTTCCGCCACACGCCGCCGACGCCTTCATCATGACGTACGGAGTGGTCCCTTACAAAATTCAGATGGCGCTAGTCGGACGCCATTACACGCTGCACGAAGCCCTGCTACCGCTCTTCACTTGCATGTTTCTGCACGGCGGCTGGCTGCACATCATTGGCAATATGTGGTTCCTGTGGATTTTTGGAGCAAACGTCGAGGACCGCATGGGCCCCGTCGCATACTTGCTCTTCTACCTGGTCTGCGGAATCGGCTCCAGCGTCGCGCAGACACTATTTTCCTGGGGCTCGCACATCCCCTCGCTCGGCGCGAGCGGAGCAATCTCCGGTGTGCTCGGCGCCTACATCGTATTCTTCCCCGCCTCGCAAATTTCCACGCTGATCACTTTATTCATCCTCTGGTTCCGCGCGCGCATTCCGGCTTTGGTTTTTATCGGCCTGTGGTTTGCGATGCAATTCCTCAGCGGCGTTAGTTCGCTGGGCACGACGGGTGCATCGGCATCGGGCGGCGTAGCCTGGTGGGCGCACGTCGGCGGATTTCTGCTCGGTGTTGTAATAGCATTGATCATGTCAATTGCTACTCGAAGTGTCGCGCGCGACCGATTCGTCGCCTAGCCGACAATTCCAGCGTTCGTTGAGTTCTTCATGTGGCGCCACTAAAGCAACATGTCAAGAGTTTTGGCGCATCCGACACCAGTCGCGATACCTCAGTTTTTACTTGAACCTCTACGAGCCGCACTCTCGTCTTGAATAACGAGCTTGCTCCAAAAAAAATCCCAGTGACCTGTTGCGCCAGCGCACCTTTTACTTACGACGATGATTCAAGCGTACCCTAACGGTGTGCTCGAACGCGGCATCTCATTCGCCGTCGACCCACCCCATGCTCGACCCGGCGAAACTAGCTCCCCTGCGGAGCGAAGCCAATATACAATGTGCTCACGCATTTGGTTGCCGCGCACGGCGATATATCTGCACCCCGTCGCGCGTATTAGAATTTGCAGCCCTCAAGCACAAGTGAAGGAGCACCAGCCGTACATGTCCACGCCGTCGCAGCCCAGACCTGACCTGAGTGCGTTGCGCATCGATAAAACCCAGCGCACGACTAGCAAGCGCGGCAAGCGCTGGGGGCTTGTCGTGGGCGCGCTCGTGGTGCTGGCACTCATCGCCGGAGCCGCTTGGGCCCTGCGCGACCAGAAGCCAGTCGTGGAAGTCGCCGTCGCGCAGAAAACCTCGACCGGGCGCCCTGCCCTGCTCAACGCCAGCGGTTATGTCACACCTCGTCGCCGCGCCACAGTCGCCGCGAAAATCACCGGGCGCGTAACTGGCGTATTTTTCGACGAAGGCGTGCACGTAAAAGAAGGCCAGATCCTGGCGACGCTGGATAATTCCGACGTCAAGCGGGCGCTCGAATCCGCCGTCGCGGACCGCAATTCCACACGCGCGCAAATCGCCGATCTCGAGGTGCAGCTCAAGAACGCGGAAATCGAACTGCATCGCGCCCGCGAATTGCAAAGCGCGGGAGTGCAGAGCCAGGAAGCGCTCGACAATGCGCTCACCACCGCCGATAGCCTGAAGGCGAAAATCGCTCTGACCAAAGTGCAAGTGGCGGGCGCTGAAGCGCGCATCGCCGAAGCCCAACAGGCCGTGGACAATTGTGTGATTCGCTCGCCTTTCGATGGCATCGCTGTTTCCAAGGACGCGCAAGTGGGCGAAATGATTTCTCCGATTTCCGCGGGCGGAGGCTTCACGCGCACCGGTGTCGCCACCATCGTGGACATGAACTCGAACGAAATCGAAGTGGACGTCAACGAAGCGTATATCTCGCGCGTCGAACCGGGCCAGCCGGTCACTGCGGTTCTGGACGCCTATCCCGACTGGCAGATTCCATCGAAGGTTCGCACCGTGATTCCCACCGCGGATCGCCAGAAAGCTACCGTAAAAGTTCGCATTTCATTCTTAAAGCTTGACCCGAGGATTTTGCCGGACATGGGTATCAAGGTCACCTTCCTCGGCAACGAGCCGGATAAGCCCACAGGCATAGCGGCTGCCGCGCTGATTCCGTCCGGCGCCCTGCGTGACGAGAGCGGTCACAATATCGTTTTCCTTGTTAAGGATAATCAGCTGGAGCGCCGCGCCGTAACCGTGGGCAATACGCGCGGCAGCGACGCCGAAATTATGACAGGCCTCGCGGCGGGCGATACCGTAGTCGTCAAAGGACCCGCGGATTTGCACGATGGTGAAGCGATTCAGATCAAGAAATAGGAGCGCGCAAAATGGTGCGAGTGGATGGCAGTGGCAGCGCAAACAGCCTGATCAAAATCCGCGGCCTCGATAAGAAGTACAAGCGCGGCGGCGAGGAAATTGACGTCCTGCAGGGGCTGAATCTCGACGTTGACCAGGGCGAGTTCGTCGCCTTCATGGGCCCCAGCGGCTCCGGCAAGACGACTCTGCTCAATCTCCTCGGCGGACTCGACGTGCCCTCCCACGGCAGCATCACCGTGGCTGGCGACGAAATCACGCACATGTCCAGCGGCAAACTCACTGAATGGCGGGCGCGGCACGTGGGCTTCATCTTTCAGATGTACAACTTGATCCCGGTTCTCACCGCGTTTCAAAACGTTGAGTTGCCGCTGCTGCTCACCAAGCTCTCGAAGTCTGAGCGCCGCACGCACGTCGAAGCCGCTCTGGGCATTGTCGGGCTCGCCGATCGCATCGATCACTACCCGCGGCAACTTTCCGGAGGTCAGGAACAACGCGTGGCGATTGCCCGCGCGATCGTCGCCGACCCCACGTTCCTGCTGTGCGACGAGCCGACCGGCGACCTCGACCGCAAGAGTGCTGATGAAATACTTGAACTATTGACGCGCTTCTCCAAGGAACACAACAAGACCATCCTGATGGTGACGCACGATCCCATGGCCGCCGAAAGAGCTCAAGCAACACTTCACCTTAACAAAGGCGTGCTCGTAGAAGGCGCGCGCGTCGGGAGCCTGGCATGAAATTTCTTCCGCTCATACTCGCGAACTTGTCACGGAAAAAATTACGCACGACTCTGACGATCGGTTCCTTCGCCGTCGCGCTGTTCCTGTTCGGATTCCTCGCCGTGATTCACGGCGCGTTCAACGGCGGCGTGGACCTGGCTGGGATCGACCGCCTCATGGTAATCAACAAAGTCTCCATCATCCAAACGCTGCCGCGTTCTTACGGCGATCGAATTCAGCGCATCCCCGGGGTGAAGTACGTCGCCATCCAAAGCTGGTTCGGCGGAATTTACCAGGATCCTAAGAATTTCTTCCCAAGCTTCGCGATTGATCCCGTCACCGAGCACCAGGTGTTCCCGGAGTTTGCCGTTCCCGATGACCAGTGGAACGCTTTCTTGGCCGATCGCGAAGGGGCGATCGTCGGCGCGCGCACCGCCAAGCGTTTTGGCTGGAAAGTGGGCGATCGCGTCCCGCTAAAAGCCCCGATCTACGGCAGCGGCACGTGGGAGTTCAATATTCGCGGAATTTACAACGATCCTCGCGAAGGCGCCGATCTCACGCAGTTCTGGCTGCGTTATGACTATCTCGACGAGCGCCGCACCGTCGGCAAGGGCGACGTGGGATGGTATGCGGTAAAGCTGGACTCACCCGACGACGCGGTCCGTGTAGTGAAAACGATTGATGAGGGCTTCGCGAACTCACCATACGAAACCAAAACCGAAACGATGCAGGCCATGGCTGCCTCGTGGGTCAAACAGGCCGGCAACATCGAGTTCCTGATTCTGGCGATCGGCGGGATTGTGTTCTTCACGCTCTTGCTGGTCACCGGAAACACGATGGCGCTGGCAGTTCGCGAGCGCATGGGTGAACTAGCAGTGATGAAGGCAGTGGGCTTCTCCGATCGCTTCGTGCTGTTCATCGTCCTCGCGGAATCTGTGTTGATTGCCGTGGTGGGCGGCGCGATTGGCCTGGGCTTCTCGAAACTTTTCACCTTGAGCGGCGATCCCACGGGCGGCGTACTGCAATCCTTCTTCTTGTCCGGTTCTGCGATCCTGCTGGGCATGCTGGCCGCATTCGCGGTGGGAATTCTCGCCGGAATTTTGCCGGCCAGTTCCGCCATGCGCCTGCGCGTCGTAGATGCGCTTCGGAGGATTTGACAGATGGCGATCCCGATTGTTTACAATTTACGCAGCATGCGCGCGCGCTGGGTTTCCGCGATCGTCGCGGTGCTGGGTATCGCCGGAACCGTGGGAGTTTTTATTGCGATGCTCTCGCTGGCTCGTGGCTTCCGCGCCACGCTGGTGAATTCCGGCTCGCCCGAGAATGCGCTGATACGTCGCGCGGGGGCTTCCAGCGAATTGGACGGCTCGATTGGCCTCGATCAGGTGAAGGTGATTCAGGACGCGCCGGGAATCGCGCGCGAAGATGGCCGTCCGCTGATCAGTCCGGAGGTTGTGGTGATCGCGGCCTTCCCGCTGATCACAACGGGCACCGATGCAAACGTGCAAGTACGCGGCGTTTCTCTGGAAACACTTAAAGTGCGGCCCAACATACGAATGGTTCAGGGGCGCTTCTTCCAGCCCGGGCTTACCGAACTCGTCATCGGGAAAAATGTGGCGTCCACTTATTCCGATCTGGAAATGGGCAAGCCGGCGAAATTCGGCGGCGGGACATGGAACGTTGTCGGTGTGTTTGACGCGGGCGGAAGCGCGTTCGACTCTGAGATCTGGGCGGACAGCCGAGTGGTCAATCAAGTTTACAAGAGGCCCGACGAATTATTTCAATCCGCTACCGTGCGCCTCACGTCACCAGCGGCGTACAACCAGTTGAAGGATTCGCTCAGCACCGATCCGCGGCTGACGGTGGAAATGGACCGCGAGATTGAATATTACGCCCGCCAATCGCAAGTACTAACCACGCTGATTACCGTTCTGGGCTCGCTGGTCGCCGTAATTATGGGCATCGGCGCGGTGATCGGCGCGCTCAACACGATGTATTCCGCGGTTGCTGAGCGGTCGCGCGAAATCGCCACGATGCGCGCCATCGGTTTCGCCGGCAGCAGCATCGCGCTATCGTTTGTGTTTGAAGCCGTGCTGATCGCGCTGATTGGCGGCGTCGTGGGCTGCATTTTTGTTCTACCGCTTAATGGCTTCACCACCGGCACCATGAACATGCAGACGTTCTCGCACCTCGCGTTTGCGTTCAAAGTGACGCCGCCGCTGCTGGCCATCGGCATCGCCTTCGCGCTGTTGATGGGAATCATCGGCGGTGTTCCGCCAGCGGTGCGCGCCGCGCGCCGGCCCATCGCGGTCGCGCTGCGCGAACTGTAACCATCGGTTGAGGTTCACGCGCGCGAATCGCCGTCGGTGCGCCGACAACTCGAGAATCGGTCGAAGCAAACGGCGCACCGAAGTACGTAAAGTGAATCCTTCAGTTTCGACGAGCATTTTTTCCGCATAAAATTGTTCCCACTTCCTCGAAGAGGACTAGAATAGCGTCTGCTCCCAGTCCGCATTTTCGTTGACGAAAGATCGGCTTAGTATCGACAAGGGAGGCATGGAATGGCGATTGGCAATTTTGGTTTTGCGCGATCCCGTCGCTTTGGCGCGTTTCTGGGCGCGGCAGTTCTAATCGGTGCGCTTGCTTTCCCGCTTCCGGCTTTCTCGCAGAAAGCTCCGACTGGCAATCAAATCATGGGCGAAGTCGGCTTCACGGCCTCAACGAAAGCGGAGAAGACCGCCGGCGTCTGGGTGGACGGCCAATACGTCGGCTTCGTGAATGAGCTGCGCGACGACAAAAAAGTTCTGTTGCTGCCCGGGGAGCACGAAATCTCCGTGCGCCAGACTGGTTACTTCGAGTTGACGCAGAAGATTGTCACCGCGCCCGGGAAGAAGACCATCCTGACCATTCGCCTGGAGAAAAACCCCCAGGCGCAGTTCTCGGCGGTCAACGGCGAGATCAAGCTGGAGGTTACACCAGAGCGAGCCGCCGTATTCGTTGACGGCCATTTCGCCGGTACCGTGAATCAGTTCCGCGGAGCCGGCCGCGCCATGCTGGTTGCGCCAGGAAGCCACCACATCAAGATTGACCTGGTCGGCTACCAACCGTTTGAAACCGACGTTACCCTGCTCGCGAAGCAGAAAATCACCGTCAAGACAGATCTGGTCGCCGGAACTGTGCAACAGGCGGATCCGGCCGTTAAAAATAATTGATGCAATGGTTGATGTCGGAACGGGCTCGCTACGTGGCGCGGAGAAATCAGCAAGGAGATCGCAATTCGTGAGTTGAAGAAACACATTAATAGCTGTTCGCGGAGGAGACCGAACCAGACGCCGTCGGTTTTTGCTCTCTCATATTTGCCTCAAAGCTTTTTTCTCTGTGTTAAGGTTTTGATCTTCCGCGCTAACTCGCACCGCCTGACTTCGCGACGCTGTTCGCCACCCAGTCGCCAACCTCGCGCGTCGTGAGCGTCCCCCCAAGCTCGGCCGGGGTCTTTCCTTCCTTCAGCGCCGTGCGCACAGCCTTGTCAATCGCCTGCGCCTCCGCCTGCAAACCCAGAAACTCGAACATCATTCCCACCGTGAGAATCGCGCCCATCGGATTTGCGATGCCCTTACCCGCGATGTTGGGCGCCGAGCCGTGCACCGGCTCGAACAGCGACACCTGCCCCGGATGAATATTGCCCGAAGGCGCCAGGCCCAAGCCGCCCGCCAGCTGCGCGCCCAAGTCGCTCGCGATATCGCCGAACAAGTTGGAAGTAACGATTACCTGAAATTGCGAAGGGTCGCGCACCATCTGCATCAGCAAATTGTCGATGTACTGATGGCTGGATTCGATCCCCGGATATTCCGCGCGCACTTCCTTAAAAACGCGCTGCCACAAGTCATGTCCGAACGTCAGCGCATTCGACTTGTCGGACATGCACACGCGCTGCAGACCGCGGTTCCGCGCAAACTCAAACGCGTACCGGATAATCCGTTCCACGCCCTTGCGCGTATTGACGTCCTCTTGAATCGCGACTTCGTCCGCGGTCCCCTTCTTGAAATTTCCGCCCATGCCCACGTACAGGCCTTCGGTATTCTCGCGGAACACGATGAAGTTCACGTCTTTTTCAGCGCGGTCTTTCAGCGGAGTGAAGCGCTTGTCGAATAAAACACAGGGCCGCGCATTCACATACAGATCGAGCTTGAATCGCAAACCCAGAAGAATTTCCGCAGCGTGAATATTCGTCGGAACGCGCGGATCGCCCATCGCGCCCAGCAGAATAGCGTCGAAATCGCGCTGCAGCATTGCAACCGCGTCCGCCGGCAGCGAGGTGCCGTCGCGCAGATATCGGTCCGCGCCCCAATCAAATTCCGTAAGCGCAACTTCCCGGGCGCCAGACGCAGCCGCAGCCTGCAAAACTTTTACAGCTTCAGGAATTACCTCTTTGCCGATGCCGTCTCCGGGAATTACGACGATGCGCTTGCGCGCGCTGGACGCTTTCGCTAAATTCATGCCGTCGCGCAAACTAACATGCGGGTCCGGTGCTGTCAACGCGGGCACGCGCGCGGGCACGCGCGCGACGCAAGAATATTTTAGAAACGAAGCGCCGCACCCCAGCATCGAAAGGAACGGCTGCGATCAACTCAGCACGATCGCAGTCCCAATCCGCACGGAGGAATCATGGCAAAAATGCGCGCAGTGCAAGTTTCGAAAGCTAAGGGCCCGTTCGAGATCGTCGAACGTGAAATTCCACAGCCCGGGCCGGGCGATGTACGCGTGAAGGTGCAGGCGTGTGGCGTCTGTCACAGCGATTCGATCACCAAGGAAGGTTTGTTCCCCAACATTCAGTATCCGCGCATCCCGGGACACGAAGTCGGAGGCGTGGTTGATGCAATCGGCAGCGGGGTCAAAGGCTGGAAGGTTGGCGATCGCGTCGGAATCGGCTGGTACGGCGGGCACTGCGGATACTGCGATTCCTGCCGCCGCGGCCATTTCGACTTGTGTTTGGTTGACCGTGCGGTCACCGGCATTTCGCGCGATGGCGGTTACGCGGAATACATGATCACGCCCGCGGTGACGTTGGCGCTGATTCCGGACGAGGTCAACGCGGTGGATGCCGGGCCGCTGATGTGCGCCGGGGTGACTACGTTCAATTCCCTGAGGAATTCTGGCGTCGGACCTGGCGAAGTTGTCGCGGTGCTCGGCATCGGCGGGCTGGGACATCTGGGCGTCCAATTCGCGGCGAAGTGCGGCCACAAGACGGTGGCGATCGCGCGCGGTGCGGACAAGGCCGAGCTGGCGAAGAAGCTCGGCGCCCACGTTTACATTGACAGCGACAAGCAGGACGTTGCGGCCGAACTGCAGAAGCTGGGTGGCGCGAAGACGATTCTCGCGACCGCTCCTGGTGGAGACGCGATGACCACCGCGTTCGGCGGGCTGGGAATCGACGGCAAGCTGATGGTGCTCGGAGTGCCGGATACGCCGATCCAGGTGAATGCGATCACGGCGATCTTCAGTCGCGCCGGATTGCGCGGATGGTACTCGGGCAGCTCGATTGATTCGCAGGACACGCTGCGCTTCAGCGCGCTCACCGGCGTGCGTCCGATGACACAGGTTTTTCCGCTCGATAAAGTGAACGAAGCCTACGACGCCATGATGAACGGCACGGTGCGATTTCGTTCCGTGTTGAAGATCAGCGCATGAGGCGATCTTTACTCGTAGCGCAGAGCGACCATGGGATCCACGCGCATGGCGCGGCGCGCGGGGATGTAGCACGCGAGAAGCGCCACAGCGCTTAGCAGCAGGCCGACGGCGGCGAAGGTGATGAAGTCGGTGGCGCCAACGCCGAAGAGTACCGTGCGGAGAAACCGCGTCAGCGCAAGCGACAAAAGCAAGCCGCAGGCCAAGCCCGTCACGATGAGCCGCAGGCCGTTGCCCAGCACCATACGGAATACGTCGGTGGACTGCGCGCCCAAAGCCATGCGCAAGCCGATCTCGTGCGTGCGCTGGCGTGTGGTGTAGGCAATCACGCCGTAAATTCCCACTGCCGCAAGAATCAGCGCGAGCAAACCGAAAGCGCCGACGAACGTGCCGGCAATGCGCTGCCCGGTGCTAGCCACTTGCACGCGCGATTCTAGCGTGGATTCGTCGTACACCGGCAGATTGGCGTTCAGCTCGTGCACCGCTTTTTCCACCGCGGCCCTGTAAGTGAGCGGATCTCCCGCAACGCGCGCGTGAATGGTAACTTCGTCGGAATAATCCTGCAGGACGGGCAAGTAAATAAAAGGCACCGAACTTTCGCGCAGAGAATAATAGCTGCTGATGCGCGTGACGCCGACAATCGTACGCCAGCCGCCGACGGCGTCCACGCGCTTGCCCACTCCGTCTTCATTCGGCCAGTAGCGATGCGCGAAAGCTTCGTTGACGATTGCGACGGGCTGCGAAGTCGCAGTGTCCTGCTCCGTGAAATCGCGCCCCGCGACGAGCGGAATCTGCATGGTGCGGAGGTAATTCGGACCAGCTGTGGCCGTCGCAATATTCATGGATTCATGGGGCTGCGGAACGTAGCCTTCGGGTTTCGCGGTGGTGACGTCCCAGCTGTAGCCGAGCGGCACCCAATCCGCAATCGAAACGGATTGCACCCCAGGCAACGCTGCAATTTTCGCCAGCAGCTGGCGATGAAATTCCATACCGGATTCCCGATTGTAGCCTGACGGGAACAGACTGTACGAAGCGACGAGCACGTGATCCGGATTGAAGCCGGGATTTAAGGACTGAGCCGCGCGAAAACTCCGAATAAACAGGCCCGCGCAGACCAGCAGAAAAAGTGAAAGCGAAATTTGCGCGACGACCAGCATGCTTGCGAGGCGCGCGCGATGCAGTCCGCCGGAAACGCTGCCCGAATCTTCCTTCAGTACGGAGTTCGGCGCGAGGTCCGAAGCGCGCCACGCAGGCAGCACGCCGAAAATAATTCCGGTGAAGAGCGAGAGCAGCATCGTCGCTAGCAGCACGCGAGAGTCGGCGTGAATATCCATCGCCACGGGAATATTCGTGGGCGGAATGAATTGCGAAAATGTCCCGGCGGTCCAGGTGGTGATGAGAATGGCTACGCCGCCGCCTGCGAGCGCGAGGATCAGACTCTCGATGAGCAGTTGGCGAACCAGGCGCCAGCGGCTGGCGCCGATGGATAGCCGAATCGCGATTTCGCGGCGGCGCGCCACGGAACGCACCAGCAGCAGATTCGCAACGTTGGCGCAAGCGAGCAAAAGCACCGCCCCGGCGATGGCCATCAGCATCGGAAGCAGCACATAAAGGTAGCCATTGGCTCCGAACGGTGCGCGCCATAACGGATAAAGCGTGACGACATTTTCGCCTTGATGTTCTTTGGGGTACTGCGTTACTAACTGCTTCATCAGCATATTCATTTCCGTCTGCGCCTGAGCGGGCAACACGCCGGGCGACAGACGCCCCAGAGTCACGGCCCAAGTGTTGCTGCGCTCGTGCAGCCGATCCGAATTCGACATGACTTGTGGCGCCATCATGATCGGCAGCCACAGCTCGCTGCGCAGTCCGGTCTGCGTTCCCTGAAATACGGGAGGCGCAACTCCGACGATGCCGTAAGGATGCTCGTTGATTTGCAGCGTGCGGCCGATCACGGAGCGATCGCCGGCGTAACGAATTTGCCACATACGATAGCTGATAACGACCACGGGCGCGCCATTCGCCGCCGTGTCTTCCGACTGCAGAAATCCCCGGCCGAGAATGGGCCGCACGCCAAGAAAATCGAAATAGTTCGCGGAAACCAGCGTGCCCCAGGTGCGCTCGGGCTTGGCTCTGCCCGTCAAGTTCATGGGTTCGATGGAAAAGGCCGTGAGCGCGGAAAAACTTTTGGTGCGTTCGCGCAAGTCCACAAAGTCCGGATAGGAAAATGGGATGGGATTGCGCGAATCTCCGCCCGAGGTGAAGGCGAGAATATTTCCGGTGTTCGCCGCGCCGGGTATCGGATTTAGCAGAGTGGAGTTGATCCAACTGAAGATGGTGCTATTGGCGCCGATGCCCAGCGCGAGCGTGAGAATCGCCGTAGCGGTAAAACCAGGCGATTTCAGCAACACGCGTAGCGCGTAGCGCACATCCTGCCACAGAGCACCCATCACGGCCTCCGATAGTAACCAGCCATACCCAGTGCAATCACCACGCCAAGTTCCACGAGCTTTAGCGGGTCCTAAGTCCAAGCGTACAAGCTATCCACCCAGCGATCAAATGTGCGGCTTCCGAGGCTAACTCCCCTTGTTTGGCGCAGTTGACGCCGGGACCGAAGCTTCGCCTCCCGCGTTCGATGGCTGTGTAGCGGAACGCTGCTGCCGCGCGAACTTTTGTCTCGCGTCGCGGTGTTCGGAGTTGGGATGGACCGCGCGGAATCGGACGCTCGCGTTTCGGCGTGTTCCCCCTGTCCATGCGTACAGTTTCATGGCAAACACCTCGCGCTTCAATTGCGATTGCTCGCCATGCGGCGCGCGCATACATTGAATTCAGCGTCTGGCAGCACGTCGCGACGACTTGGAACCAAAATCCGGAGGGAATATGTGGAGCAACAGCAAGCAGTCCGATTCTCCTAACCCAGGGCCCGCACAACCGGCAGCTTACCCCGCAACACAATCGTCGGCTAACTCTAACGCGAATTCTGCTCCGGCAGCGTCACAGACATACCGCTCCAGCTCTCCAACCGCGCGCAACCTGGCGATTTTGGGGCCGGGACTGACCGTCAAAGGTCAGATTTCGGGCGACGAAGATTTGCAAATTGACGGCAAGGTGGAGGGCTCGATTACGCTGAAGGGCCAGCGCCTCACCGTCGGACAGAACGGCGAAATTGTTTCGGATGTGCGTGCACGGGATGTAATCGTGTATGGCAAGGTGCACGGCAACCTGTTTGCGGAAGATCGCATTGAGGTGAAGAAAGACGGCTCGGTGATCGGCAATATTACCGGCGGCCGGGTGTTGATCGAGGATGGCGCGTACCTGAAGGGGCAAGTCGAGATCGAGCGCGGCAAGTCGCACAAGCATGCATCGGCGGAACTGGAGCCGGTGGGGGCGGGCGTCGGCAGCAACTCGAACTAAATCAAATTCCCTACCCCGGCCGCAGACGGATGGCATAGACAGGCCGTGGCGGAGCGGGCAGTATTCGAAATGGCGCTGCAACCGAAGGGTTGCGGCGCTGTTTCTGTTTTAGGGGCAGCGAGGAACCTAGAGCGCGGGAACAAAAAAGGCCGCGGCAGGATTTTAGGTGTTGGCCTGCCGCGGCCCTGAAAGCTGAATCGTGGTTAGAGCGTTTGCGATGCTGTATGCGTTTGTGGCGCTGGCGGTGCGGGCGCTGGCGCGGGATTTGGCGTGGTGGCCGGTGTTGCGCCGTTGCCATTGTTATTGCGATTGTCGTATTGCGGCGCGTGATAACGGTTGCTCTGATCCGTTGACGAGCCGTTGGCCGGGTATCCATTTGAGCTGGGTTGCGGGCTTACGCTCGAAGGACTCGGATGGAGCGAGAAGTTGATGCCGCGACGGGCGTTTTCGTTCACCGTGCGCTGCAGGTCAAGCTCGTCCATATTCAACGTGTTCTCGCCGCCGTAATTCACCATGTAATGCAGCACGCCATCCTGCAGCCAGTAATCGCTCGCGGCGTAGGTGGTGCCGTCCTTCAGATAGAGCAGGACGGTAGGCCGGGAAGATGAAACATTGCCGGTATCCGGATTATCATTCGGCGAACCTTGTTGCTCCGCTACGCCGCCGGAGTAGTCTGGTGCCACAGGGCCGGCATTGTAGTTGCCGGAGCTATTGTCCACCGGACCGTTGTCCGAGCTGGAGTAATTTCCATTGTCGCCGTAGCCGATGCTGTAGCCGGGGTCACCATAGTAACCCGGCCAGTAAGGATAGTAGCCGAGGCTATATCCAGGCCAGTAGCCTCCCCAGCCCCATCCCGGGCCCCAGAAGCCACCCCAGCCCCATCCCCATCCGAAGCCCCAACCCCAGCCCCAACCAAAGCCGCATCCCCAGCATCCGCCCCAGCCGCCGCGCCAGCCGTAGCCGCCCCAACCGCCATGCCAGCCGCCATAGGAACCGCCGTGGTAGCCATAGCCGCCATCAAAACCGCCGACGGAAACGTTATTGCTGTGGAAGCCGCCGGCGCTGCTGAAAGATCGGCCGCCAGCCAAGCTGGACGACGAGCCGTGGACATTCAGCGCACCGCCAAGATGCGGAGCGCTCATAGAGCCAGCCGAGCCGAAGTGCGCGCTGGTAAGAGTGGCGTTGCTGAAACGAGATGCGGAGGAGTGGCTGCCAAACGCACTCGAGTGTGACGCTGTGGAGCCGTTGCTGAAATGAGAGTTTTCGATGTTCGAGACGGCCCGACTGCTGGAAACGGCGGACGAGCTGCTCGTGCTGCGGTTGCTAGTAGCAGCGGAGAGCGACGTAGAGCCGCGCGCGCCGCTGGAGTTTGCCGCAGGTGCGGGGCCGCGGGAATTCGCATTGACGCCGGCGTTCATACTGCCATGCGCAGTGGACGCCGACGTGGAATTCGCAGGCCCGCTGCGGCCGAAGTACGGCGAGGTGGAAGAGCCCCGATTGCCTGCCGACGCCGAAGAACCGTTGTTCAAGCCGCGCGAGGAATTTGCGCCGGAAGCGCCAAAATGCGCACTCGAAGGTGGCGCTACGCCCGCGCGGTTGCCCGCACTGTAGGAATTACCGGAGCGGCCGCCCATTGCGCTGTACGGCCGGCCCGAAGGAGAACCTGAATAGCGATTGGGCGAGCTGGAATAGTGGTTCGCGCTGCCGCGAGCACCGCCATACATCCCGCCGCCGTAGCGGCCGCCGCCCGAAGACGGGGCGCTGCCATGAAAGCCGCCTCCACCACCTCCGCCGTGGAAACCACCGCCTCCACCACCTCCGCCGTGGAAACCACCGCCGCCTCCGCCACCGCCATGACCGCCACCACCACGCTGCGCGAACGCAGCCGGCGCGCAAAACAGCGCCAGCGCTGCAAATACCGTGAAGATAATCTTGAGACTAGCGGACCTGTTCATGGTTGTCACCTCCACCCAACTACTTCCCTTGCGGTGCGGGCGGCCGGAACGCCGAGGTAATTCTACACCAATTAGACTCGCGTGGAGCGTGGTTGGTTGCAATTTGGCTAAGTCTTTGACCTTCAGCCAATCACGCATCCGATGAAACTCCGCACGCCTGCCCTCACCCGGTACAACACGGGTGCTTCGAAAAAGTTTCGGCTCAACTTTGGGACAGGCAATAAGGACAGGCAGGCGGGGTGCGGCGTGTCAGGTTCTACCGCGTTCGGCCAGGAAGACGCCGACCAAGACCAGGGCGGTACCTTCCAACAGCATGCGGGACGGGCGTTCCCCCAAGAAGGCCATGGACAGTAGTATTACGACGATCGGCTGGAAGTAGCTTACTGCGCCCACGCGCGACGCTGTCATATACCGCAGCACCCAGTAGAAAATCGTGTAGGCCCCCACCGAGCTTCCTGCCGCCATGTAGATCATGCCGAGCCAGCCGCTCAGCGTGACGTGGTGCCAATCCAGATGAATGCTCTGGCGGATCGTTATCGCTAACAGGAGCAGCGCGGCGGCGACGCAATTGAAAGTGTTCATGGCGACGGCGTCATATTGCGCGGCGACTCGTTTACCGAGGACCGCGTAGGCCGAGAAACCAATCACTCCGCCGAAGGTGATCAGGTCGCCGAACAGGAAAGGCGAGTGCGCGGGAGAACCGCTCTCGGTTTCGAGCAGATACACGCCGACGAACGAAATTGCCATGCCGACGACTTTCGCGGTCGTAAGCGCTTCCAGTTTCAAGGCGCGCGCCAGCAGCAATATGATGATCGGGCCGACGGCGATGATCACTGCGGAATGATTCGAGGTGGTGTAGTTCAGGCCCACGGTGAAGAGGCCTTGGTTGACGACCACTCCCAAGAAACCGAGATACAGAAAAGGCCATGCATCAGCGAGCTTCAGCGGCTGGCGTTCGCGGCGCGAAAAATAAATCGCCAGCATGATGAACGCGGCGAGTTGCAGGCGCAGGCAGGTGAGCGTGACCGGATCGAACGTGCGCAGGGCGATTTTTCCCGCGACGTAATTGCCGGACCACAGCACGAGCATCATCAGCAGCCAGAACGCCAGTGTTAATCTGCTGGGGCGCGGCGGCTCGGGATTCGGCGTTGCGGCGGTGGCGGGCGAGGCCATTGGTGAAGCCGATGGTGAGTTCAATCGCGCGCTCGAACTTTCGCTTTCAATCGAGCACCTCGCGGCGTTTGGTCAGCGATTCGATGCGCGCGAGGCGCGGCGTGTAGCCGATCCCCGGCGCCGTGGGAACTTTTATGGTGCCGCGCGGCGTGACTTCCACTTGCGGCTCGATGAGGTCTTCGGTCCAGTAGCGGCGGCTGGCGGAGACGTCCCCGGGCAGCGTGAAATTCGGCAACGTGGACATGGCGATGTTGTGCGCGCGGCCGATGCCGGATTCGAGCATGCCTCCGCACCAGACGGGAATGGATCTCTTTTCGCACAGATCGTGGATACGGCGGGCGGCGGTGTGGCCCCCGACGCGGCCGAGTTTCATATTGATGATTTTGCAGGCGCCGATTTCGATGGCGGCGCGGGCGTGTTCGATATCGTGGATGCATTCGTCGAGGCAGATAGGCGTATCGAGCTGGCGTTGCAGCGCGGCGTGGGAGTAGATGTCGTCGTGGCCCAGCGGCTGTTCGATCATGATCAGGTAGAAAGCGTCAAGCTGCTTCAGGAGCGGCGCGTCTTCCATGCGATACGCGGAATTGGCGTCCACCATCAGGCGAATGCGCGGGAATCTTTCGCGCAGCGCGCGGGCGGGCGCCACATCGTTGCCAGGCTTGATTTTTATTTTGATGCGTTGATAGCCGGCGGCCAGCTCTTTTTCCACTGTGGCGAGCAGGGTGGGGATGTCGGCCTGAATGCCGATGGAAACGCCGGAGGAAATCTCATCGCGCGTGCCGCCGAGTAATTTTGCTAGCGGCAGATTTTTTTGTTTTGCTTCAGCGTCCCAGATGGCGGTTTCCAGCGCGGCTTTGGCCATGTTGTGGCCGCGCACATGGGCGAGCAAGTCGAAAACTTCGGCGGCGGAATCGAATTCCTTGTACTTCACCATGGGCCACAGAAAATCACGGATGATGTGCCAGGCGGTTTCGACCGTTTCGTACGAATAATAGGGATCCTCACCGGCAGTGCATTCACCCCATCCGGACGTGTCATCGGCGTCCACTTCAAGCAGAAGAATTCGGCGCAGCAAAGTCTCGCCGAAGCTAGTTTGGAAGGGCGCAATCAACGGCATGTGAATTTCGCGCAGAGTGATTTTACGCAGACGCATAGGGGCTGGGGCCTTTGGTGTTCGGTTCAGTCGTTAGTCTTCGAATTCTTCCGGGCGGTATTCTGGCAGACGCAGGCCCGCGATGGAAGCGGCGGGTTCCAGAATGTAATCAACAGTTTCGCCGCGGCGCTCGACGGACGTCGCGATGAAGCCCTGATGCAGCAATTTGCGAAATTGATCGCGCGTTTCGGATTGCAAGCGCGCGGCGGATTCGCGGTTCTGGGTTCTCACTTCGCCGAGATCTGCGGGCAGCGAAATCGTTCGTGCGCCAGCGGCGGCGGGCAGCGGACTTTCGGCGAGAATATTTATCACGCGATCTGAATCGAGCCACCATTCCGCCACCAGTCGGTCGGTGGGCAGTCCCGCGTGCAGCGGGCTTGCTGTGACGCCGTAGCAATTCGGAATGTAGCGGCGCGCGATAGCGCCCAGGCGTACGAAATTGAAGTGCGCGTTTTTCAGCTCCAGCGGATCGAAGGTCCATTCGATCAGGCGGATATCTCGCTTCAGCGCGTCCTGGCGCTGGAAGAATTTCAGGCGGCGGCCGACGCCGCAATTTTGATATTCGGGAAGCACGGCGGTCATGTGCGAGTGCAGGAAAGGCTTTCCGCCGCGCGTACCGGCGAGCGCGAGCGTCATGCCGACCATTCTGTCGCCATCGAATGCGCCGAAAATCTGGCCGCCGGTCTGGTGCGCTACGACGAAGATGGCCGAGGGCACGGCGATGTGCTCGCCCCAGATATGTTTTTCCAGCTTCACGCAGGTTTCGTATTCGGCGAGCGATTCGCAGTGGCGAATTTCGATTTCGTGCGCTGCGGCTGATGGCGTTTCGGCAGATGCGTTCATTTGGTCTGCGCGGCCTCAAGGGGTTGTTGCAGCTTTGAGAGATTCCACAATTCTTCCATGCGCTCGCGCGGCAGGTTGGCCAGGTGCTGGCCTTCAGCGTGTGCGGCTGATTCCATCCACTGGAAGCGGGACTGGAATTTGCGATTCGCTTTCTTCAGCGCGATCTCCGGATCGGCGCCCAAGAAGCGTGCCACATTTACTGCGGCGAATAACAGGTCGCCGACTTCTTCTTCCAGGTGTGGCGAAGCTGGCGTGGGGCGCGGCGTTGAATCGGGCACGGCATGCCGTGCCCCTACGGGCGCTTCCGCGGCTGCTGGCTTCGCGCGGCGGGCTGCTGCCGACGGCGGCACGGGAAATTCCAGCGATGCGAGGATTTCGCGCTTTTCTTCTTCGAGTTTGTCGAAGATGCCGGCGAGATCGTCCCAGTCGAAGCCGATGTGCGCGGCGCGGCGGGTGAGTTGATAGGCTTCGAGGACTGCTGGCAGAGAGCGCGGGACGCCGGAGAGGATAGACTCGGTTTCGCCGCTGACGTTTGCCTTTGCGTTCGCAGGCTTCCCGTCCTTGCCGTTTGTTTGCGCGCGTTCGGCGGCTTTGATTTGTTCCCAATTTTTCAGGACGGCGGCGGAGTCTTTGGCTTTGGTGTCGCCGAAAACGTGAGGGTGGCGGCGGACCATTTTTGTGTGGATAGATTCGATCACGTCCGAGATAGTGAACGCGCCGGTTTCTTCGGCGAGAATCGAATGGAATGTGATCTGCAGCAGCAGGTCACCCAGCTCCGACGCGAATTCGTGCGGGTCGCATGATTCCATCGCGTCGAGAACTTCGTAGGTTTCTTCGATCAGGAATTTGCGCAACGACTGGTGCGTTTGTTCACGATCCCAGGGGCAGCCGGTCGGGGCACGCAAGCGGGCTTGCAGTGCCACCAGCTTTGCGAACCACTGCCCGGCAAGTTTGTCGCGCCCGTTCAGCGGTATGCGCGGCGAGGTGGCACGCTGCCGGCGCGGTCGGTTTGAGATGTTGCGTGAAGTGGGTTTCTTCATGAGCGATATCACAATTTACAGGGAAGAAGGATTCGAGACAAGGATGCGCGTGTCGCCTACGACGTGAGCCGGAAAGTAAGAAAACATCCAGCCGGCCGTGCACTATTTTTCTTGATTCCTGTCATAGCGCCATGCGGGAGTCAGGACGATGCCACGGTGCCGTCGAATAGATCGAGGAATCAATCTGTCTTAGAGCCCGCGGATTTCCTCAGCACCTTATTGTCGCTGTCGAATTGCCACGCGGCCGGTGAGTTCTGCCAACTCAAAGTGCTCGGAAGTCCTGGGACTGACGCAGGCGCTTGCGGAAACGCGACTGCCAAATTAAGCTGCAGAGCAACTGCGGAAAGGATCGCAAATCCAGCCATGCTCGCCATAAGCGGTGTCTCCTTCGAAGTGCCGCGCAACGCTTGCCAACCGATACTGTAGCATCGCTAGGAACTGGGGTTAACTCTCTAGCCGGAGATTTGAGCCAACGCTGCTATCCCCGGTTGAGCGGGCGAATCTAGTTTATCTTTCGATGCCAATTCCAATCGGTAATTCCGGCCTTGCGGTCTCCCGCTATACTCGAATTAGGCCCCGAAGGACTCAATCATCCGCGGAGTCAAATCACGATGCGGAAATTCTGGATTTTGGCTTGCCTTCTGGCTATGCCATGTGCCGTTTCAGCGCAACGGGAGAACCTGAACGCGCTGCAAGTGGGCCAGAAGATTCAAGTGGATCAAACCTCGAAGAAGAACTGCGGAACGTTCCTGAGTGTCTCAGGCAAGGAAATCTCACTACAAGGCAAGTCAGGCGCGCAGACCATCCAGAAGCAAGACGTTCGCAGCGTCAAACGGACGGAGAATAAGCATCGTTTGCGCAACACCCTCATTGGCGCCGCGGTGGGCGCAGGAGCGGGTGCCGCTATCAGCGCGGCGGCGTGGGAACCCCGTGGATTTGCCGGTGCAGAGGAACGGGAGCCGCGGGTGGCGCCGTGATTGGCGCCGTGGGCGGGGCGATAGTAGCAGTAGTGTGGCCGGGCCACGAAACCACTTACCGAGCCCCATAGATTCGGCTTCAAGTCCCGGGGCAGAGGCCGATAGCCAGCTGTCCGATAACGCTGCGGGTGCAAAGGGTCGGCGCAACAACTAGTTTGCGGCGGCTTGGGCTGCGGCTGGGCGGATTACGGATTCCGAGAAGCGGTCCATTTCTTCGGCTTGGGGGCTGAATTGCAGTAACAGCAGGTCCACGCCGGCGCGCTCGAATTCGCCGATGCGGTCGGCTACCTGTTGCGGCGTGCCGACGAGGCCGGAGCGCAGGCCGCGGTTGGAGACGGAATACTCTTCGAGCGAGACGCGGTGTTCGAGCTGCGTATTCGCCATCCATTGCCGATAATTCTGGTAGCCGGCCGCATTCTGCTGCACGTCGGTGATGCGGGCTTGCTCCTGCCGGGCTTCTTCTTCAGTGTCGCGGACGATGGCGTACGCGGCGATACCGAATTGCATGCGCGGGAGATTCTTGCGCTGGCGGCGTTCAGACATGTCGCGGACTTTCGCAGCGACGCGCTCCGGTGAATCGCCGTGCATCACGAAGGCGTCGCACTTCTGCGAAATTAATTCTTTCGCGGCCTCCGATTCCCCGCCTGCATAAATGACCGGGCGCGGCTTCGAGACCGGCTTCGGCTGCAGCACCAAATCGTGCACGGAATGATATTTGCCGTTGTAGGAGAAATGATCCTGCTTCCAGGCGGAGTCCACGATATCGAGCCATTCGGAAGTGCGCGCGTAGCGGTCGTCGTGCTGATCGAATTGCACGCCGTATTTTTTGGCTTCTTCGGCCCACCAGGAGGAAACCACGTTCAGCGAGAGGCGACCGTTGCTGATGCGGTCAATATTGGCGGATTGTTTGGCGAGCAGCGCCGGAAGATGAAAAGTAGGCCGCACCGCAACCATCAGTTCGAGCGTTTCGGTAACCGCAGCGAGGGCCGCGGCCGTGGACCAGGCGTCGAGCGAAGGCGCGTCGACACCTTTAATGTCATTCAGATTCAGCTCGGCAATGAGCGTCAGGCTGTAACCGATTTTTTCGCTGCGGCGCGCCAGGCGCGAAACGTACTCCCAGGTAGGAGGCATCTGCTCGTCGGCCACATTGCGCAACCAGCCGCCGAAGACGGGTAGCCAGTAGCCATAACGCATCAGCGCGCCTCCTTCACCAAATAATCCACCAGGCGCGCGAAGGGATCGAACCCAACAATGCGCGGGCCGTCCGAAACGAAATTCGAAAGCGCGTTCACGTCGTAGTAGTAGAGTTTCCCGTCGCGGTCGTCAATGATGTATTCCAGGCCGCCGACTTCGATTTGCGCGGCGCGAAAAATCTTTTCGGTATCCGCGATAACTTTCTTGAGCGGTGTGAAACCTTCGACGCGCAACCCGGTTTTTGCGCCTTCCACCACGCAGGCGGTTTTAATTTCAGCGCCGTCGGTAGTTTTGCAGATGTCCATGGGGCAAAGGTCGAAGGTTTCGCCGGACGTGAAAACTTTTATGCCGTAGAGATATTCGTAGCCGAGAGTCTCGATGCGGGTGATGTGTCCGCCGCGCGCGGGGATGAATTCCTGGACGATGCCGGTGGAATCGAGGCCCAGCTGAATCGCGCCGTTCTGCACGCCGGCTGCGAGCTGCTCGGGAGAATCGAAGCGCACGATGCCCACGCCGCTGCCGCCGATATTCGGCTTCACCACGATCGGGTAACGCAGATCGCGCGTTGCGGCGACCGCTTGCGACACATGGTTGATCACCACCGACCGCGGATGCGGCAGGCCCAGCGACTCCAACAGTGAAAGCTGCAGGGCTTTCGAAGTCTCGACGCGAAATGCGTGGCTGCCGTTCACGACGCGCGTGCCCTGCTTTTCCAGGTGCGAGAGGTAGCTGAGCGTGTAGAAAATTGCGTGGGCGTTGCCGCGCGTCCATGCCGAGGGGCTCATGCGGTTGAAAACCAGGCCGAATTGCTGGTGGCCGTTGGGCGATATGTCGAAATGATGGTGCGCGGCGTCCAGGCGCACGTAGGGAATTGAGCGGCGATCCAGTTCCGCGAAAACGGGGAGGAACCAGCGCGGGTGTTCGTGATAGATGGCTATCGGTCTTGCCGGCGGTGCCGGTTTGCGCGATTTTGTTGCTGGCTGTGGGCGGCGTGCGCGCGTCTTACGATGCGCTGTTTTCGTGCTGGGCATGTGAATCCTTGGCGACTGCGTGACTATATTAGTTCGATGCAACAGACTAGCGCAGGTTGCGGGATTTTGCGAGTGGGCTCGAGTTTGTTACAAAAAATTTACCACAGCGGGCGCGGAGGCCGCAGCGCAGACTACACAGAGAAAATCTACAGCACAATTAAAATGGCGAAGAATCGCGCCGCAGATTGCGGGCCGCAGCGGTCAGGTTGTAGATTATCGCTTGGCGACGAGGTCGCAAAATTCCGGACGGGGTGAAATCGCAGAGCGACATGGCTGAGACAGAAACCTATTTTCTAACTACGCAGCGGCTCGGGTTCCGCCACTGGACACCGGCGGACTTGCCGCTGGCGCTGGCTCTGTGGGGCGACGCTCGTGTGACTGCGTTCATTGGCGGTCCGTTTTCGGACGCCGACGTCAAGGAGCGGCTGCAAACGGAAATACGCACCCGGGAGGGATGGGGAGTGCAATACTGGACGCTATTTCTTTTGCAGCGCAACGAGCATGTGGGATGTGCGGGTCTGCGGCCGTACCATGAGGCCTCGGAAATCATGGAATTGGGCATACATCTTCGCGCGGAATTTTGGGGAATGGGATTGGCGGAGGAGGCGGGGCGTGCGGTAATTCGTTATGCCTTCGATGTGCTCGGCGCGCAGGGGCTTTTTGCGGGGCACCATCCGGAGAACGCGGCGTCGCATCGCCTCTTGAGCAAGCTCGGCTTTCGTTTCACGCATGAGCAGTTGTACGCGCCTACCGGGCGGATGCATCCGTCGTATTTGCTAGAACGACCTTAACGCGGGAGTATTCTGGCGGTTGGAGTAACGCAAAAGCTTTACCGCATCGGCCCAGAGGTCAGAACCGAGAGGCCGCAGAGACAACCGAAGGCAAAGATTTAACACAGAGAGCACAAAAAAACCGGGGTTCACATAGGAAAACCCAAACCGCGCCCGAAGCTACAGCGAGACTGAATCGGACAAGGGCCGGATCAAAATCGTGCACCTCGGTTATGCCGGCTTGGCCAGGCCGCTCGCGACGGCTTGCTCCAGGAGCTTCTTCATTTCGCGCAAGGCTTTCCGCGAGGCTTCTTCCTGCTGCTCGCCGAGCTTGCCTTGCTGTTCGCCCAGTTTGCCTTGTTGTTCGCCCAGCTGGCCCTGCTCTTCGCCCAGGGCGCCTTGCTTCTCGCCCAGCTCGGCCTGCTTTTCACCCGCCTTCGATTGCAATTCTCCGATGCGGCTCTGGATTTCGCCGATTTTTTCCTGGATGCGTCCCAGGTCGTCCTGCGTGCCGCCTTCACTCATTTTCTTCAGTTCGGCTTCCAGTTTCTGCAGCTCGGCGGTCATGTCCGGAATTTTCACGCGGACTTTTTCCATCTGCGCGCCGAGAGCTTCCTGTTTTGCGCCGAGCGCTTCCTGCTCCGCGCCCAGTGCTTCCTGCTGCTTGCCTAGCTCTTGCTGTTGGCGGCCCAGTTCCCGCGCGGGCGCGAAGAAATCCATAGCCTGTTTTATAGTGGCCGGGTCGCGGATGATGTAGGCCTTGCCGTCTCGGATAAGCCAGATGAAATCGCCGGAGAAATTGCGGCGCAGCGAATTTGCGACAGCGGTGTTGCCGTCGGTGCGGATGCTGAAATTATCGGACGAGACGCTTACCGTGGAATTGCCGGAGACGATGGTGAATTGCTCGCCATCGTCGTCGCCACTGATGTTTCGGAAGCCGTTAGTGGTGGACTGCAGCGCGCGCGGCGAAATAGGACGCACCATCACCATCGGCGCAACGGAGACGATTGGCCTGACGACGGGCATGACGAGTGGCTTGACGTCGGGCAGGACAACTGGCGTGACCACAGTGTGCACGGAAACAATCGGATCCACCGAGACCATGGGGCTGACGACCGTGCGCACCGACGCTTCCGGAGGTGCCGGCGCGGGCGGCTGCGCGGGCTGCTCGGCAGGAACTGCCGGAGGCTGCGTCGTCTGCGGCTCGCCTTGCTGCGACGGCGTGGAATGGAAATTTTCAATCGTGGGGCGGAAGGCCGCGATGAGACAAACAACTGGAATTGCTGCCAACATGTAGCCGATCACAACAGGTTTCTTCAGGTGCATGGCGACACTCCCTTTCCCTTCGAGAATTCGATCTAGGCGTTTTTCCGCTTGCCCTGCGGTAGCCATGGAAACGCCCTGCCACCACACGCGGCCGGGCGCGGCTTCCAGCGCGGCGAAAAAGCCCAACAAGGTTTCGGCGTAACGCGTGCGGTCGGCGCCGGCAGCGAGCGCCGCGTCATCGCTGGCTTCTTCAGCGAGATCCGCCAGATGGCGCGCGAGCCACCAGCTGAGCGGGCTGAACCAGAAGATCGCGCGATGCAGCAGCGAGAGACGCTCAGCGAGCGCGTCGCGGCGAACCACGTGAGAAATTTCGTGCGCGAGGACGGCGTCGAGTTCGGCGGGTTCCCAATCCCGCCAGCCCGGTGGAAGCAGAATAGCGGGGCGGCGCACGCCGAACGTCACTGGCACGGAGAGCAGCTCAGACTCGGCCAGGCGCGGTGATGCGCGCAGACCCGATGTGCGGGTGAAAAAATGCAGACGCGCGAGGGCGTGCGAATCTTCGAGGAGCTGCGATTCCCTTTCCAGGCGTCGGCCCAGAATCACACCGAGCGCCAGTCGAACCAGCATGAAGATTGCGACCGCGAGATAGATCGTGGCAGAGGCTGCCATCCAAGGAAACGCGCGGTGAGATTGTGCGCTTGTCGGCGACGCATCTGTGGATTGCGGCGTCCCTGTCGCGTCTCTCGCATCAGCCGCGTCCATTGTGTCTGACGCGCGGAGGCCGTTGCTGAACACACCGACCTTCGTGGAATTCGAGGGCGGTACCTGGTTCACGGTGATCGCGCGGGAATGAACCTCGCGCGAAGACGCAATTTCCGCGGGGGGCTGTTGTGCTCGAACGAATTTCGCAGCCAGCGGCACAAAAACCGGAAGCGGCGGCAGCAGCAGTCCCAGCACCGGCATCGCCAGCGCCACGAGCAGCACGGCGCGCCAAATCGCCAGCCTTAGCGCGACGCTGCGCACGCGGAAGGCTGCGAGAGCTAGTCCAGCGACGCATGCGAGCGCGAGCGAGCGCGCGGCGGGCTGCAACACGTGCGCTGCGAAATTCGCGGACGCATGGAGAACGAGCATGACGATCACGGCTTCGCCTCCTTCCGCAGATTGGTTTTGCGCTCGGCGATTTTCTGCGTCAGCCGCTCGAGCTGGCGGCGGTCGAGCACGGCGTTGTCCACCATGCCGATCACCAACTCTTCGACGGAGCCGCCGCAGAAACGGTCAATGATATGTTTCACGGCGCGCACCGCCACATTTTGGCGCGGTTCGGCGGCGCGATAAATGTAAGTGCGGCCGCTGACCTCGTGCGCGACGTAGCCTTTTACTTCCAGGCGGCGCAGCACGGTGCGGATGGTGGATTCCTTCATGGGACGCCGCGCGGCGAGTGCTTCGCGGCAGGCCTCAGAGGAAACGGGGCCGTGCGACCAGACGTAGTCCATGACCAACTGTTCGACTTCACCGAGGTTGCGGGGGCGCGTGTCTTGTGTGTTCTTCATTGTAGCGCTACATTGTGTAACAGATAGCCGGAAGTGTGTCAACAGGAAAAATGCGGCGCAACTCGGACCCGTTCAGCGCGCTGGCGCGCGGCTTGTCGCCGGGTAGAAGCGGATGTTAAACTTCCTTGTAACTCTCAGGAGCATCTGCGAGGGAACCTGCCGTGGCGGATTCGAAGCACGAAGAGACATTCAAAGTAGTGGATCGCCGGTTGTTTGGCGAAGACGGCGAATTGCGCAAGGACGTGGTGGAGCAGGAGCGCCGCAATGACGAGGCGGCGGAGAAGAAAGCTGCAGCGCAAGCGCAGGAAAAGGCCAAGGTGGCCGCGGCTTCTTCGGCAGGTAAAGCCGTGCCTGCGCAGACGACGAGCCCGATCGCGGCAAACGCAGACACTCTGGGCGCGGCGGGCAATGGAACGGCTCTCGCGGGAGTAACGCCCGAAGACGCAGCAGCTGACGCGCAGGACAGCGGCGAAATCAACCCTACGTCGCGCAGCTTTCAGATGCTGATTGATTTTCTAACGCGTAACGCCGCGGCGATGCTCGGCGGCATGGCCGACCCGCGCACCGGGCAAGCGTTTGTGGACCTGGAAGGCGCGCGCGAAGTGATTGACATGCTCGACGCGCTGCGTGAAAAGACGCGTGGGAACTTGTCCAAGGATGACGACAACTTGCTGATCGAAGTGATCGGCAGCCTGAAGCTGACGTTCATGGAAATTTCCAAAGCCGCCGCGGAACAGATGGCCAAGAAGGCCAAGGCTAAGTAAGCGGCCGTCGGTAATTGATTATTGTTGCGGTAAATTTCCCTGGCGGCGCGGCGCTGCCGCCGGGCTTCCCCGGATGAATCGAGAGCACTCTTTGCAACATCCCACCAGACCATGGCTTCCCTGCAATTAACGGTACTCGGTTCGGGCACGTCCATGGGCGTGCCCACGCTCGGGTGCCATTGCGCGGTGTGCGACTCGACGGACCCGCACGACAAACGCACGCGACCTTCGATCTTGCTGCAGTATGGCGGCCACAACGTGGTGATTGATACCACGCCGGATTTTCGCTTTCAGGCCATGCGCGGAAAAGTTGACCGGCTGGACGCAGTGCTGTACACGCACGCGCACGCCGATCACATCTTGGGGCTCGACGATATTCGTCCTTACAATCTGAAACAGCGCGGCGTGGTGCCGGTTTACGCGGCGCAGAGCACGCAGGAAACGCTGCGGAGCCGATTCGCGTACGTTTTCGATGATGTGCCGACTGAAAGCTCCGTGCCGGCCATCGCGATGCATACGATTGATGGGCCGTTCGATTTGTTCGGACTGCGGATCACGCCGGTGCCAGCGCAGCACGGGCCGCAACCGGTGCTCGGTTTTCGTTTTGGCAAGGCCGCGTACCTGACGGATTTCAGCGCGGTGCCTGAAAGTTCCAAAGCTCTGCTGCAAGGGCTGGACGATTTCATTCTGGATGCTTTGCGCTACGCGCCGCATCCGATGCATTCGAATGTGGAGCAATCGCTCAAGCTAGTGCGTGAGCTACAGCCCAAACGCGCGTGGTTCACGCACATCTGCCACGATTTGGGGCATGTGGAGGCCAACGCAAAATTGCCCAAGGGCGTGCAACTGGCGTATGACGGGTTGAAATTTGAGGTGCCGATTTAATGCGGTGGGACGCAACGAAGGACACGCTGAAATTTCTCACCGATCTGCCGGCGCGCGACTCCGGGCGCTCGGAGATGCTCCTGATCAATTCGGCAAATGAGTGGATGGATTGTTTAGGAGAAAGCCGGCCGGGGACGGTCTTAACGATCGGCAATTTCGACGGCGTGCACCTCGGGCATCAGAAAATTCTGCGCGATGTAGTGGAGCGGGCCGTGGCTGGACGTGGCGATGCACACGATGTGCTGAAGAAGGAGCTGCTGCCCGCGGTATTGACGTTTTATCCGCATCCAGCGCGCGTGCTGCGGCCGCAGCAGGCTCCTTCCCTTCTCGAAACTCTTCCGCAGCGCGTCGCTGATTTCGCCGCGATGGGAATTGGCGCGGCCTTGGTCTTGCAGTTCGACACGGCTCTGGCCCAGGCCAGCGCCGAAGATTTTGCGAAAAAATATCTGGCAGATACGATGCGCGCGCGCGCGGTGTTGGTGGGCGCGAGCTTTCGCTTCGGGCACAGGCAACTGGGCGATGTGGAGCTGCTGAAGGAATTGGGGCAGCGCTGGGGATTTGCAGTGGTCGTCGTGACGCCGGTGATTGACGGCGGAGATGTCGTCTCCAGCACCGCGATTCGCGAGGCGGTGCGTGGCGGGCACGTGGGAGATGCGCGACGCATGTTAGGCCGGCCTTTTGCGCTGGTGGGCGAGATACGCACGGGCACCGGACAGGGCCGCAAACTGGTGGTGCCGACATTGAATCTTGCGACCGAGCAGGAGACGTTGCCCAAGACCGGCGTCTATATTAGCGAGACCGTGCTTTCGGGCGGGCCGTATCGCTCGGTCACCAATGTGGGAGTGCGGCCCACCTTTGATGGCACTCGTCTGGCCATCGAATCGCATCTTTTCGATTTCGCGGAAGCACTAACCACGGGCCCGATGAAGGTACGCTTCCTGCAGCGCCTGCGCGACGAACAGAAATTTTCCGGCCCCGAGGCGTTGCGCGAGCAAGTGCTGAAGGATATAGAGCGCGCGAGATCAGTTTTCGCGCAATCATACACAATTGAGAAAAAGCGCCGGCGGGACGCCGTTTGAGCTTGCGGCGCGCAGTTTCTCCAGCCAACTCGGCGTGACCTGACAGCCTCCCCTTCCAGTTCTGCCTCAGAAAGAAGTAAAATCCGGGACGAAACCCAGCCACCGGGAAACCCCATGGAAAATCGAGAAGTCGCGAAGATTCTGCAGGAGACGGCGCAGCTGCTGGAGATCGATGGCGCGATCATCGGGCGCTACCGCAGCTACGAAAAAGTCGCGGAGCTGCTGTACAGCATCCACGAACGCATCGAGGATCTGGCGAAGGACGACGCCAAGCTGAAGGAACTTCCGGGCGTGGGCGACGGCATGGCCGCGCACATCCGCGAAATATTGGAGACCGGTGATTACAGCCTGCGCCAGAAATTATTGAAGAAGTATCCGCTGACGCTGCTCGAATTACTGCACCTGCAAGGCATGGGCCCGAAGAAAGTGGCGATCCTCTTCAAGAAATTCAAAGTTGCCACCGTCGAAGGCGTGGAAAAACTGGCGCGCGAAGGAAAGCTGCGCGACCTGGAAGGCTTCGGCGAAAAAACCGAAGCCAACATCCTGAAGGCCACCGAACTTGCGAAGCGCTCCTCCGGGCGATTCAAACTGGACGTCGCGGATGAAGAAGCGCAGAAACTGGTGGCCTACATCAGCAAGGTGAAAGAAATCGTCGAGTCGGTGACGCCCGCCGGCTCTTTGCGCCGCGGAAAAGAAACGATCGGCGACCTCGATTTGCTGGTCACGCTGCGCCCCGGCCACGACAAACAGAAGGACGTGGACGAAGTCGCCACTCACATTCTGAAATATCCGGGCATCGATCAGACCCTCGCGCACGGTGAAAATAAAGTCAGCGTGCTTCTCGGAAATGGCCTGCAAGTGGACGTCCGCCTGCTGGATAAAGACAGCTTCGGCGCGGCCCTGCTGTATTTTACCGGCTCGAAAGAACACAACGTGGTATTGCGCGGCCGCGCGCGGGACATGGGCTGGACTTTGAATGAGTACGCGCTGACCACTCTGAAAGCCGGAAAGTTTGTCGCCGGAAAAACCGAAGCAGAAATCTACAAGAAGCTGGGCCTGGATTACATCGAGCCGGAGTTGCGCGAGAACACCGGCGAAATCGCCGCCGCCGAAAATCACACTTTGCCGAATCTTCTTAAGCTTGGGGACATTCGCGGCGACCTGCAGATGCACACCACCGCTTCAGACGGACGCAATTCCATCGAAGAGATGGGCGAAGCGGCGAAAAAGCTCGGCTACGAATACATCGCGCTCACCGACCATTCCAAGGCCGTGACCGTCGCGAACGGCATGGACGAAAAGCGCACGCTCGAGCAAATCAAGAAAATCCGCGCGGCACAGGTACGCGTGCCGGGGATTCGTTTGCTCGCGGGGATCGAGGTGGACATCCTGAAAACGGGCAAACTCGATCTGGACGACGAAGTGCTGGCGCAGCTGGATGTGGTAGTCGCGTCGGTGCATTCCTACATGAACCAGGGCCGCGCGGAAATGACCGAACGGATTCTGGCGGCGCTGGAAAATCCGTACGTGCAAATTCTGGCGCATCCCACGGGGCGGTTGGTGCTGCGGCGCGATCCGTTTGATTACGATATGGAGAAAATTCTGGATGCGGCGAAAGGGCTCGGCGTGGTCGTGGAATGCAACGCGTTTCCGGACCGGCTGGATTTGAAGGACGTTCATTTGCGGATGGCGAAAGAGCGCGGGGTGAAGATCGTCATCTCGACCGATTCGCACTCTTTCGCGCATTTTCCTTTGATGAAGTATGGGGTCATCACCGCGCGGCGCGGGTGGGTGGAGAAGAAGGATGTGGTCAACACTTTGCCGACGGAGCAGTTCTTGGCTTCGCTGCGTAGCAAGCCTGGGGCGGTTAAGGGTAAGGCCGCGAAGAGGAAGTCGGCTTAGAGCGCCCTCGGCTGCGTTACGTTCAAAGATTGAACACGGAGCGTACCGAGGAAGGCGGAGGGAAATCGGAGAAAGGCAAAGGCGTTTAGCGCAGAGAAAACTGCATCGTTCGGAAGTGCGGGAGAGATCCTTCGGCCGGCTTGAGGCAACGGCGCCGACCTCAGGATGACGATGCTCATCGCATCGTCACGGAACATTTTTCTTCGCGCTTTCGTATCTGCAAGTGACGGCGCAAGTGACTGTGCCACGGAGCGAGCCATGAATCGAATGTCGAATCGAGCGACGAACCCAATGACGAAGCGGGTACGAAATTTCGCAGCGGCTATCCTGGTGGCGGGGATCACCATCGCGGCCAGCGCCGCGCCAGTGCGCGCCGACCAATGGTCGAAGACGTACCAGGTAAATGGCCGCGCCGACCTGCGCGTAATGACCGGCGACGGCGACGTCATCGTCACCGGCACGGACCAGCACCAGATCGAGGCGCACGTCACCACCAACGGGTGGAAGATCGGTCCCAACGATGTGCAGATCATCGAGAGCCAATCCGGCAATAGCGTTTCGATTGAAGTGAAGGTGCCGCACTGGGGCTTTTCGATGTTTGGTGGAAACCATAAGTCGCTGCGCGTGGAAGTGAGCGTGCCGCGCGAGCTAGACGTGGACGTGCGCACCAGCGACGGCAATGTGACCGCGCAGGGAGTCTCCGGCAAAGTTCAATTCGATACCGGCGACGGCAACGTAACCGCCGGCAACATCAGGGGAGACATACGAATCCACACCGGCGATGGCCACATCGAAGGACACAACTTCGATGGCTCGCTCGATGCCAACACGGGCGACGGGAATCTGCGGATTGACGGCCGATTCGACGCTCTGGCGCTGAAGACCGGCGACGGAAATATCGAGGCACAGGTGGGCAGCGGATCGAAAGTCGCGAGTGGCTGGAACCTGCATTCCGGCGACGGACGCATCACGCTGCGGCTGCCCGGCGATTTGAACGCGACACTGGACGCGCATACCGGCGACGGCAGCATCACGCTGGATATTCCCATTCAAGTTTCCGGGTCGCTGAGCCATTCCTCCGTGCGTGGAAAGTTGAATGCCGGTGGGCCGACGCTGGCAGTCAGCTCCGGCGACGGGTCCATTCACATCGAAAAATTGTAGCGGCGCGTTTTTCGGCATAGCCTTCGAGTGCTCCATAGCTGCCCGCAGCCGTCCGCAAAGCCGACGCCGTGTCATCCTTAGTCCACATTTTTGACTATTTATCTGCACGATGGGCATCTGGCCAACCCGTCGCGTATTGCAAATACTAGAGATAGCTCACACGCACGTCTGGCATGTGGCTTGCCTATTCCATCCCGAAGTTCGGCGCTGTCGGAGAAAATGATGATCGCTTTCTGCATGATGGGCGCACTCGCAGTACTAGTATTCCTGTCGGTTTCGGATGAAATTTCGAACCTGTCCCGGCGGAAATAATCGCCACGCGCACGCACGCCTTCGCCGCCGCGCTTCTCCCGCCGCGTTTCGGCTTTCCGTATTGAATCGCGCTCGCCGCTAAGCGCATTTTTCATGCCGCATTCACCGTCCGCACGTTGGGAAATCAATTTGCAAAACTTCTCGCGTTGCCGCATCATAAATTGTTTGTTCTGAGCGCTTCGCACGCCTAGAGGCAAGGCGCGCTCGGGACGACGACTCATCTGCCGCGCAAAAATCAAATGCAGGCTTCTGCACGCGCCGCGAGCACGATGCGGCGGCGGAATGATGCGGCGGCAGATGGCGCGAACTTTTTCGTGGCTCTCACTTTAGTCATCTTCAATAATCTACGAATCGAACTGGGGGAAAACGAATGCGCAGGCCTGTGAGTGTGGCTTCGCCAAAGGGGAAATTGGGTGTGCTGACGCCCGGAATGGGCGCGGTGAGCACAACCTTCATGGCGGGGGTGGAATTGGTGCGGCGAGGGCACGCGGTGCCGGTCGGCTCGCTGACGCAATTGGGCACGATTCGGCTGGGCAAGCGCACCGACGGGCGCACGCCGCAAATCAAGGATTTCGTGCAGCTCGCGCAACTCGACGACATCGTGTTCGGCGGCTGGGATGTGTTCAGCGACGACGCTTACCAGGCTGCGGCGAAGGCCGGCGTGCTGGAGGCCAAGGATCTCGACAAGGCCGAGAAATTCCTAAAGGGCATCAAGCCGATGAAGGCCGTGTTCGACCAGAATTACGTGAAGAACCTGCACGGCACGCATGTGAAAAAGGGCAAGACGAAATTTGACCTCGCTGAACAACTCCGCGAGGACATTCGCGAATTCAAGAAAAAGAACAAGCTGGATCGCCTGGTGATGGTGTGGTGCGGCTCGACCGAAGTGTTCCTCAAAGCCGAGGAAGTGCACAAGAACCTCGCGTCATTTGAAAAAGGCATGAAGGCGAATCATCCGGCGATCGCGCCTTCGATGCTGTATGCGTATGCGGCCATCAGCGAAGGAGTGCCGTTTGCAAACGGCGCGCCGAATCTGACCGTGGATATTCCCGCCCTCGAGGAATATGCCAAAGCCAAGAATGTGGCGATCGGCGGCAAGGATTTCAAGACTGGTCAGACGCTGCTGAAAACTGTGCTCGCTCCCGCATTCAAAGCGCGCATGTTGGGCTTGAACGGCTGGTTTTCCACGAACATTCTGGGCAATCGCGACGGCGAAGTGCTCGACGATCCCGGCTCGTTCAAGACCAAGGAAGAATCGAAGCTGGGCGCGCTGGAATATATTTTGCAGCCGGCGTTGTATCCGGATCTCTATAGCAAGGTTTACCACAAGGTGCGCATCAACTACTATCCTCCGCGCGGCGACAACAAAGAAGGCTGGGACAACATTGATATCTTCGGCTGGCTTGGCTATCCGATGCAGATCAAAGTGGATTTCCTATGCCGCGATTCGATTTTGGCCGCTCCCATCGTGCTGGACCTGGCGCTATTTTTTGATCTGGCGCAACGGGCCGGGATGCGCGGCATCCAGGAATGGCTCAGCTTCTATTTCAAGTCTCCGATGTGCGCGAAGGAACTTTACCCCGAGCACGATCTATTTATCCAGCTAATGAAGTTGAAGAATACGCTGCGCTGGATGATGGGCGAAGACCTGATCACGCACCTGGGTTCCGAATACTACGACTAAGCGGCGAAATTAGCACGAAGGAACGACCGCGGCGGGGCGCAAGCTCCGCCGTTTTATTTTGCGTCGAGTCATGGGCGTGCGGCGCGGGATTGGTTTTCCGCTTTTAGCAGTATTTCCAGATCGTCGGGATGGATGGCGCAGAGCAGCGCGTCTTCGCGGTCAATGAAACCCTGGCTCACGAGCTTTACCAGCGATTCCTCCAGCGAGAACGACCCCTTCTTCTTCGTCAGCGTGATTTCCTGGTGCAAATGCTGCAACGCGTTGTGACGGATATGTTGCCGCGCGCCGTAGCTCGTCATCAGCAGCTCTGCGACAGGCATGCGGCCACCGGTCTTGCAGGGCAGCAGAAATTGCGTGAGTACGGCGGTGAGCGCCATGGCCAGCTCCTGGCGAATGGTGTTCTGGCGCTCGACGGGAAACGAATCCGAAATGCGCGACACCGTCGAAGCCACATCCGTAGTGTGAATCGTCGAAAGCACCAGATGGCCGGTTTCCGCAGCCGCCACGGCGATCTGCATGGTTTCGATGTCGCGCATTTCACCCACCACGATAATGTCCGGCGCCTGGCGCAAGGCGGCGCGCAGCGCCGTGGGAAAATCCGGCGCGTCCGTGCCGATTTCCACTTGCTCGATTACGCTGTGCAGGTGCGTGTGCTCGTACTCGATGGGATCTTCGATGGTGACGATGTGTCGCGCGTCGCGGCGATTAATCTCGTTAATCAATGCGGCGAGTGTGGTGGATTTTCCGGAGCCGGCGGGCCCGCCAATCAGCAAGAGGCCGCGTTGCAAATGGGATAGCGCCTCGACGCCCGGCGGAAGGCGCAGGTCGCTCAGCTGCGGAACTTTCGAAGGCAACGCGCGAATTGCCGCGGCAGCTTGCCCGCGTTCGCGATGCAGATTGATGCGGAACCGGCCTAGGCCTTCGATGCGATAAGAAGAATCGGCGATCTGTCCGGCGCGATACTGCTGCAGAGCGTGCGGCGTCAAAGCGGGCAGCACCATCGCTTCGATTTCCGAACCGTTCAGCGGCTCGGCCTCGATATTGCGCACGCCGCCTTCGTGCAGGATGCAGACTGGCGCTCCCGGCACGAGCAGCAGATCGCTGCCGCCTTTCGCGAGCAACGCGGCGAGCCAGCGATCGAGAATTGCGGTGTCCGAGGCCTCGTCGCCATCGGCTCCCGGCCGTGCGTTCAGTTCACGTACGATGCGATCCAGGTCGCGCGATGGGTCCATTCCAAACCTCGTGAATTCTCTGCCTCGCCTCGATATTGACGTAAGTGCCGCGCCTTAGTCCAGCGCGATCCGAGAGCTTGAACGATTCCCACGACGGCGGTCGCACTCGCGTGTGTGCAGGAGCCAGCGACTCAGCAATTCCCCGTAACACGAATTCCCGCGCGATATACAGTCCCAACCGTATTCGCTCGCGCTGCCCTTGCAGTTACATTCCTAGCGCGCGCTCCTTCGAGCGGGGGAGCGATGTGAAGCGCTAATACGTTCAAACGAACCGGAGGAAAAATTCATGAAGAACGCCATGTTGATCGGAACCGGAGCCCTGCTGTTGCTTTTCGGAATTTCCGCGCCAACTTTCGCACAGGAACAACACGACCAGCAGGACCAGCCTGCCAAACCGCCGGACGCGAAGCCTACTCATGACGAGAAGCCGCAAGCCGCGCCGCCCAAGACTCCTGATGATCGTCCGCGCGCCGACGCCGCCGCAAAGCCAGCCAAGGACACCGCAGGTAAACAAGAACAGCAGCGTCCAGAAGACGCAAAGCGCGCCCAGCAGTCCTTCGGCGGGCGCATTCCCGACGACAAATACAAGGCGCACTTCGGCCGCGAGCACTCATTCCACGTAGGCCACCCGACGATCGTTGAAGGTCGGCCGCGATTCCAGTACGGCGGCTACTCGTTCATCATCGCGCAGGCGTGGCCCGCCGGCTGGGGCTACAACGACGACGTGTACGTCGTTGACGTTAACGGCGTGTACTACCTGGTGGACCTGGCGCATCCCGGCGCGCAGCTGGAATTGCAGATCGTACTGTGACGGTTTGGGAAGCGCACAGGAAGCAAACTGGAACGCGCTAACGCAAAACGCCCTGGCATTTCGCCAGGGCGTTTACCATTTTGCGAAATCAGCGGGCGTCTTCGGGACCTTAAAACTGGTTCCAAAGATACTGGTTGTAAACTTCGTGGTGGTATTGCACCTCCGGAGGTTTCACGAACGTGCCCAGGAGCCGCGAGCAGCGGTCCGCAGCGGCTTGCTTCAAATCCGCGTAGCGGCCTTTCACGTCTTCCCCAAGGATTTTCGAGGTCCACTCCGATTTACGGAAATGATCAATCGCGGTGTAAATGTTGTCCGGCAGATAACGCTCGGCCTGGCGCAAGTTCTTGATCTTCGCGGTCTCGCCATCCAGCCCCGACTTGAAGATCGAGTACATCACCATGTAAGGACTCGCGTCCGGAGCGACCGAACGTACTTCGACGCGCATACTCTTCTCGTTGCCGATGGGGATGCGGATCATCGAGCCGCGGTCCACGGGCGAAGCCTTGATCTGGTTGGGAGCTTCGAAATGCGGATCCAGGCGCCGATACGCGTTCACGCTGGAATTCAGCATCAGGCAAACGTCGTTCGCGTGCGTGAGAATGCGATCAATGAATGACCAGCCGAATTTGCTGAGCTTTTCCTCGCCCTTGGGATCCCAGAACAAATTCTTGCCGCCCTTACTGACCGAAACGTTGGTGTGCATGCCGTTGCCGTTCACGCCGACCACCGGCTTCGGCAAAAAGCTGGCGGTCAGTCCCATGCGCGTCGCCACCTGGCGACAAATCAATTTATAAAGTTGGATTTGGTCTGCCGCGGCGACCACTTCGCCGTAGCCGTAATTGATTTCAAATTGCGAAGGCGCAACTTCCGGATGGTCTTTCTCATTCTGGAAGCCCATGGAACGCTGCACCTCGGCGCAAGTGTCAATAAATGTGCGCAGCGGATCGCCCGGCAGCGAATGGTAATAGCCGCCGGTATTCACGTAATCGAATTTTCCGGTTTCGTTGTAACGCGCTTCTGCGTCCGCGCCATTGAAGAGGAATCCTTCGATTTCGTTCGCGGCGTTCAGCGTGTAGCCTTCGTTCTTATGCTGTTGCGCGGCAAATGTTTTCAGCACGCCGCGAATGTCCGCGCTGTAGGGCGAGCCGTCCTTATCAATCACCTCGCCGAACACCAGCACCTTGCCCGAGCCGAACACATCCGCCGGGCCCCAGTAAAACGCGCTCCAATCCATCCCCAGGCGCAGGTCGCTTTCGCGTTGCGCCGTAAATCCGCGGATGGACGATCCATCAAAGGTAAGGTTGTCCCAACTCTTCACCAGAAATTTCTTGTCGTAATCCAGCATGTGCAAGCGGCCTTCCAGGTCGCTGAAGAGGACGGTGACGGCCTTGATGCGCTTTTCATCCGTGAGGTATTTGATGCGCTCTTCCTGGATCTTGTGCGGCGCCACGCGATTCATGCGCTGCGCCTTGGCGTGCAGATTCAGTTCTTCCAGTTCTTCGTACGGAATTGCCAGAAAGTTACGCAGATCGGTAGTCATGAGGCTCCTTGCCATGGGATAGAGCGCGAATGAATTGCAGGTTCAGCGGCATTTTTGAACAGCGTAGGGTACCGCGCAGGCTTGTGAGCGTCAAATCCCAAAATGCCCGGGCAGGTCAAAGAATTTCAAATCGAACCTATAAATAAAACCTTGTCGTCGGCGGCCGTTTGCATGCACGCGCCATGGCGAGTACGTATCAGTGTTGGAAGCGTGCAATCAGTTCTGCCTGCGCAAGAATGTGGCCCTTGATGGCCGCTTCTACCTCGGCAGCTTTGGCCTTCGGTTTCAATTCCGTCCGGTAATCCAGCGCGTAGAGCTTGAAAAAATAGTGATGGGCCGCGCCGGGCGGGGGGCACGGTCCGCCATAGCCAATCTTGCCGTGATCGTTCTTGCCTTGGCGCGAGTCGTCCGGAAGCTTGGGCTTCGTCGGGACGCCCTCGGGCAATGCGCGCGTCGCGGGCGGCAGGTCGTACAGCAGCCAGTGGATCACGGTTTTCTTCGGCGCGTCCGGATCGTCAACGACCAGCGCGAAACTCTGCGTGCCGGCGGGCGGTTCGGTCCAAGCCAGCGCAGGGGAAACATCCGACCCGTCGCAGGTATATTGCGTGGGAATGGCGCTATCGCCGACGAAGGATGTGCTGGTCAATTGAAACTTCGCCTCCGGCGTTTTCTGTGCCGGAGATTGCGCAATAGCGGCATGAACGCGCTCTGTCGAGCTAGCGAATAGTGTGATCAGCAGGAGCGCGCCACACAACATCAGCGCCAAGTAGCGGCAATTCTCGAACCGTTCCCTATGATTTCGAATGGCACCCTCCCGATTACATTCACTAACGATGCTACGGGCACCGGATCCAACCGTCAAGAAGAGGTAAGGTGACGACGCGCTTCCGCGACACTGTTGCACGAACTTCTAGCGACGGCAATCCATCGCAGCATCCGCATCCGCCAAGTCATCGGAAGCTCCTTGAATGCATTGCGGTTAGTGTATGTACCGTGGTATATTGGTACCACTATGCGAACAAAGAAATACCCTAAACAATTTATTGTGGAGCGAGTGCAAACGGGAGTGCGCATCGAAAAGCGCCTGCTGAAAGTGCTCAAGGCCCTCGCCGAATTTCACGATTTGACCTTCGGCGACTTGCTCGAAGGCATCGTACTGCACGCTTTCGACGGCGAGATGGCATTCCAGAAGCCCTCGCGGCGGCGCATTAAGGAATTGAAGAAGTTCTACGGCCTCGACCTCGACTACCGCGCCAGCCATCGCCTGATCGAAGCCCGCGTCGCCGCGCAGAAACCAAAAGTGAAAGTGTCCCGCCGCACCGGCCGAGCGAAGCGTGCGCGGCGCGCGAAGAAAGCAAAAGGTTCGAAATGACCAACTGGACCACCAAACACGCGATCGAAGCGCTGCGTTGGGTTCTCGGCGTAGTGGTGCTCTGGGCGTCGTGCCTGCTGCTCCGGGCCACGATCGCCCAGATGCAGCAGCTGCCAGATTCGGGCCATGTCGTGCCGCACCTCTGGATCCGGTTGGTGCTTGCCAGCGTCGAGATCGTGGCGGCCGTGATGTTTCTGGCGCCGGTCGTGAATGTCGCCGGGAGCTATCTGTTGCTCGCGGTATTCGCATTCGCCATTTTGTTTCACGTGCTGCAAGGACAATTCGACGTCGGCTTCCTGCTAGTCTACGCGATGGCGCTGGCGGTTTGGTTGGCGCACCGAAGAGAAGCGCAAGCGGAAGTGCGCGATGAAGGCTAATTGCGATGACGAACTGCTCCGGCAATTTGAAGACTGTTCCCTGCCCCTCGAGCGTTTCCGTCACCGCGTGCACATCCAGATCGCCTTTCTATATTTGTGCCGATACCCGGTGCTGGATGTGCTCGTCCGATTCCCCGCGGCACTGACCCGCTACGCCGAAGCGCACGGCAAGTCAGGCCTGTACCACGAGACGATCACGTGGGCGTACGTCCTGTTGATCCACGAACGAATGGAGCGCGCGGGCCAAGCGCAGAGCTGGGAGGAATTCACGTCCGCGAATGCGGATTTGATGACGTGGAGCGGCTCCGTTTTGCAGCAATACTACCGCGACGAGACTTTGTCGTCCGACCTGGCTCGCAAAATCTTCCTGTTCCCCGATAAGGCGCCCGCGCATCGCTGAACGTTGCTGCCCGCTCGCCAAACTTTATGCTAAGGTAATTGGTTCGACATTGACACCCGGAACGTGTGTTTCGGCGCCAGCTGGGGATGCCAGGGAGAATTGGAGAACCATGAAGACTTCTTATAACGGTGTAGCGGTGCCGGCGAACGGCAAGCTTATCGAGTTCGCGGAAGGCGTATTTCGCGTGCCCGATCACCCGGTGATTCCATTTATCGAGGGTGACGGCACAGGCCGCGACATTTGGACGGCTTCGCGGCGCGTGTTCGATGCGGCCGTGCAAAAAGCCTTTGCCGGAAAGCGCAAAATCGAATGGCTGGAAGTTTTCGCCGGCGAAAAAGCCTACCGCCAATTTCAGGAATGGCTGCCGCAAGATACCGTGGACGCGATTCGCGATTTCCGCGTGGCCATCAAAGGTCCGCTGACCACGCCCGTGGGCGGCGGCATACGCTCGCTGAACGTGACGCTGCGCCAGGTGCTGGAGCTCTACGCCTGCGTGCGCCCGGTGCGTTACTTCGCCGGTGTGCCTTCGCCGGTGCGCGAGCCCGAACGCATGAACGTCGTCATCTTCCGCGAGAATACCGAAGACGTGTACGCCGGAATCGAATGGCGCGCCGGCACGCAGGAAGTTAAAAAGCTCATCGATTTCCTGAACAACGAAATGCTGAAGGGCGCTTCGAAAAAAATCCGCGAAGATTCCGGGGTGGGCATCAAGCCTATGTCTCCCACAGGCACCAAGCGGCTGGTGCGCCGCGCGATCGTGCATGCGCTGGAAAATCGCCGCACGGTGGTCACCCTGGTGCACAAGGGAAATATTCAGAAGTTCACCGAAGGCGCCTTCCGCGATTGGGGCTACGAGCTGGCCACGCAGGAATTTCGCGGCGTGGTGGTAACCGAGCGCGAGAGCTGGATCCTCGATAACAAGGACAAGAACCCTAACATAACGGTCGAACAAAACGCGGCATCCGTCGAGCCGGGCCTGGACCGGGCCAACGATGAATTCAGGAAGCAGGTTTACGAGGAAGTGAAACGCACGCTGGACGCTTTGTACGCCTCGCATGGCAACGGCCAGTGGAAGAAGAAAATTCTGATCAACGACCGCATCGCCGATTCCGTCTTCCAACAGGTCCTCACGCGCGCCGATGAATATCAAGTATTCGCGACGCCGAACCTGAACGGCGATTATCTTTCCGACGCTTGCGCCGCACAGGTCGGCGGCCTAGGAATGGCTCCGGGAGCGAATATCGGCGACGGTTTCGGAGTATTTGAGGCCACTCACGGCACGGCGCCGAAATACGCGGATAAGGATGTGATTAACCCGAGTTCGGTGATGCTTTCCGGCGCGATGATGTTTGATTTCATGGATTGGAAGCCGGTCGCGCGCCTGATCGAAGACGGCATCGCGCGCACCATTCAGCAGAAGAAGGTGACGTACGACCTCGAACGTCTGATGCCCGGCGCAAAAAAGCTCAAGACGTCCGAGTACGCCTCGGCCATCATCGAAAACATGCAAGCCGCGGTGGGCGCGGGCGATTGAAAACAGCCACAGCAGCAGGCTACGGGCCAGAATTTGATCCAATTGGGGGAGTGGAATGCGGAAGAAGGTGACGGTGGTGGGTGGCGGGTTCGTCGGTTCGACCACGGCACAGCGGATTCATGACGCGGGCCTGGCGGACGTGGTGCTGACCGACATTCTGGATGGCGTCCCGGCGGGGAAAGCACTGGATATGGCCGAATCCGGGCCAATCATGGGCTCGGACGCGCGCGCAGCCGGAATTTCCACGGCCAGCGGCGATTACCGCGGCACGGAAAACAGCGACATCATCGTGATCACCGCGGGCTTCCCGCGCAAGCCCGGAATGAGCCGGGACGATTTGCTGAAGGCGAATTACGACGTGATCAAAGCCGTGGTGGAAGCGGTCGTAAAACTTTCGCCGAAAGCAATTCTGATCGTGGTCACGAATCCTTTGGATGCGATGGCGCAAGCGGCGCTGAAGATCAGCAAATTTCCCAAGGCGCGCGTGATCGGCATGGCCGGCGTCCTGGATTCGGCGCGCATGAGCACGTTTGTGGCGGAAGAGCTGCGCGTATCGGTAGAGAACGTGCACTCGTTCGTCCTCGGCGGCCACGGCGACGATATGGTGCCGCTCACGCGCTACTCGACTGTCGCCGGAATTCCCCTCCCCGAACTGATCGCCAAAGATAAACTCGACGCGATTGTGACGCGCACGCGCAAGGGCGGCGCGGAAATTGTGAATCTGCTGAAAACCGGATCGGCTTATTACGCGCCGTCCGCGGCGGTCTTTGAAATGGCCGAAGCGATTCTGAAAGACAAAAAGAAAATTTTGCCCTGTGCGGCTTATCTCGAAGGCGAGTATGGCGTCAACGGACTCTTTGTCGGCGTGCCGGCGAAATTAGGCGCTGGCGGCATCGAACAGATCATCGAAATTAAATTGCTGCCGGACGAGACGGCCGCGCTGGATAAATCGGCGGCTTCGGTGCGAGAGTTGGTCACCGTGCTGGGGATTTAGTCTTCGAAGCTCCGCGGTTACGCCAAAACTCTCCTGCGATAGACCAAACGGACTACGTCGCGCGTTCCCAGGTAAGGCAGGCGTCGCGCGCTTGGGAGTCGTCCACGGGCGTGAGCGCAAGCCGATTGCCCGAAATTTCGTAGGCGCGCGTGAAATCCTTGCCGACGTCCCCGGGGCGCAAACTTCCTTCCAGATGATGCGTGATGGTTTTGTTTTCGCGGTTTACTTCGTAGGTGCCGTAGTACGCGTAGTAACCCTTGTAGGCAATCTGCACTTCCTTGGCGGTGGGAAATCCCGGGCCTGAAGAAATATCGGGCCGCGGGTTGCGCATAATCTGGACGGCTACGTGCCCGTCCGCGTCATAAATCAAAATGCCCATCGGGCGCTCGCCAAAAAGGCGGGATTCCGACGACGAAATGGAAACCAGCTTCCAGGTTCCCACGAACGGATTCGACGTGGCGTGGCTGGTATCGCGCATCGTCATGCTTTGCGTTTGCGTCATCGAACGGGGCCTTTCTTCGGAGTCGCCCGCGAACTTTCTGCCGCTTGCTGATGGACCTGCTTTACCGCGCGCAAGCCGTCCACCGGAAAATTCCCACAGGATTAACAGCAAATATATATCCGGGTTCCCGCCAGAGCAAGTGACCAATCGGCGAAAGCCGCACTCAGTTTCCAGTTGAGAAAACCGGGTGTCTGCTAAGATTATTACGGGAGTCGTCAATCCAAAATGGAATTTTTTGGGCGAAGGAACGGCAAAGGTACGCCTGCAGGCCCTGGTTCGCCGGGTCGGCGTAAAGGGGACAAGCTGGCGGGCCTGGGCGCACAGCAATCGCGCGGCGGCGCGCTTCCTGCGTCAGTAGCGCACCGGCTCACTAAGGATCTGGCGCGCGCGGAAAGTCTGGCGGCGATGCTGGCACACAGCCGCGCGGCCAGCGCGGTGGAAGTCGCGGACCTGCTCGCCGGAATGTACATCTACGATTGGGAGCGGCTCTCGAAATATTGGCCCCAGCAGGACGACATCGAGGAATATTTGCAGCAGATCTGCCGCATCAGCCCGCAGCGCTGGCATTACTGGATCGAATTCTACGACCAGCAGCGGCGCGGCGACGAAAAACCACCCAAGTGGCAATGGCCGAGGCCGGCGAAGAATCCGGACGCTGACGCCAAGCCTCTCGCGCGTTCCAGCGAGCTGAAGGCGTTGCTGAAGAGCGCCGAAGAAATCGCGCCCGCGCATGACGTGCATGATGGCCGCAGCATTCCGATCCTCACCTGCGAATGCGTGCTGCTGGCGATTGCCAAGCGCACGGATTCGGAAATCGGGCATCGGCTGGTAGCGTCAGGATTGAACGTGGGCGAATTGGAACAAGCCGCACGAAATCCGCGTCACGCGCCGTTACATTAGTCGTCATCTCATAAATAGTTGAGCAACGCGAAGGGCGGGGCTTCAGAGTCTGTGCGAGAAGTCGCGAATCGTTGCTGCTGTTTCTAGCCACTCGGCACTCGTCACTAGCCACTGCCTTTTTCCCAGCCGGACTTTAGCGCGCCATCGGTGTCGCGGCGCAGGACGATGGCGGTCTGAGGCGGCAGCTACGAATCCTTCCAGCCGGAAACAATCGTCCCGTTCAAATAATCAATTTAAAATAAGGCCAAAGCTCCGCGAGCGGCGCACGCGGCTTGCGGCACACAAATACGTGCACGTTTCGTTCAGCAATCGCGGCGTGGGGATCGGTAATTGTTGCGACGAACTGCGCATCCGCGAACAGATCCTTGAGCTCATCAGCACGTTCGCCGAAGAGAATCACGCACGAGCCGGTGTACGCACGCGGCCCCCAAAAATAATAGCTGTTGTGGCCGCCGATGGCCGCGGGCAGGCCCATGCTCGGTCCAAAGTGGTCAATCGCGCCCGCCTCGCCGTAATTTCCGCCCAGGATCGCGCAGCCGGCTTGCTCGGCTTGCGGCAGCGCGCGATAGACGTGCGCGATCTGCGTCGCCATATTCTCCCAACCGAACATGTCCGCATAGAGTTGCGGGAGCGCCGCGGTCGCATCGCGCTCGGTTTTCACCGAATTCGCGTAAGGCAGCAGCCTCGAATAGCGCAGAAAAGTATCCACCGGCAAGAGCGGCGTGCCAAAAGGTAGCGTCACCAAACCTGCGGCGATGAGCAGCGCTGGAAGTGCCACGGCCATCCCGCGGCGCGCGGGCGCGGCGAGAAACCCTTCCAGCGCAACGCCGCCCGCCGCCATCAGCGCCGGATAAATCGGCAGCGCGTAATACGATTTGCCGCCCAGCAAGATGAAAATGGCGAGCACGAACAAGTACGACCAGCCCAGAAACCGGAAGCGCTTCCCTTCCGGCGACGCAAAAAACCACACCAGCCCCGCGAGCCACACCGGCAGCGCCAGTGGCTGCATAAAAAGAACTTGCTCGAACAGAAATTGCAGCGGCGTGATCGCCTCGTTCTTGAATTGCTGCGCGTTGCGCACCACTTCGATTTGCGGCCAACCGTTCTGCGATTCCCAGAGCAGATTCGGCAGGAAAATTGCCAGCGCCAGCGCCGCGCCGATCCAAATCCATTTTGAACGAAACAGCTTCGCTTGCCCCGAAAGCAGCAGTCCGGCAACCAGCGCAAATCCAAAGACCAACATGCTGTGCTTATTTTCCAGCCCCACGCCGGCCACGGCGCCGAACCACAGCCACAGCCGCGGCGACGCTCCCTTAACGATGCGAATGACAATCCACGCGCACAGAAGCCAGAAGAGCGGCTCAAACGCATTCATGGAAAGAAAACTGTCGAACGCAATATAGGCGGGCGCGAACAAAATCGCGACGGCTGCAAGAAATTGCGCGAAGAGGCCGCCGCCCAACTCCGCGGCTATGCGGCCGGTGGCATACACGACCGCTGCGCCGGCTAAAACCGGCAGCAGGCGCGTCGCAAAGAGCGAGGGTCCCAATACGTGTCGCGCGAACCAGGCGACGAACGCGATCAGCGGCGGCTGGTCCACATAGCCCCACGCGACATGCTGGCCACAGGCCATGTAGTAGAGTTCGTCGCGAAAAAACCCGTAATGATTGATTCCGGCGAGTTGGATAAGCAGTTTGCAGGAAGCCAGCGCGAAGAGCATCACGCGCGAACGCATCGCCACGTCGCGGCCCGTCAGGTAATCGCGAGTGATTGACGCAGCTGACAGCGTGTCCATCATCAGCTGCTGTGATGCATACTCTGCGCGGAAATATAGAGGGTGTCATCCCGAACCCTCGAGAGCGGGTGAGGGATCTGTTTTTCGCCCAAACGGTGAATCCTTGGCTTAAGCGCCAGCGGAGGCGCCACGATTGTCTGATCGCCGCGGTCTCGAAGCACGCTGATCGCCGCGTCGCGGCACATCACGCGATCGTCGCGGAGTGGATGCGATCGAGTTTCGGGAAATTTTTGTCGAGATACGGCTTGCCCAGCGCGGTGATCGAGCCCTGGTCCGGCGCTTCGCCGTAACCGCTGTGAATTTTTTTCACTACATCCATGCCGGAACTCACCTGACCAAACGGCGCGAAGCCCATCTTATCGAGCTGCGCGTTGTTCCCCGTGTTGATAAAGAGCTGCGTGGTGCGCGTATCTTTTCCGGCGGTGGCGAAAGTGATGTAACCCGGCTTGTTGCTTTGGGTGACGGGATCGTCCTTGAAATTCGACTTGCGCCACACATTGTTCACCGCCGGGTCGGCGCTCAATCCGAATTGCACGACGAAACCGGGGATCACGCGAAAGAAGGCCGCATCATCGTAGAAGCCGTGCTTCACGAGATTGTAGAAACGATCCGCGCCCAGCGGCGCCCACGCGCGCGTCACCTGCACGATGAAATCTCCCGCGGTGGTCTTGAACGTCACATCAAATTTCTCCGGTGCGGTTTCTTTCAGATTCGCAGCTTCCAGCAAAGAGGTCTTCGTGGTCATCACTTATTCTCCCAGGGAACCGTGCCTGCACGGTTCGTATGATTTCCGTCAAAATATTGAAATGCGCCTTCGTAACGGCGGGCTTCAGACCGCCATCGATCGGCAGCCCACCGTCGATCCGCGCCGTTACACGGATGGCGTCCGCCGCGGCGGACGCCGCTACAACCGAAACGACCACATTAAGAATTACTGCTGCGCGGGTGCAGGCTTCGACGCCGCCGGTGCAGCCTTGTGCGCAGGAGTCGTGTGCACTGCGGGCGCGGGCGAGGTCACCGTCGCAGAAATGATGTGGTCAAGCTTGGGAAAGCTTTTATCGAGATAAGCCTTCCCTTGCGACGTGATCAGTGCCTGGTCCGGAGACTCGCCATAGCCGTTGTATATTTTCTGCGCCACGTCCATCCCGGTGGTTACTTGTCCGAAGGCCGCAAATCCCTGGCCATCGAGCGACCCGTTCTCTCCCAGGTTGATGAACAATTGCGTCGTGCGCGTGTTCGGTCCGGCAGTCGCAAACGTCAAGTAGCCGGTGTGGTTGCTCTGCGTGACGGGATCATCCTTGATCGAAGCCTTATCCCAAACTTTATTCACCGCGGGATTCGCGCTCAATCCGAATTGCACGATGAATCCGGGCACCACGCGGAAGAAAGCCGCATCCGTGAAAAATCCGTGCTTCACCAGATTGTAAAAACGGTCAGCGCCCAGCGGCGCCCACGAGCGCGTCACCGTGACGACGAAATCACCAGCCGTCGTCTTGAACGTCACCTCATACTGATCGGGAGCCTTCGCGGTCAGCGTCGCGGGATGCAGTAAAGCCGGGTCCGTATGCGGCGCCGTCGAGTGCGGGTGTGCAGCGGCAGCGGGCTTCGCCGCGGGAGTGGCTGATTGCGATTGCGCCTGCGCCGGCGTTGTAACCGGAGCGAAAGCAATGAGCAGCGCGATGAAGTACAACGGTACGAAACGTTTCACGATTTTCCTCCTGGTTATAATTGGCATTATTTTTGGGCCGCGGCTTCCACATCCTGCATCAAACGCAGCGTATTGCCACCCAGAATCTTCCGCACGTCGGCGGGAGAATAACCCCTCGCCAGCAGCGCATTCGTCATTTGCGGAATATCCGAAACATCTTCCATGCCGTAAGGCATATCCGCGCCGTCGAAATCGGAACCCAGGCCCACATGGTCCGCGCCCACCAGTTTCACCGCATGATCAATATGCTTGACGATCTCGGTCCACTCCACGCGCGGCAGCTTTCCCTGCGCCACCATCTCGCGCGTGACTTTATCCGCTTCGATCAGCTGGCAGGCTTCATTTTCGCCGCAGCGCTTCTTCGCTTCCGCCTCGATTTCCTTGCCCAGCTCGGGATGCGCCTTCGAGACGTCTTGAAATTGCTGGCTCAGGAAACCGATATGGTAATTGATCTGAATCACGCCGCCCTTCGCCGCGAGAGCCTTGATCATGTCGTCCGTCATATTGCGCGGCGCGTTGCACAGCGCGCGGCAGGAAGAATGCGAAGCGATCACCGGCGCTCTGCTGACGGCCAGCACGTCGTCAAAAGTTTTGTCCGCCACGTGCGAGATGTCCACCATCATCCCCAGGCGATTCATTTCGCGCACCACTTGCTTGCCGAAATCGCTCAAGCCATTGTGCGCGGCCTTGTCAGTGGAAGCGTCCGCCCAATCCGTATTCATGGTGTGCGTCAGCGTCATATAACGCACGCCCAGCGCGAAAAACTTGTCCAGGTTCGCGAGCGAGTTGTTGATCATGTGCCCGCCTTCGACGCCCATCAGCACCGCAATTTTGCCCGCAGCCTTGGCGCGGCGAATGTCTTCAGCAGTGGCGCACGGAACCAGGTCGTTCGGATGCCGCGCCACGGTTTCGCGCACCGCGTTAATCTGGTCGAGCGCGCGCTGCACCGCAGTAGGCCCGGTGACCGTGCCGGGAATCCAGATCGACAAGAAAATCGCGCTCAGCCCGCCGGCGCGCATGCGCGGAATGTCCACGCTGCCATCGGAATGACGCACGCCAAAATCGAATTTCGGGTCGAGCAAGCGCTGCGTCGTGTCGTCATGAGTGTCCACGACGATCGATTGGAAATGCAGCTCGTGCGCCTGCGGCGAGATATTTGATTGAGATTGCGATTCACCAGTCACGGCCACCAGCGACAAAACTCCTCCCAGCACACAGCAAATTGCAAGCAAACCACGACCACCCATTCATCCCCCACAACCCATGCATTCTCTGGGATTCTACAACCCGTGGCGTCAAAACAAAAAGCTCGCTAGCGTGCCTTACGAGCCTCGGAAGAAACTCTTCACCGCGTGCACTAGCACCTGGCCGTTCACCGCAGCCAGCGATTCCGTCAGCGGAATGCCCTTGGGGCAAACTTTTACGCAGTTCTGCGCGTTGTCGCAGTCCTCGATGCCTCCCGGACCCATCAGCGCTTCCAAACGCGGGCCCGCGTGCATCGCGCCCGTGGGATGCATGTTAAACAGACGCACCTGGCTGACAATCGCCGCGCCCACAAAATTAGAATGCTCATTCACCTTCGGGCAAATCTCCAGACAGTTGCCGCATGTGATGCACTGCGAGAGCGCGTAGCCCACTTCCTGCGTCTCCGGTGACATGCGCGGTCCGGGACCGAGATCATACGTGCCGTCAATCGGAATCCAGCACTTGGTGCGTTTCAGATTCTCGAACATCGAACTGCGATCCACTTGCAAATCGCGGATCAGTGGAAATTTTGTGAGCGGCTCCAGGCGGATCGGCTTTTCCAGATCGTCCACCAGCGCCGTGCAAGCCTGGCGCGGCTTGCCGTTGACGATCATCGCGCAAGCCCCGCAAATTTCTTCCAGGCAATTCGCTTCGTAGCTCACCGGAGTGGATTCGCTGCCGCTGCGCGTAAAGGGTTTTTCGGCGATGTCACGCAGGCAAATAATCACGTTCATATGCGGCCGGTAGCGCAGTTCGTATTCTTCCCAGCGCACGGCTTCGTCCGGCCGCTGCTGGCGCTTGATCTTCACGATGAAAGTTTTATCGGCCACGATGCCTCACTTTCTCCGCCTGCTACCTCGCCCACTACTTCGCCGCGGTGTATTTGCGTTCGCGCAGCGGCAGCAGCGAAATATCCACCGCTTCATAATCCAGCTTAATTTTTCCGGCGTCCCAGCTGGCTATGGTGGTCTTCAACCAATTCCTGTCGTCGCGGTCCGGAAACTCCGGCTTGTAGTGCGCGCCGCGCGTTTCGTTTCGCGCAATCGCCCCCAGAGTGATCACTTGCGCCAGGATCAGCATGTTGCCCAGCTCGCGCACGAAATTCAGCGTTTGATTCGACCACTGCGTGCGGTCCTGCAAATTAATGCGCTTGAAGCGCTCGCTCAGCTCGTCCAGCTTCGCCATCGTCTTCTGCATCGCGGCGTTGTAGCGGATCACCGTGACGTTTTCCGTCATGACGTCGCCCATCTCACGCCAAATCGCCAGCGGATTTTCCGTCCCGGTGTGCTGGTTCAGCAAAGCGTCGGAAATATCCTGCTGGCGCACGCGTTCGCGCTCGTAGACGGCAGGCGAAGTGTTCTCGCAACCCGATTCCAGGCTGCGCGCATAGCGCACCGCCGCAGTTCCCGCGATTCCGCCGCCATAGATGCACGAAACCAGCGAATTGGCGCCCAGCCGATTCGCGCCGTGATATTGGTACTCGCATTCGCCCGCAGCGTAAACACCAGGAATGTTGGTGGCCTGGTTCTCGTTGTCCACCCACAAGCCGCCCATGGTGTAATGCATCGCCGGAAATACTTTCATCGGTTCTACGTGCGGATCCACGCCCACGAATTTCTGATAAATTTCCAGAATGCCTTCCAGCTTGCGCTCCAGCACTTCGCGCGGGATGTGCGTCACGTCCAGATACACAGCCGGATCGCCCGCCAGGCCCAACTTCATTTCGTACACAACCTTGTGAATCGCGCGCGTGGCGACGTCGCGCGGCACCAGGTTCCCGTATTTCGGATACCACTCTTCAAGAAAATAAAATCGTTCGGTTTCCGGAATTTGTCTCGCGGGGCGCGGGTCCTGCGGCGTCTTGGGCACCCACACGCGCCCGCCTTCACCGCGCGCTGATTCGCTCATCAAACGCAATTTGTCTTCGCCGGGAATCGCGGTGGGATGCACCTGAATGAATTCGCCGTTCGCGTAATATGCGCCCTGCTGGAACAAAGCTGATTGCGCCGATCCCGTGCAAACCACGGAGTTCGTCGAGCGCCCAAAGACGGCGCCGATGCCGCCGGTGCAGAAAATCGCGGCATCGCACGCGAACGTCTTGATCTCCATGGTCTTCAGATCCATGGCGCAGATGCCGCGGCACACGCCGGCGTGATCGAGCACAGCCGAAAGGAACGTCCAGCCTTCGAATTTCTTTACTTTGTCTTCGGCTTCGAAGCGGCGCACCTGCTCGTCCAGCGCGTACAACAATTGCTGCCCGGTCGTCGCGCCCGCGAACGCGGTGCGGTGGTACAGCGTGCCGCCAAAGCGCCGAAAATCCAGCAGTCCCTCGGGCGTGCGGTTGAACATCACGCCCATGCGATCCAGCAGGTCAATGATTGCCGGAGCGGCCTCGCACATGCCCTTCACCAGCGGCTGATTGGCGAGAAAATCGCCACCGTAAATCGTGTCGTCGAAATGTTTCCAAGTGGAATCGCCCTCACCCTTCAAGTTTTTCGCCGCGTTGATGCCGCCCTGCGCGCACACCGAATGCGAGCGCTTCACCGGGACAATCGAAAACAGGTCAGCCGTTACTCCGGCTTCGGCCACCTTGATCGCTGCCATCAGACCGGCCAGCCCGCCGCCGACGATAATAATTTTCGGCTGCCTCATTGGACGTAGCTCCCCATCGGGAACGCCCCGTAATGCAGCGCCAGCACGATTGCCACGCCGATAAATGTAAACGCCACCGCAACCGCCGCGCCAAACCAACCGGCCGCGCGCTGCGCCGGCACGCTCACCGCAATTCCCCACTTACACGCGAAATTCCACAGCCCGTTGCCCAAGTGGAACGATGCGCAAGTGATTCCGACGATGTAAAACGTGAGATACCAGGGATTCAGCAAGCTGCGCTGCACGTCAGCGTAGGAAGTGACGCCATGGCCTAGAAACCGCTCCGTGTACAAATGCCAGCCGATGAAAACGAAAGCGATGATCCCCGTCCAGCGTTGTAGCACGTACAACCAGTTGGCCATCCAGGGATGCCCAATCGCGTTCGACTTGCCGGTCCACCAGATGTAAATGCCGTAAAGCCCGTGAAAAAGTATGGGAATAAAAAGCACGCAGGTTTCGACAAAGATTCGCCAGGGAATCTGCTGCAGCTCGCGCGATACGTCGTTGTATTTCCCCACGCTCACCAACGCGTAGCTGTTCGACCAGAAATGCTCCGCCAGGAATGCTCCAATTGGAATTACGCCGCTGAGGGACTGCAATTTGTCGAGGAGATAACTCGTCTTAGAATCAGTCGCTGCAACCGACATGCACACTCCAAGCGCGTCGAACCATAACCCGCAGAAGTTTCAGTATAGTTGCGCCCGCAAAAGTTTGCAAGACGGTGCGACTGGCGCTGTCTGTAGCCCGCTCCAAAATATGCTATCTTGCCGAACAGGGCAGCTGCTGAGTTGAAAATGAATCGCAGCGGAGACGCTGCGCGCTGCCCATGGAAGGAAGCGCTCATGGATTTGCAACTCGCAGGCAAAAAAGTATTGGTAACGGGTTCCACCGCTGGAATCGGTTTCGCGACGGCCAGCGCATTCGCGGCCGAAGGCGCCTCGGTAGTCGTGAACGGCAGAACGCAGGAGCGCGTAGACGCCGCCGTCGCTAAAATCCGGAAATTGCATCCCCAAGCGGATGCGTCGGGCGTCGCGAGCGACGTTTCGAACGCAGCAGGTTGCGCGAAACTCATACAGGCGCTGGGCAGAGTGGATATTCTGGTCAACAACATGGGGATTTTTGAGCCGAAGCCCTTCGAGCAGATTCCGGATGAGGATTGGCTGCGCCTCTTCGAGGCCAACGTGATGAGTGGAGTGCGACTCTCGCGCCACTATCTTTCGGGCATGCGTCAGAAGAATTGGGGGCGAATCCTGTTCGTCTCCTCCGAATCCGCCGTTCAGATTCCCGCCGAGATGATCCACTACGGCATGACTAAGACGGCCCAAGTTGCCGTTGCCCGCGGAATTGCGGAAACCGTCGCGGGGACCGGGATCACCGTGAACAGCGTTCTGGCCGGGCCCACCCGCTCCGAGGGAGTCGAAACTTTCATCGCGCAAATGGGAGCAGGCGGCAACTCCGCGGCCTTCGAAGCGGAGTTTTTCAAGAGTATTCGCCCCACCTCCCTCCTGAAGAGATTCGAAACCGTCGAAGAAGTCGCCAACATGATCGTGTATCTCGGCAGTCCGCTGGCTTCCGCGACCACCGGCGCCGCGCTGCGTGTTGATGGCGGCGTAGTGCGCGCGATCCTCTAGTCGTCATTCCCGAGCCTCGCTGTGGTCGGAATCACACCATCGCCAACACGACTTTGGTTCCTCGAACATCTCTGCTACCAACGCATCCGAGATAGCCGAGCCTGGGGGCCGTGCACGCTCATTACTCGTACGCGGAAATCGACGCGCTAATCAGGAGTTGACGCTGCGGATATGGACAACCCGCGGCCGGGATAATGAATCTTCCATAGACAATGCTTGGAAGATGATGCTCCTCTCTCCAACCCGTCGCCTCGCTCTCGTTCTGTCGACACTTTCGTTTGCTGCTTCAATCATGACGCAAGAAGGGCGAACCGCAAGCACGATCCTAGCAAAACACCGAATCGACCCCACAAAAGGCGCTGCCCCATGCTTTGATGCACCGAACGGCGCCATGAGCGAGCAACGCGAGAACGAGGCCATTGCGCGTCTTCCAAGAATTGCTCGATTTTGGTTGACGGAAGATGTTGCGCTGATCATCGCACCTGAAGAACGTTGCGCCTTTCTCCATCTCGCAACAGACAAAGAACGGGACCAGTTTATAGAACAGTTTTGGTCCAGACGCGCCCCAGACCCAAAGTCATTCGACAACAGTTTCAAACGAGAACACTACGAGCGGATAGTTACTGCGAATCAAAAATTCTCAGGCCAACTTCCTGGGTGGCGGACAGAGCGAGGGCGAATTTACGTTATGTTTGGTCCACCAGATTCAATTGAATTGCATCCGTCTGGAGAAAAAACTGGCCGACCGCCCCAGGAAGGTGCTGAGACCTATCAATACCGTTGGGAAGCTTGGCACTACCGACATCTTGATGACGTGGGCGAAAACGTTGAAATTGAATTTGTAGACCCGAGCGGGAGCGGAGACTATCGGCTCACATTGTCGCCGGAAAAAAAGGATGAGGTGATTTTTAATCCTCCCTACAACCTGGGTCGCAATTGGCGCGAAGAAGGCACGACTCGATCCGCCAACGTCGTCGAACCCTTCGTCGGCGCAGTGCCTTCGCCTCAGGTGCAGTTCAAAGACCTCGAGGCAGTGGTGAGTTCACAGCTCACTCGTCAGCAGGTACAGTTCACTCATCGAGTCGAGTTCGCCGCGGCAACAGACGCAACGACATTCACAGAGATTTCGGTCAGCCTGCCAAGCAATCACCCCAGTTCGCCCAACACGATTGTGAAATCACCGGCAGAATTTGAGATTTTTGGGCGTGTCAGCAAGCCATCGGGATGGATCATTGAGACCTTTGAGCGAAAGATTTCTCTCACGACGCAAAATAATTCCGGCCATTCTCAGGCTGACAATGAATTTCACTTGGCCCTTGCACCCGGCACCTACCGCCTGGCGATCGTGGTTAAAGATTTGGCCAGTGCCGATATTGGGACACTGTTCACCGCGTTCGACGTACCGCCTTATGAGGCCACACACAGCACGGAATGAACCCAAAGTGAACGAGACCCCCAACCGGGGCGGAAAATTCCCCAAAATAGCGAATCGAACGTCGTCAAACCTCCGGGGCGTGGCCACATGCGTGGTAAACACCCTATCGGAAGCTGACGCACCGCCGAAGCAACAAACCGAGCGCGTTCACGAACGGAGACGCGGACGTTTGGGATTCATCGGCGTAACACAGCACGCTCCCCACTAGCTATCCTTTGGATACACCCCGGAGATTGCGCCCCAGTCGCATCCGAGCGCGATGCTAGACTGACCCGAACGAGCCCAGCACCGACATGTCCAGCGAATCCATCAGCGACCTGAAAAAGTGGGTGGGCGAAGTTGTCCGCCAGAGCTCGGATGGCGAGTTCGTGGGGTTAAACCGCGTCGTGGACATGGTCAGCAAGAATTTCGCGGTGAAACCGCATGAAGTGGCGATTCTGGTGATAACCGAAGATGACCGCTTCCTGCGCTTCGTAGTACCGGAAAAGCTCCGCCAAGTGGGACAGATTCCGCTCACCAGCACAAATTCCCTGGCCGCCCGCACCGTGCGCGATAAACGCCCCGAGCTAATCAATCATTTCGCGGTGGTTCCGCACTCTTCCGTGTTTGAAGCCATGCCGATCACCGAAGACGAGCGCGGCGACGCCATCCAGAAGATCATGAGCGCGCCGATCCTGCAGGAACGCAAAGTCGCCGCCGTTATTCAGATTTCGCGCAAAGGCAAGACCGCCGGCGACGCCGGCCCGGATTTCACCCATCCCCAGCTGCGTGAATTGAAATTGGTCGCGGAGGCGCTGGCGCCTTGCGTCCCACTCCTCTGCAAGCAGCAATCGCCTCTTGTCGGCCGCTAGATCGTCAGCTACGCCTTCTGCATCCAACCAGACGAACAGCGGCCGAAACTTTTCTGCCGATGGCGGGTTACACTCCATGGAGACAACTCCGGGCGGGCATCCGCCATCACTTATAAGGAGCGTCGGGACAAAGCCGGCTGGCCGCGCCAACTTTGCCGGCCCCCGCGCTTCCCGTGGAGTTGCCGAGCCGCCACAGAAGCACCACAGGAGTAAACGATGAACGTCGAACGATCGAGCCACAACGCTTACAAACAATGGAATGGCCGGGCGCTTGGCGTCCTGGCACTGGGAGTATTGCTGAGCGCCGTGCCCGCGCTGGCGCAGCAGGACCAGCAGAATTCGCCCGATCAGTCGAACCCGCCGGCGAACTCGCAGGCTGGCGCTCCGACGACCGCACCCGCGACTACGCCGCAAACTCAGCAGGACCAAGCGATGCCGCCGCAGCAAGACCAGCAACCGCAGCAAGATCAATCCGCGCAGCCGCCACAAGATCAACAAGGGCAGCCAGATCAGCAAGCGCAGCCACCACAGAATCAGCAGGGCCAACCAGACCAGGAAGCCGCGCCTGCTCCGCCGCCTCCGCCAGCGGATCAAGCCGGACCGTTGCCGCCGGCCCCAACGCCGCAATATCAACAGCCCGGACCACCGCCGCAAACATACACGCGCAGGCGGCCTGAGAACCTGCCCGAATCGCTAACGATTCCCGCCGGCACCGTGATCCAGGTACGCGCCTCCGACTGGCTCTCCAGCGACCGCAACAAACCGGGCGATGAATTCATCGCCACGCTAGCCCAGCCCATCGTCGTGGACGGCTGGGTAGTGATGCGCCGCAATCAGAACATAATCGGCCGCGTGACCGACGCGAAAAGGGCCGGGCGCGTGAAAGGCGTCTCGAGACTGCAACTCGATTTGAGCCAATTGACGCTCGTTGACGGCCAACTTGTGCCAGTGCAGACCACACTGCTGAACGCTTCCGCGGGAACGTCCAACGGCCGCGACGCAGCTGCCATCGGCCTCACTACTGGAACGGGTGCCGCGATCGGAGCTGCCGCAGCCGGCGGTACAGGCGCGGCGATCGGGGCAGGCGCCGGATTTGTCGCCAGCGTTGCCGGAGTGTTGCTCACTCGCGGCAAGCCCACAATTATTCCTCCGGAAGACGTTCTGACTTTCCGGCTGGAGAATCCCGTGACGATTTCTACCGTGCGCAGTAACGTGGCGTTCCGCGCAGTCACTCCGCAAGATTACGCGCAGACAAGACCCGCACAGCCTCGGCCGCGCCTGGTGCGCCCGTACCCTCCCCCCTATGGATATTATGCGTACCCCTATGGGCCGTACCCGTATCCGGCATACTACGGCTACTACGGCCGGTGGGGCTGGTAAAGCTTTAGGCATCGGCGGCGGCACTGCCGCCATCCGCCACTTCCCTCGATGGGGGCTCGCACTGCGGGTCCCCATTTTCATTTTCGCCTCAACACACGCCTGGAAAAATGCTGCAGCTCTCTCGCACGGGCTAGGAGTGCGCGCCCAATTTCTCAGGGGATCGTACGGGCGGGTCTAAGACCCGCCCCTCCAACAATGCGATGGTGTTCCCTTCCGGCGCGAAGACCGACCAGCTCAGCGACAAAACCTTCATCAAGCTGTAATAATCGGCACGCAGCCGGCACGCTTGCGACGCCGAGAACACGCAAGCACGCTGAATTCCATTGACATCGCTACGTGTGCTTGCTAATTTTCGGTGCGCTGGTTTTTTCGACTCGATTTCGTGGAGGCACCGCAGTCCGGTACTGCTCATGGCGTTCGTCGCGAAGAAAATTTTCCTCACCAAGGGAGTCGGGAAACACCGCGAGCGCCTATCCAGCTTTGAGCTGGCGCTGCGCAACGCGGGCATTGCCGCGTGCAACATCGTTCGCGTCTCCTCGATTTTTCCGCCCTACTGCAAACTGATCTCCCGCAGCGAAGGTTTGAAACATATCAAGCCCGGCCAGGTGGCCTTCACGGTAATCAGCGAAAATCAGACGCGCGAACCGCATCGCCTGATCGCGGCGGGCGTCGGCCTCGCTCTGCCGGCCGACAAATCCATGTTCGGATACCTGTCCGAACACCACTCCTTCGGCGAAAGCGAAGAAATTGCCGGGGAATATACCGAAGAGCTCGCCGCCGAAATGCTCGCCACCACGCTGAACGTGGAATTCGATCCGGATTTATCCTGGGACGAAAAAAAAGAAGTCTATCGCATCTCCAACAAGATCGTCCGCACCATGAACATCACCCAGTCCGCCGTAGGCGATAAGCGCGGCCTCTGGACCACAGTGCTAGCCGCAGCCATCCTGATCGGCGAAGACGACTAGTTAGTTCACGCTTTTATTCCACAACAGCAACGCCCCAAGTTTTCGCTGAATCAACCCGCGCGCCCGCAGGCCAGTAGTACGTCTTCTGATCCGCTTTGCCGCTAGCCTCCGTCACGTCGAACGCCAATCCGACTTTCATTCCCGGCGAATACCCCGCACCCAACTTCGCGAATGAAATTTTCACTGCGATGATCTCGGTGTGCTCGTCCGGCGGATTATTTCCATCCCAGCGAACCTCGCGCCGCCCGCACTGAAGCTTACCCTTCTTTTCGTAAAGGTTCGGCGCGCCACTCCCTTCGCACAAATTATTCGAAACGTGCAGCCAGCACTGCCCCTTCTGCCACGCCGCCGATTGCGTCTTCCGCGGATCGAGCAAAATCTCCGGAAACAATCTGCTGCCGCCATGCGTCACGCCTTCAAAATCAAAATATAGTAACCGCGCATCGTGCTTAGCGAAGGAGGGCAGGTTCCATCCCGGCGCCACCGCAAATTGCGTCATGGAAGCGTCGTCCCACGCCGCAGCAGATTTGACGCCGTCCACGGCAATAGCCCGCCCGCGCGGAATGCGGATTTCAGTCGATGGCGCTGCAGGAAGCGAACGCACGGAGCGAACCAGCAACGGACCAGCACCAAGCAGCATGAATACGCACACCGCTCGGAGGCAAATTCCCATCACCGCAGTATGCCGGGCGGAAATATCGCTGCGCGGAATGATCGGCGTTCGAAACTCATAGGGAGTGCGGCGGCTTGCCGTCGCTTTCGTAAGAAATTCAGCCAAACCGCAATTCGCGTCAGGCGAGGCTTGCCTCGCCCAAGAAAAAGCTTCAGCGCGGACGGTGTTTTCTCTTTGCAGCCTTCGCCCCACCGTGGGTGTATCCCAACCGCTCCAAAACAGCGCCCACAATCAGCGGCAACGCCACCGTAGCATCATCCAGAACTTCCGCAAATCGTCCGCCTTCCTCCAGCGGCACAAACTTCCCCCAAGATACAGCCTCAGTATAAGTGCTCCCCGAAAGCCCGCCCCAATTCACAGGCTCAGGACAAATCCGCAAACCATAGTTATAACGTTTCAGCGGAATTTTCTCGTACCCGCGCCGCGCCAGCAATTCCGCATAGACCCCAAATTGCTGCGCCCAGTTGCGCGGCACGCCTCCCCCAATCGTAAATATCCCCATGCGTTTCGTCACCAGCATCGTCTGCGCGTAGTGCTCGAAATCCAAAAAAGGATCAAATCGCAGCGGCTCCTTCCCTTCCTTCTTCCGCTGCCGCTGATACAAAGCAAAATCAATCCCCAGCTCGGAATCCGTAAACGCCGGCACAAACACCGGCACATTGTGCTCGATGCACGATTTTAAAATCCCGCGGCCCTTGGCATGTCGCACCAGATATTCCCCGATGCGCTGATTCAATTTATAGCTGCACACCACTTCCTCGTCCGGCCAGCGCGTCAGCACATGGTCCACCACCACTTCCACCGCGTCCAGATTCACTTCCGGCTCCAGCGAATCGTAAACGCGATTGTAGCCGGCCAGAAAAAGTTCGTTGTCGTCCATCTTCGGGTCGTAGCGAAAATGCGAACGCCCCGTGGCTTCCACCAGCCCGTGAGCCATCAGCGCGCCGGTAGATACGATCGCCTTGACGATCCCCGACTCCACCAGGTCGCAGAAAACCAATCCCATTTTCCCCACGGTCAATGCGCCGGACAGCGTCATCACAATAAAACATTCTTTATCGCGCGCCATCGCTTCCAGCACGTCCGCCGCATCGCCGATCTGCCGCGCGGTGTAAGCCGTCTGGCCCATCGCGCGCACCATGTCGTCGATCGTGCGAATCCTCGATAAATCCAGCGGATAAATCGGAGTGAGGCGGTCCTCCACCGGATCGTGCAGTATTCGTCCGGTCGCGCCCTTTTTCTTTGCCATTCAGCGTCCTCACAGGTAATGTATGTCTCCCAAGAGGCCTGGGAGCAGGGAATCGCGCGTGCGCGCCTATCATTGATAGTACAAATGCGCACGAGACGAAAGAAAAATTTCTACCGCAGCGCAGGAGTTTAGACCGCACATGTCCCGATACACGCCCATGCCGCCGCAAAATTTCGGCGGACTCCCCGAAGAGCTCTGCGCATACGAGACCGCGCGCGCGGTGATTTTTCCCGTTCCACTCGAACGCACCGCCACCTACGAACGCGGCACGCGCAACGGCCCCAGCGCGATCCTGGAAGCCAGCCGGCACATGGAACTCTACGACGAGGAACTCGAGGTCGATCCCAGCCGCGAAATCGGCATCGCCACCTGGCCGCCCATTGATACGCAGGACGGCACATTCGAGGAAGTGCTGCGCGAACTTTTCACCGCGCAGCTGGAATTGCTGGACGCTGGAAAATTTCCAGTGGCGCTGGGCGGCGAACATTCCCTCACTCCTCCTCTGGTTTCCGCCACGCTCAAAAAATTCAAGGATCTGTGCGTCCTGCACATCGGCGCGCACGCCGAAATGCGCAATGAGTATCAGGGAAATCCCGGCAGCCACGTGTGCACCATGCGCCGCGTCGTCGAAATGTGCCCCGCCGTACAAGTTGGCGTGCGCTCGATCTCCGAGGAAGAATCCGAGGAAATTCCGAAGCTGCAAACGAAAGTGTATTGGGCCAAAGACATCGTGCGCGCCCCAGTGAAAACCTGGATAGCAAAGGTTCTCGAGGATCTCGGGCCCCGCGTTTACGTCACGGTCAATGTGGACGGCTTCGATTCCTCGATCGTCTCCGCCACCGGCGCGCCCGAACCCGGCGGCCTCGATTGGTTCCAGGTCACGTCGCTGATCCGCGCCGTCGCCGACCACAAAAAAATCGTCGCCTTGGACGTCGCCGAACTTTCTCCGCGTCCCCGCGATCACGCTTCGGATTTTCTCGCCGCCAAACTAATCTATAAGACTCTAGGGTATATTTTTTGCCAGACATAATCTCAGGAGGCCGTATGGCCACGTTTGCGATGGCAGCAATACTGCAGCAACTTCCTACGACCGAGCACGGCTGGGTGGTGTATGTCGAAACGCACGGCATTTTCTGGTGGATTCTCATCGGCCTCATCGCCGGATGGCTCGCCGGCACCATCGCCCGCGGCCGCGGCTTCGGCTGCATCACCGACGTGATTCTAGGACTGGTGGGCGCAGTAATCGGCGGGTGGATTTTCACCCGCCTGGGCATTTTGACGTTCGGTTTCTTCGGAAGCCTCGCCGCCGCCACCGTCGGTGCAGTCCTGCTAGTAGCAGTAGCCCGCATTTTCGCCGGCGGCAGAGCAGACTAGTACCTCACGCCCCGCTCACTCAGCGAGAGCTCGGTACTCGGTCAGTTTCCGATTACGCGACGCATCGGCACGGCGGTTATGATGCGAGGGGATCTGCCATGAGCTCAAATTCAGTCAGGACAACCTTTGCGATTGGGACCTTGATATTCGTTTCGGTTTGTATCTTTCAAACTCGATCAGCGCAATCCACTACCGTAACCACATCCCAGACTGCTGCAAAACCCCTCCTCCTGGAGAAAAATGATGGTGAGCGGCGGATTTGGCGAGAGCCTCCCCCCGGGGACTTTATCCTGAAAGTCAGCCCAAAAAACAATGGTTCTCAGCGCCTTGTTATGGGAACCGAGGACATGGCTCCGGGAGACGAATTCCCAACGCACAAGCACCTCGGGCAGGATGAAATTCTGTACATCGAAAAAGGAACGGTTCACGTTCATCTGGGAGATCAGGAACGCGATCTGCACGCAGGAGGAACGGTCTTTATTCCGGCGTTTACGTGGGTAAGCGTAAAGAACGCGGGAAGCGAGGCAGTCAGTGTTGTCTTCGTATTTTCAGCGCCTGGGTTTGAGAATCACATGCGCTGCGATTCTGTGCTGCCTAAGGAACAAGTGACGCCTCTCTCGTCAGAAGAACAGAAAGCGTGCAGCCACGAAGGCCACGTCATTTACAAAGACCTGGAACAGATCCCCAAAAAGTGAAGTAAAAGCCGGGCGACTCTGGCCGCTTTATGGCTCTGATGAACGGACTATTGGCAGAAGTGATCGATTTTGGCCTCCCGATTCGACCGCCGGCGGAGATGGCCCCGGATGGTCGGCAATCCGGAAGTTATCCAGAATCGGGGTTCTGGGACACCGGTCGAATGCCGCAAATCCTGATAAACGTCCTAGTCAGCCAAGTGGATTTTCAATTGATGCAAGCGCTCTCTACGAAGTAGTGCTAGCCACACAAGCGCACAATCTACTTGCCTGGTAAGCATAACCGGAAACTAAGAGTCAGTTTCCAGTAAGGGCTTATCGGAATCTGACTGATTGCCGACAGTTCCGCAAGGTGAGACCCCCATCCCCGCCCCTCGGGTGTGATACGATAACCGCGAACAAAGATCGAACCATTTCGTGCATCGGCTTCATTGCGGGACTGCTTTCGCTTCGTGCAACCCCCTTGGTCGAGCGGAACGAACAAATCGGACGCACAAATTGAGTCAACCATCACTGTGGGCCATTCCGCTGGGCGGGCTGGGCGAGTTCGGTATGAACATGCTCGCGCTGCGCACCGGCGACGACATCATTGTAATTGACGCCGGCCTGATGTTCCCCGAGCAGGAATTGCTCGGCGTGGACATCGTTATCCCAGACATCACCTATCTGAAGCAGAACAAACGCATGGTGCGTGCGATCGTTCTCACCCACGCGCACGAGGATCACATCGGCGCGATTCCCTACATTCTCGCCGATCTAAATGTCCCGATATACGGCACGGAATTTACGCTCGCCATCGTGCGCAAGAAACTCGAAGAACACGCGCTGCTCGATAAAGCCAAGCTTCACGAAGTAAAAGCCGGTCAAACCACCGTGCTCGGTCCCTTCTCCATCGAATACTTGCACGTCACCCATAGCACCATTGATTGCGTCGCGCTCGCGGTGCGCACCCCCGTAGGAGTAATCATTCACACCGGCGATTTCAAAATTGATCACACGCCTGTGGACGACAAGCCCTTCGACATGCACGCCTTCGCGCGCTACGGACAGGAAGGCGTCCTCGCGCTTTTCAGCGACAGCACCAACGTCGAGCGCCCCGGCTTCACGCCCTCGGAACGCGCCGTAGTAGTGCGCCTCGAAGAGTTATTTCGCGCCGCGCCGGCCAAAGTTCTCGTTTCCTGTTTCGCCAGCTCCGTGCACCGCGTGCAGCAAGTGATCGACATCGCGCGCATGGTCGGACGCAAGATCGGCTTCGTCGGCCGCAGCATGGTGGACAACGTCGAAATCGCGCACGGCCTCGGCAAGCTGCGCGTGCCCGACGGCAGCGTGGTCCGCCCGCAGGATATTCGCACCTTCGATCCGCAAAAGCTCGTCGTGCTCGCGAGCGGCACGCAAGCAGAGCCGATGTCCGCGCTCTCGCGCATCGCCGTGGACAATCATCGCCTGCTGAGCATCGCCGAAAACGACACGGTAATACTTTCTTCGCGCATCATTCCCGGCAACGAAAAAGCAATTTTCCGCATGATTGATCATTTCTTCCGCCGCCGCGTGCTGGTCTATTACGAAGGCGGACGCTCCGCTCCCATCCACGTCTCCGGGCACGCCAGCCAGGAAGAAATGAAAATCCTGCTGCAACTCGTGCGCCCAAAATATTTCGTTCCCATTCACGGCGAATACCGCCAGCTCTTCCGCCACTCCGCGCTCGCCGAACAATTAGGAGCAGTCGGCGGGCAGATTTTCCTTCTGGAGAGCGGCCAGCCGGTTGAATTCACCGCCGACGGCGGCGCGCACAGGCGCGAACCCGTGACGGCCGGCCGCGTGCTGGTGGATTCCGGCTCGCTCGAGGAAATCGAAGAAGTAGTGATCCGCGATCGCCGCCACTTGTCCGAAGACGGCGTAGTGGTCCCCATCATGGTCATCAACAAGCACACCGGCCGCATGGAAACCGCGCCTGAAATCGTCACACGCGGATTTCTGCCCTCCGAAGACGGCGCGGAAATCATCACACAGGCCCGCGAGATCATCCTGCGCACCATCGAGCAATCCACGCAGGAAGAAAAAACCGACTGGAGCGTAATCAAAGAAAAAGTTCGCCAGGACCTGAAGCGCTTTCTCAACAAGCAAACAGCCAAGCGCCCCCTGATTCTGCCAGTGATCCTGGAAGTCTGAGATTCATGGCGCGCTGAGCGGAACTGGAAGGACGCCGCTTCGAGGTCTGCGCACGAACCAGCGATTTGCGTCAGTGCAGGGCTTTGTTGTTTGCGGAAAAAGCCGGGTGGGCTCAGGTTTTGGCGTTGTAGCGGCCAGCCTTAGCTGGGCGCCTTTGACGTTGCCTTTGAACTTGCAGCGGCCGGTTCAGCTTCATCGAGCCGGGCAGCTGTTGACTTGGTTTTTGCATCGCGCACGCAAACTTGGAAGGGCGAGGCTTCAGCCCCGCCGTCAACGCGCCGCGTAAAAGGGGCTTTAGCCCCTGAAGCCAGCGGCTTCGATCGCAATTCAATATTCAGGAGCGTTCTCCCAAACCGCGCTGTGAACATCACGCTCAGAACTTTCAAGCCCGAAGATTTCGACACGCTCTACGAAATCGACCAAGCCTGCTACGAACCCGAAGTCGCATACTCCAAGCGCGAACTCCGCGCCTACCTGCGTTTCACCGGCTCCGACTGCCTGGTAGCGGAAGCAGAAGGCCAAATCGCCGGATTCTGCATCAGCGCCCGCCGCAACGAAAGCGGCTACATCGTCACCATCGACGTCCTACCACAATTCCGCCGCCATCACCTCGGCACAAAGCTACTAAACGAAATCGAGCGCCGCCTCGCCGGCAACGGTGTTCACGAAATAACCCTCGAGACAGCAACAGGCAACGATTCCGCAGTTGCCTTCTGGACCAAGCATGGATATCGTAATCGCGGAGTCAAAAAAAACTATTATCCCGGCGGGCGCGATGCGTTCGCCATGAGCAAGACCGTTCCACTATAGCGTGCGCGCGAATTTCCGGCGGCGCGAGCCGTCACTAGGGAGAACTGAAAACCGATGCTCCTTTGGCAAGCAATCATTCTCGCGATCGTGCAGGGCCTCACCGAATTCCTTCCCATCAGCAGCTCCGCGCACCTGATCCTGGTTCCCGAACTGCTGCACTGGCCCGATCCCGGCCTCGCATTCGACGTGGCGCTGCACCTCGGTACCTTGATCGCCGTCCTGCTCTATTTTTTCCGCGAATGGGTGCAGCTCACTTTGTGCGGCCTGGGATTTCATTATCCCAAGCGCGCCAACGAACAAATGGTCACGCAGAATCAGCGCTTATTCTGGTATCTGGTGGCCGGCACGATTCCGGGCGCTCTGGTGGGATTTTTCTTCGAACACTGGATCGAAGAAAATCTGCGCAATCCCGTTCCCATCGCCTGCGCCATGATCGCAATCGCCCTGCTGATGTGGTACGCCGAATACTCCGCCAGGCTCACCCGCCGCATCGAACAAACCTCGCTTGGAGATTCACTGGCCATCGGCACATCGCAAGCCCTCGCACTTTTTCCCGGAGTATCACGCTCTGGCATCACCATCACCACGGGTCTCTTCCGCGGCATGACGCGCGAGGCCGCTGCCCGCTTCTCCTTCCTCCTCTCGACGCCACTAATCGCCGGCGCCGCCGCGAAGGAAGTCCCCAAGCTCCTGAACCTGCACCACGCCGGTACGTTGGACTTGCCGCAATCCACCCTGATTGCCAGCATCGCCGTCTCCGCCGTAGTCGGCTTCGTCGTCATCGCCTTCTTCCTCCAGTATTTGCAGACACGCACCCTGAAAATCTTTATTTACTACCGCATCGCCTTTGGTATAGTCATTTTGTTGCTCGCGTTCCTCCACCTGGGTTTTGCGCGTTAGCGCCGGCGCACTCCGGGTTTTCTACGCGGCGGCCTTCCCCTATTTGTGCCCGGTATTTGTGGCAGTCGTGACTGTTCAGCCTGAGGACGCCTCACAGCGGCATCCTTCGGCGCCCTATTGCCGCCCCACGTTGCTTGCTTTGGCCGTATAATCGGCCGTAAGTGAGCGACGCTGCGCCAACGGGATAAAAAGGGGAAATTGTCGTGCGCATCCTTACACCTACTGAAAATAAACGCCTCAACGAGCTGATCGGCTTCGTCGGCCTCAGCCTCGCGATCCTGCTCGCTCTCAGCCTGCTCTCCTATTCTCCGCGCGACGCTTCGTTCAACGTTTCCGCGCCGTCAACCGGCGCAGGCCCCGCGCGCAACTGGATCGGCCCGGTCGGAGCGCATCTCGCCGATCTCTTCTTCCAAGTCTGCGGCTTTGCGGCTTTTCTGGTTCCAGTAGGGATGTTCCTAGTCGCCATGAAATGGTTCCGCAGCCAGCTGCTCGATGCACCGATTGCGAAAATAATAGGCTTCACGATGCTGCTGGCTTCCCTCTCGTCAGCGCTGGCTATGCTCCCGATGCCCGACGTCCGCAGCGCGCTTCCCGCCGGGGGCATGCTGGGAACGATCCTCGCGCAATCCCTGCGCGCAGCTTTCAATCCTATCGGAGCAGGTCTCGTTGCCGGTGCGACGTTTCTGACTGCGTTATTCCTCACCACCAGCTTTTCCTTTCGCACTGTTATTGCCTGGATGAAAAAACCAATGGCGAGTGACGGGTACGTGGGCCAGCTCTGGGCGCGCGTGAAAGACTGGCGCGAAGCCCGCGAATCCGATCGTCTGCGCAAGCGCGTCGAAGAAATCAAAATCGCCGGACGCCCACCCGTCCCCCGCCAGCGCGTTTCCACCAAGGAACTGACCGCGGAAGACGAGGAAGAGGAAGAACGCGAAGCCGAGGAAGCGCTCCGCGACACCCGCCGCGCCCCCACCGTCATCAAGTTCCACGAAAACGAATCCGTCGCACTGCCGCCAGCCAGGAAAAAATCCACCGAACCGAAAATCGCGACAGGCAAAACCACCTATAAACTCCCCTCGCCCTCGCTCCTCTCGAATGCCGAGCGCGGCGAAAAAATGGACGAAAACGAACTGAAAGACCGCGCCCGCGCCATCGAATCCAAGTGCATGGAATTCGACGTCAGCGGCCACATCACCCAAATCAATCCCGGCCCGGTCGTCACCACTTTCGAATTCAAGCCCGAAGCCGGCATCAAGTACAGCCGCATCACCAATCTGAGCGACGATCTCTGCCTCGCGCTGCAAGCCGAATCCATCTTGATCGAACGCATCCCCGGCAAGTCCACGGTTGGCATCGAAGTGCCGAACGTTCATCGCGAAACCATCGCGCTGCGCGACGTGATCGAATCGCCGGAATTCAGCCATTCGCCCTCGAAGCTCAGCCTCCCCTTCGGCAAAGACCTCATCGGCCGCATTCGTGCCGGCGACCTGACCCAGATGCCCCACTTGCTCATCGCCGGCTCCACCGGCACCGGCAAGAGCGTGTTCATCAATTCCCTGCTGATGGGCATGCTCTTCAAAGCCACCCCCGAAGAGCTGAAGCTGGTCTTGATTGACCCCAAACAAGTGGAACTCGGTCTCTACGCCGACATCCCGCACCTCCTTGCGCCGGTAGTCACCGATCCAAAAGTCGCAGCCAACGTGATGCGCAACGCCACGCGCGAAATGGAGCGCCGCTTGAAGCTGCTAGCCTCCCGCGGCGTGCGCAATATCGAGCAGTACAATCGCTCGTTCGAAAAAGGCCAATCGCTTTCGCTCTTCGATGGCGCCGAGGAAGAAGAACACAAGCCGCTTCCCTATCTGGTAATCGTCGTGGACGAACTCGCCGACCTGATGATGGTGGATACCAACGGCGTAGAAGAATCCATCACGCGCCTCGCGCAGATGGCTCGCGCCGTAGGCATCCATCTGATCCTCGCAACTCAGCGGCCGTCGGTAGACGTAATCACCGGCCTGATTAAAGCCAATTTCCCGGCCCGCATTTCCTTCCGCGTGGCCAGCAAAGTGGACTCGCGCACCATTCTCGACGCCAACGGCTCGGAATCCCTGCTCGGTAAAGGCGACATGCTGTATCTGCCGGCAGGCTCGTCACGCCTCCACCGCATTCACGGTCCCTACGTCCACGAACGCGAGGTAGAAGCCGTCTGCGATTTCTGGCGCGAACAAGCCCAAGCGATTTACAACGAAGAACTGTTGAAGCCGCCGAAGGAGAAAGACGAGAACGCTGCCAGCGGCGCGTCAGGCAGCGCTGGCGCCGATGGTGGCGAAGAAGTGGACGACGACCTGTACCAGGATGCCGTCCGCGTCGTCTGCGAAATGGGCCGCGCCTCCACCTCCACGCTGCAACGCCGCCTCCGCGTAGGCTACGGCCGCGCCGCCCGCCTCATCGACCTGATGGAAAAAGATGGCATAGTAGGCCCAGCCGATGGCTCCAAAGCACGCGAAGTCCTAAAAGCCCGCAACTGGATGAAGGAGTACGACGACTCGGTGAAATAAAAGGACTCGGGCGCCGAAGCGCGCCTCAGATGTTGCAGTTGTAGCGGCCACCTTCAGTTGGGCGCCTTTAAACTTGTCTTTGAATTCGTAGCGCCGGCGTCTCGCCGGCTCCTTGCAGTTGATCGTGGTTTTGAATCTGTAGCGACCGGTTCAGCTTCATCGAACCGGGCACGCCTTTTCCTCAAGCCGGCCGAAGGATTTCGCTTGCCTTTATATTTGCGCGTCGTCACCCTGAGAGCGCAGCGAATGATCTCTCTTGCTTTTCTCTGCGCCCGGCGCAGTCGGGGCGCCTCTGCGGTAGAAATTCGCTCTTGCTTTTAACTCTTAACTGTCAGCTGTTAACTCCGTCTTTCTCCGTCTTTCTCCGATTTTCCTCCGCCTTTCCTCCGTGCCCTCCGTGTTAATTCTTCTGCACTCTGCTACCACCCCGAGCCGCCCCAACCACAAATTTCTTCCCCGCCAAACCCCGTTTTCGTTTGTCACCCCGCCGAATTTTCCGTAGAATCATTCGACGCACCGGTGCCGAGGTAGCTCACCGGTAGAGCGCGGCCCTGAAAAGGCCGGCGTAGCCAGTCCGATTCTGGCCCTCGGCACCATTCACATTTCTTCACGCAGAATGTCCAAGTTCAGCAGCCGGCTACTCAGCGGCTACCGCCCCGTCCCGCTGAGTACACTTCGTTTCGCGGTCAGCCTGCGTTCGCAGCAGATGATGCCGCCGCGGCCATCTCTGGTGCGCATCGTCTGAAGCTTTTCCAAATCGCCACCTATTGCGGAGTCCAGTGCGCGGTCGCTTTGAAAAGCCCATCCACGAAGCCGATTTGATAGATGAGGAACAGGCCGAATCCAGTGCTGACAATCCCGGAAATGGGGGACAGATACCGGCCTGCGAGGTCGAAGTGTTTACCTGTGTAGGCGACGGGGATTGCCATGGCCGAGGTCATCAACATCATGCCGATGATCGTTCCGATGCCGAATACCAGCAGGTACGCAATGGCCCACAGAGGACTGCGAATTGTCGAGAGGACCAGAAGCGCTACCGCCGCGGAACCCGCGAGCCCGTGAACAAGACCGATGACCAACGGGCGAAAGACTTGATAAGAACCGTACCGGCTCATCAGTCTGTCGAGAGAACTTTCTGCCGCTTTCCGGCCCGTGTCTGAATTCCCAGTCGCTGGCGCCGTGCCGCGGCTGGCTGGCGTAAATCGTTCGGTCAGCCAGCGAAGCGCGCCGGTGAGATTCAGGACGCCGAGAAGGACAAGCATCAACGCCACGGAAAATTCCATCGATAGGCCCACTCTTGGCGGAATGACCAGGCCAAACAGTATGATCGCCGAGCCGACGAGAAAAATCGTGAGCGTGTGGCCGACGCCCCATAGCACACCAATCAAAGCTCCCTGGCCGACCGAACGCTCCCGGCTGGTGATCGTGGAGACGGCGACGACATGGTCTGGATCGGTCGAGTGGCGCATGCCAAGGAATAATCCGAGAAGCACTATTCCCACAAACGACGGCAGCTTTGCCTGAGCAAGGAAGCCAGCACCGATTCCGGTGCTGAATAGCGCCCGACCGGCGATGCCCAGGCCCAGAATCAGCATGAATCCCGCGGATGCCAGCGGGAGCCAACGCTTCACTTTGGATCCCTCGCTCTTCCACCGCGCAATGGACTGTCGCGCGTAAACCATCATCAAGCCGATGGCGATGAGCACGGCCGCCAATCCGAGGCTGAAGGCCACGATCAGAAACAGGCCAAAGCCGATGCGATGCAGCGAAAAGGCGCTGAGCAGTACAACAAGCGCCGCGGGACACGGCACAATTCCACCAGTGATTCCCAGCGTCAGGAGCTGGGTGAGAGATACTCTGTTTGGCGCCTGCCCGGATATCGCTCCGCTTTCCAACAAGCTCTGGGAATCCGTCTTCTCCGTTGCGCGACCTCTGCCGAAGGATGTGAACCAATGGCTATGGGCTGCGCCGATTTCGTGGCTGTGATCGCCATCTTCACCGGTCCATGCGCGAAACATCAAATAAGTGGCCAGCACCGCGATAATGATTCCAGAAATCACTCCGAGCCAAGGATAAAGTTGTTCGGGAACGACGTATCGTGAGGCGTACAGCGTGATGGCGCCGAGGAGATACACGCCCGCTGTATGCGCCGCGGTAACGATTAATCCAAGGAACACCGCGTGCCGTGCCGTCCCTTTCGAGCCTACAAGGTAGGCCGCCACGATCGTTTTTCCATGACCCGGCTCGAGGCCGTGCAATGCTCCCAGGCCCGCCGCAATCAAGGCTGCGGTCAATAGAAACCAGAAGCTCAGCTCTCTGGCAGACACAAGTTCAGTGAACTTGTTCCGCGGCGTCGGCTGCTGGTTCGCGTGCAGCGATATGGAACCAGAGGCAACGCCGGCAATGCTCGGCGAATTTACGGCAGAGGCTGCCAGGGCTGCGCTGCTTTCGGGGTGTCCGGCGGATGGAACATGCGCGCGTAGATCTCGCGGTGACTTGAGGTGCCCGCCGAGCGTGTTCCCATGCACGGGAATGGCGGGCGCCACTTGCATTCGAGGGGCCGGGGCCGCTGGCGTCGTGTCGCCCGTAGTCGGGAACGCCCCGAAAAAGCTGAAGCTAGCCTCGAGAGCCTGAGGCGGGCTGCTCAAGAGGTCGGTTGGGTAATTCGAGAGTTGCGCACTACGGTCGGCTGCCGGCGCTGAACTGGCAGTTATTTCCAGGCCCGGTTCCGCCGTCACCACTATCTCTTTCCAGCCGGCACGCCCCGCAAAGTTGTTGTCACGATAATTCACTGTGTAGGGGGACTGAGGAGACAGCGGCCCTATCGTGGCCCGATAAACAAATCCGAGTTTCATCGTCGGCAATCCGCCCGCGCCGGCGGGGAAAATAACGTTTTGCGACACCGGCTGCAGTCGCAGCGGTTGGCCGTTTAGCTGAAGCGAGAGACCGCCCGCGAGCAGCTCGGCTTTCTTCGCAAGATATTCAACAAGGCGTGAATCACCTTCCCGGGGGACGATGGCAGCATCCTGCATCTCCTGGTAGGTGGGAATCTCGGCCATATCGATGAGGTAGAGAACCTCGATGAACCCGGATTCGACGCGGATCGCCGTGTAGTGGCTGATACTGAAATTGCCCATGGGATGCGCGTCGCTCGCTTGTGGATGCGCCAGCCAGCAGAACAGCAGGAACATTAAGAAGAGGGCGCGCGCTATTTTATGGTCGCGCATCTGTCGTCCTTTGGCCCGCCACGGCCAGAGAGCCATTCGAAAGCCCTTGCAGAGTGGTTCTGGCGAGATCCGCGTAGAACAAATGGAATTGCGGATTCAGCGCGACCGCTCGTTGCAGATAGTCCTTGGCCTTTTCGGCGTCGCCGAGGTGCTCGTATATCATGCCCGCGTGAAACAGGACGAGCGCGTCGTTCGTTTCGAGGTGGAGTGCTTCCTTCATGGCCACCGCGGCCTGCTCCGTCTGCGAATTCTTGTAAAGCGCCCACGCCAAAGCGTCCCAGGTGTAGATGTCATGCCGAACCTCGAACTCTTTGCGCGCCAGTTCGAGGGCCTTTTGCAGTTGGATATCGTGGTCGGCGTAGAAGACGGATAATTCGCGGTTATAGACGGTCTGATTGAAGGCATTAAGCCGGCCGATGTACTCGACCAGGTCGAACTGCTTTTTCGCTTCGCCGCCGTTTCCGCTCTTTGCATAAACGTCACCGAGGGCAGCGGCATAAGCAGGCAGCGGAATCACACTGATCGCTTTTTTGTACAGAACAATCGCGTCGTCTAGATGGCCTGCAGCGGAGGACACCCTGGCCAGTCCCGCGAGCGCGCGATGGTAATCGGGGTAGCTCTTCAGGGCATCATTGTAAGCAGCTTTCGCGTTCGCCAGGTCTCCCAATTGAAAGTAATTTTCCCCGAGTGTGAACTGGCTCCAGGCGATGCTCTCCTTGGCCATGCGCGAATCGACGGCTATGGCCACGGCGCGCCGCATATAGTCAATTGCCGCCTTTGTGTCACCTGTGAGGAAGCTCTGGACAGACTCGCGGCTTTGCTCCAGATATTGCACACCGCTAATTGCCGACTGCGCGTCCTCAGGATCTTGCAGTTTCCGGTACGCTGCCCAAGCCTTCTCGTATTCTCCCATCTCGCTACGGGCGTCGCCGATAAGGGCGTACGGAGTAATGTCGCAGGGATTCAGGTCTATGGCTTTCTGAGCCAGCGTCAGCGATTCAGCGAAGCGGTGTTCCGCATAATAGACGGTCGCGAGATGTTTCATCGCAGGTGCGCCTTCGGCGTGAGCAGACTCTAAATCGAGAGATTTCTCAAGTGCTTTAGCCGCGAGGTTGTAGTAGGTCACGTCGCCCGTCTCGCGTGCCTTCTGGATGTATGCAACACCCAGACGATCGTAATTGAAAAAGTCATCCGGATCCTGCGCGACCTTCCACTGGAAGAAGCGGATCGCGTTGTCCGTCTCGTGCTGTTGTCCCCACGCTCTCGCCGGCGCCACAGACAAAAGAAATATCGCGGCTGCGCTTACCGAGATAATCCGGCGCATCATCTTGTTCGTCATCCTGCTTCTCACTGACATCTCGCACCAGGCGTTCGAGATTTGGAGCAGCAGGCCTGCGGCCCACGCCGCAGGCCTTGCTTGCCCCGATCGAGCTATTGCTGTGGCGGGAAACCCACCGTGCCGGTCTCGCCCGGGAGCGGGTGCGGTGCGGCAAGAAATGGAAACTGCGCCAGTAGCGGCTGATCGTTTCCACCGTAGGGAGCCACGTTGCCCGAGACATTTCCCACCTGCGCATCCGGTTTGATCCAGTCAGTTCCTTGCAGCACCGCCAAGACGCGCCGGTCCGTTGCAAAGTTCAAAGCACCGGGGCGCGGTGGTCCGCTGCCGGGCACGCCGAGACTCGACGGGAAATTGACGTCGGCAAGCTGCCGCGCAAATTGCAGCAGGATGTCGGTGACGGTATCGGCAGGCCGTCTCCCGTTCTGGAGGCCGAAAGCTCCCAGACCGAGTTGCGGATCGGCATTACCCCCGACTGCCGCCGCACCAGGGAGAATTCCGGTCGGAAGCTGGTCAAGATTGAGCCGCAGAACATCCGGTAACAGCGCAACCCTGAGTAGGTTTTTGTTCGTGTTGTTGAAGCTTGCAGGCAGCAGCAGAGGTGCACCATGGCCAACGCCGGGATTCGTACCACTTGCGTCCGTGAACCCCAATGCCGTGAGCAGCCCGGCACGGCCGGCAATGGTGTTCCCTGTCCCGTCGTTGTCCGTGATCGTCAAAGCATCCGGAACCAATGAGGAGAAGTTCTGCGTGTCGTCTTCAGGTCGCGTGGCATTAAATGCGTCGCGCATGATGGAGGGCACGAAGACAGTCTTGAAGAGTTGCTGTCCGACACGCTGGAACTGCATGTAAGTGCCATCCAGACCGAACTCGTGCTCGGGATCAGCTGCTTTCCCCTTCATGCTGGTCGTTCCCCAAATGCCGACGAGCCCCTTCACACCGAGAAAACCGGAGCCCGCGACGTCACTTTTGGGAAGTTCAATTGCTATCGAGGTCACGTTGAAGCCGCCGAAGCCGTCAACCCCGCTCGTGAGATTGGTGTGAATCGGCCTGCCACGCAGCGCCCCGAGCGCGAAACCAGGATAGTTGCGGAACACGTCCTGGTTGTTCGCGAGAATCCGATTGAGTTGGCCGACGTCGGTGACGAATGGATCGTCACGCAAACCAGTGAACACTTGAATGTTGCCTTGCTGCAGTGTCTGTCCCGTGCAACCCTTCACGGACGGCTGGTGTTCCAGCACGATATTCCTGGTGCCGGTGACTTGCGGTCGGGCGGGCCCGTAGACCTTGACCATCTGGCCCGAAGCGCACGTGGTCGTGGGAACGTTTTCAAAGACCGCTTGAATCACCAAGTCTTCCACGGCCTGCTGGTCGTGAGCAATCTTGAATTGGTACAGAAAATCCGGCGAATAATGGTAGGTGGGTGTCTCGGCGGGAACTGCGAAGGGATTGACGTCCATGATCAAAACAAGCTGCGAAGCGTCATTCGGATCAAGAAACGCGAAGATATCGGTGATATCTCCTTCCCCGTTCGCATCTGCCGTTGGAGAATCTCGGTGGTCAGAAGCCAGTGTTCTGGCCGGCGAATAAAAACCTGCGCCAACCAGAACGACGAAGGCCATTAACGCCATCGAGATTTGCTCCCACGTGCGGCTGAGAGAAAGGTCAAATCTCTTTCTTGTCTTCACTGTCTTACTCCTCCTTGAGGTCAAACGTGGGCGGCGAGACAGTCTGCACCGGGACGTGAGTGAGACTTACTCTCCGTGGTCTTAGGTATCGTGGAATGGGTCAGCCGGATTAGTTGGGACGGCCGGCTTGGCTCACTTTCTGGCGCATGTTACGCCTTTCCCGATCCCCACGCAGCGAAATTGTCACTAAGAAGAAGCCCGAGCGAAATCCGCGGAATTTCTTCGCCTTTGTTTTGCCCGACCAGAAGTGACCAAGACTCGCGGGTCGAACGAATCGCGGAAGGGCTTATTTGGGGAACATCGTCGGAGGCGGTTCGGGCGCTGCGGCTTCTTCGTCTGACATCTCAGGGAAAGCAATTCTCCGGCATAGGTAACTAGTCACAGAGATCTGCAACAGGAGGAAATTCGCAATCAACAAGGCCCGACCGTGATTTAGGAACAGCAAGCTTCCTGGAACTAACAAACAGATGCCAGCTAAGCGGCAAGCACGATAGGACCAGTTCTGCGTGCGGACGATGTAGGCAAAACCCAGAGCCCAAAGGAAGCCGAGCGCGGCGTCAGCGCAGGCGACAGCGCACATGAAGCCCAAGCGATCGCCTACATCGAATGTTCCAGCGGGAACCGACAAAAGCCAGAAAAGCGCCCATAAAGAGACGCAAACACCCTCTGCGACTCCAATCACTCGTCCAGTGGACGGCGCTTTCATTATGTGCCCCGTAGCATTCACGCTAACCCTTTGCAAGCATTCATGCAACAGCGCGCCTGGCAAGTAATTCGTTGTGTAGCGCTTGCACGGCGCAAGGACTAAAATATACTCAGGCCGCCGGCCACGCGTTCGTCGTTATGCCGGTACCGGGCGGCGCATTTTGCAATAAAAGTGCTCCGGAGGTGCTTTTTATGCCTAACAAAACCAGCACCAAAGTTTTTGGCCTGTTGCTTGTCGCCTTCGCTTGTTTCAGCACCAGCGGTGCAGGCGCCTTATTCTCGCAAACTGTCGTCGCGCCCGGCACCATATTACCGATTTGCTTGAACCATTCCCTCTCATCGCGAAAATCGAAGCCCGGAGACGTGATCTCGGGCCGCATCATGCAGGACGTGCCGCTGCAAAACGGATCCTCGATTCACAGCGGAACTCGTGTGATCGGCCGCGTTCTCAGCGTTACCCCGGCCGCAAATGGCGGCAACGCGCAAATCTCATTTCAGTTCGATTCCATCCAGCTTGGCCATTCCGCCATACCCATTACTACAAATCTTCGCGCTCTGGCCTCGCTGCTCGAAATTGACGACGCGCAACTACCCCTTTACGGCGGCGATCGCGGCACGCCCTCCACGGCCTACACCACCGTGCAAATCGGCGGTGACGAGGTCGTGTACCGTGGCGGCGGCCCAGTCGCGCGCGGTGAAACGGTCGTGGGCAAGCCGGTCTATGGCGGCGTGCTGGTGACCGTCAGTTCCGCGCCAGGCGCGCCTTGCAGAGGAGCTGTCGAGGGGAACAATCAGCCGCAATCTCTCTGGCTCTTTTCGTCCGATGCCTGCGGTGTTTATGGCTACAAGGGCCTCTCGATCAGTCATGCCGGACGCACCAACCCAGCAGGCCAGATCGTTCTTTCTACAAGCAACCGTGACCTAAACATTCGCGCCGGTAGCGGAATGCTGCTGCGAGTGGACTCGCAGTAAATCTACCGTGAACGGCGGGCGACAACGCTCGCCGCCTTAGGGCAAGGCCGCCAGCACCTTGCTGATGCGCTCGCCAAACGCGGTGCCAAACGTAGCCTGCTTCTTCTGGTCGCCGAGGTAAGGATCCACGAACGGCCCACTCTTATCCAGAATCAAGCGGTCGCCCCAGCCGATCAATCCGAAGAGCCGAATCAATTCTTTCGTAGCCGATCCAAGCGGCACAATATAATTCGGCTGCAGGGAATATTGCACGCGCTTCATCGCCGTGGGCGCCAGACGCCGTAAAGCCGCGTGCAGTTCACCTTCCGACTCGAACGGACACTCCACACCATAGCTAAGAAAAAAACCCTTCCGCCTCAAGTCGGTCAACGCCGCCTCTTCCTGAGCCGCCGTATGCGCGGGCGCACCGGCGGCCTTCAGCAACTCGTCGAAATACATGCGCGAAGCAAGCGACCGTGCGGAGCGATCCGCGGCCGCGCGGTAAAAGAAATCTCCCGCGGCCACCGGCGGCGCCGCATCCAGAAACAAAACTCTGATTTGTGTGGGACGATAGCGTGCGGCAAGCTCGATACGCTCGGCGCGGCTCTGTATGTGCGCTTCGTCCGTGCGCGTGCCGCAACCTTCGCAAACGGGCATGCTGTTTCCTCCAGGCGACGGCGGGCCAGGTGCCAAAGGATGTCACGGAGATGGAAATCGGGCAAGGCCGGAGCGCGCGCGGAAACCTTCGCTGCAACGATCCTTGCACCCGATCAATTGGCCGTGCGCAGACGGGGTTGCGAGGGAAGATTCAAGATCGTCGATGCGGGCAAACCGTGCGCCCGAACCTCGCGGTGCCGCGCCAGGAAATGCTTTTGCGCGCGCCGTCCCCAGGAACGCACAAAATAGTAATTCAGCATTCCGCCGATGCCGGAACTGAGCAGCGGGATCAGTCTGCCCGACCATTTCTCGGCCACTTCCGCGCCCACGCGCACCGCGATACGGTCAATAATGCGCGGCACGATCTTCTCCATCGCCTGCTTCTCGACGAATTCGCGCCCCAGATCCAATCCGGCTGCGCTGGCCGCGGCCACCCACAGCTCGGTCACTTCTTCGTCGGTCTTATATTCGAAGCCGTAAATCAGGCTGAGCTTCTGCAACATGCGAATGGTAATGGCCGAAAGGATTCCCGCGTCCGGCAAAATCGTCAACATCCCGCCCAGGCCCAGTCCCGCCCCTTCGAACGCCGCCGCGCGCATCGCGGACTTCACCACCCGCGCCGCGTGATGATTCACCACTTTTTCTTCGATGCTGAACATGTCCGACCAGGTATGAATCGGCAACCGGTGCGCCCTGCGGAATTGCTGCAGATATTTTTGCGGGTCCACCTGCACGCCATTGTAAGCGCGGCGAAACCCCGCCCGAATGGACGCCTGGAAAACATTAGAAACCAAATTAGATTTCGCTCGTCGAGGCATGCTGATTAGATGCGCTCAAATGGCCAGCCGATTACCGCCAGCTCAACCTCCGCGCCACCTGCAGAATAGCAGGATTCCCATCCTCCAGCGTCGATTCATAATTCCCTGTTCCCTGCCTGAACGCCGCAGAGCAATGCCGGCAGTCCGATGCATGATGAACGTCAGCGTTTGAACTCTTAACTTTCAGCCGTTGACTGTTAGCTATGAGCTGTCCTGCATCGCCTTCATCTGTTGTAGCGCGCTTAACTTCGTGCCGCCCGCAATTTGAACTCGCGCACTCGCACCAAGTATCAACGCCTAGCACATTTTGGAGTGCAGCGGCTTGCCGCCGCCTTCGCGACAGCTCAAGGCTCGGTCAGGTCGAGCCGCGCGAGGCTTGCCTCGCGAGCTGTTGCCGCGGGCTCCCATCGCATAGCTTTCATGTGTCTTCATCTGTGGTGCCTTTTTCACTTCCGCAACGACCTCGACCCACTAACAAACTCACTCCCCCGCTCATAAAACCGCAGCAACCGGTGCGCCTCCTTATTGATCCCAATCCGCACGCTGACGCCGATTCGCCCTGCCGGCCGGACTCCAGCCCCGAGCCACAACACGCCACCGCCAACCAAATCCACTCCGTCCAACCGCCGATCCACCTCAAACGCCTCCGCCAACCGTCCCGGTCCCCGCGCCAGATCCAGCAAGCGGACGGTCACGCGGTTCCGCTCCATTCGCGCTATGCCTTCAATCGGCTCAATCGCGCGCAGCAAAACTCCTTCTCCAATCCCCTCCCGCTGCCCGGAAACATTCAGCATGAAATGATTGCCGTAACAGAAATACACATACGCATGCCCGCGCTCCAGAAACAACGGCCGATTCCGCGCCGTCAATCCGCGAAAAGTGTGCGACGCCGCGTCGCCGGTCACGTACGCTTCCGTTTCGACGATCCGCCCCGCCAGGCGCCCGCGCGGCAAATCGTGCACCAGCGTCTTGCCAATCAAAAATCGCGCCAACTTCACCGTCTGTATCGGCAGCTCGTCGCGCTTCAATCTCCGAATTTGCAATCCCCTGCTCTTCATCGTCACCCCAGTTTCTATCACACGATAATTTCTCGGCCTAGCGCATCTGGTCGAACACTCGAACATCTTTGTGGATCGTGGCTTTAGTTCATCCTGAGAGCCTTCCCGCGGCAGGTTCGGAAGGCCACGACAGTGGCGCGCGCAGAATCGGGCGGCTTTAGCCGCAGAAGTTTCGCATTCGCTATTTGCAAACTCGCGATTTTCGTCAGGGCACGGCTTTAGCCGTGCCACAATCCGCGCGACGTCGGAGCGGCTTTAGCTGCTGAGGGAATGAATTTTGGCTTCGCACACATACGCCAAGCGCTATTCCCCCGCGCCAGCAGCACAATGCAGGAAATCCCCTCCCACCCGCCCTCCCACCCGCGATTGACTTGCTGCTCGCGCCAGCCTAAGATTCCCGCGTTCAGGCCACTTCTTGATTGGCCCCACCACTCCTGGGAGGAGCACCGTGGAAGATTGGCAGTATGCGCAGGCAGACCGCAGCGAAGAATTAGCGCAGCACCATCATTTTTCCATGACCAAGCATCAAGACGGCCGTGACATTCCCTTCGCAATTACGGTGAAGGAATATGCCGTCGCTCCCAAGGGCCAACATCTTCGCTTCTTCGCGCAGGCCGATAGACCCGTGAACCAGGCCACTGCCGGTTTCGTGCCATCGGGATGGGGCGATTCGGTCTTGAAAGCGCTGGCCGATTGCATGCGCCTGATTCGCCAATTCCCGTGTGAAGAATAATTCGCGCCGCGCACCGGCCAGGAGCTAGCTCATATGTTTTTGCAGAAGAAACAAATCAAGCCCGGCATCTGGGTTCTGGAATTGAGCGGCCGCGTGCAAATGGGCCCCGATTGTAAACGCATTGACCAGGAAGTGGAGGACCACATCAAGAACCAGGAAAATCATATCATCCTGGACATGGCCGCCGTCGATCACATTGACAGCGCAGTGATCGGCCAAATCGTGAAGTCCTTCTCCCGCCTCGCCAAATCTGGCGGCACTCTCCGCCTCGCCGCTTGCAGCCCCATGGTTCAGGGCGTGCTGACGATGACCCAAGTCCACCGCGTCATCCCCATGTACCCCACCGCCCTCGACGCCTGCGAAGGCCTTCCTCTCGCGAAATGACGGGACGGCACCAGGGCATGGTTTCGCGAAGAAAGATGACGCATCTCGATGCGAAAGCGAACGCCGACTTCCCTGGCGCCTTCGCCGGATGCCACGCTTTTTGGCGAATTTTGTAAGCTCACCGCTGCAGTGGAGCAGAAATTCCGCGCTCCGAAAATATGGTAAAACTACGACCTGCCCCAACGTGGGATATGCTGCTGTAAACACAGGCTTTAGCCGCCCGCGCACCCCGGAGTTGGAGGCCCCTCCACCCATCCGTAAGTACCCGGTAGTACTGCCGGCCTATTGGCCAATTTTCACTCGGCCCCTACATTCACTGGAGCAACGCCACGCGCTAATCGCATCCCGGAGGTTGTTCATGGCCACGGCAGTTCATGCTCCGCATCCGAGAGTCTACGTTCCAGCCAAGCGCAAGGCAGCGCCGGATGCGCGAAGACGCGAACGTTTGAAAGTGTCCCTGCCCGTCGAGGTCCGGCCGTTCGACGCCCGCTTCATGGACATCGCCGACGTCGGCGAAGTCGTGGATTTTACACGCGATGGACTCTATTTCGCCACGTGCATGCCGCACTATTTCGCGGGGATGCGCTTGCTGGTCACTTTCCCGTTCGGCAAAAAGATCTCGGCCCACAAAAAATTCCTCGGCTCCATCGTTCGCATGGCAGAGCGGCCGGACGGAACCACGGGAATCGCGGTGCGATTCCTGCTGTAACGACTTTGCCCATTCCTGCAGCAGGAAGTCGGGGGCTGCCAAAAGGATGAAATGATGCACAACGCTTCGAATTGCAAACTCTCGGGCGCCAGCGGCCATGCTGTGGACGTGCTCGAAACAGAACGCCGCGGCAACGCCCGGCACACGTTCACCGCCGCCGCAGAAGTCGTCGAATTGAGATCCGGCGCGCGTTTTTCCACGCGCACCACGGACCTCGGCCCCGGCGGCTGCTTCGTGGATACCGTCTGTCCCCTTTCGGTAGGCACCAAGGTTCGCGTCACCCTGCAGAGAGCCAAGACCACCTTCCAGACCGGCGGCACCGTCGTGTACTCCCAGATGGGCTTGGGGATGGGCATATCATTTGAAGACCACGACGAAACTCAGCGCATGGCGCTGGGCGAGTGGCTCGCCAACATTACTGGCGACTGCCAGATCATCCCGGAAATCGTGCGCACGGCAATGCCTCCCGGCAGCCATCGCGGTCCGGAACGGACCTCCCTGGTGCGCCTCATCCAGTTGATGATCGGTAAAGGCATTTTGACCGAGGCCGAAGGCACCTCCGTCCTCCTCGATCCGTTGCTATAAATCGGCCCAGAGCGCGACTCCTGGGAACGCCAATCTCCTGATTGGCGTTTTCCGCCACAATTCCGAAATCCGGCCATCCTCCCGAACCGAGTAAATTTTCCGTCCAAAACCTGCGAAATGGGCGTCCCACGGCCAACCCCAAACAGGTCCGCAAACTTGACCAAAGCATGTCGGTATTTCCTATACCGGGAATAATTTGCATTGTGGTTGCCGCAACGGAAACTGCCATAAAAATGTAAGCTCTTTGTCTTCAACGCAGCACCAGCTTGTCCTCATGGCCGCCGTCGTGCATCTAAGCTCTGGGGGGTGTTATGGGAGAACGCAGAAAGGCGAGACGCTACGAGGTTTACCTGCCCGTGCAAGTGTGTATGTCCAAACACCGCCCGCTGGAGTTTCACACTGGGCAATTGCGAGACGTCTCGCGCACGGGGATTTTCTTCCACTCAGATGTTCCCATCGAATCCGGCGCCGGTCTAGAACTCACTTTTTCGCTTCCTGCGGAGCGCGAGCGTGGCACGTCCGTCTTGGTCCGTGCCAGCGCCAAAACTCTGCGCAGCACGCAGCTTTCCGGTGAAGTCACGCCCGTCTTCGGAGTCGCCGTAGCCATTGACCGCATTGACTTCGTGCGGCCCGTCGTCTCCAGCGCCGCATAACGTGGTTTCAGATTCAGGGAGCTCCGCTCGGCGCTCCCTCGCAGTTCTCTCTCGCAGTCCTCTCGTTCACCCTGCCTCGCTCCCTAGCAGTTGTCTTGAGACCTCTTGCACGTCTAGTGCTTCCACAATTTGCCGAGAAACGCTCAAATTGTCATCCCGCAGGCGCCTTTTGCCGGAAGGATCTGCTTTTCCCTGCCGTTCACGCGAAAAGCAGATCCCTCTCGCGTTTCCCTCTGGATTTGCCGCGCCACCTGACTACAATCAGACCGCTGGCCTTCACCCCGCGCAGAAATGTCATCGGAAACCAATTCGCAGCTCGTGCTCGATCTCGAATCCAGAGTCCTCCGCGCACTTTGCAGCGGACCAGCCGCGCTGGGTCCCCCTGGCGCAGACCATGCGTCCGGACGCGCAGCAATCCTTGCGGAGCTCCGCGCCCGCCGCTGGCAAGATCCTGAACATCGCGTCGTCTTCGAAGCGCTCACGCTACTGCCAGGGCGCCACGGAACAGAACTCCGCGAGCAACTCCCAGCCCAAGCCACCCGCATGGGCTTCCCGGACGTAAACTGGCAAAAATATTTCGCCGCCACCGCAGATGATTCCCCGATCGAAACTCTAGTGGCAGAATTGCTACCCACATCGCGCGAACCAAGCCTTTGAAATGTTCTCAACCGGTCTTTCTCACCGCGGTAGGGGCGCTGCTTGTGAATTGCGCTGCAGCGCAATTCACCCGGAGATCCCGCGGTGCGGGATCGAAGGGCCGCGGCCGACCGCGCAAAGCGGAGCTGGGCAGCCGTTGCCTTTGAAGTTGTAGCGGCGCACATCAACGCCCCATCGGTAACGCGCCCTTCGCCGCCACTCCAATCCAACTACGCCTTCGCAAGCGCCTCGATGAACTTATCGGGCCCGGCATCGAAAGCCACCTTATGTTCATCCATGCAGAAGTAGTAGGTCTTCCCCTTGTAAACCTCCGAAGGCGCGGTCCCGCGATTCACTTGCATCCAGCACACCGGGCAAATGTCGCCGGCCGGCTTCACTGCGAAAATCGAGTTGGACTTCGCGTCCATCCAGCCCTGGCCCTGGTATTCCAGCTGAAAAGCAGTGCGCTCGATCGCTTCCGCGCCGAAATACCGCCCGATCACGCGCAGTGCGAGGTCCATGCCGGACGTCAGCCCGCCGGCAGTAGCAAGATTGCCTTCCTCTATGAACCGCGCGCCCCGCTTCACCTGAATGTCGGGATATTTCGTCTGCAAATCGGAATAAGCACCATGGTGCGTGGTGGCCGCTTTGCCATTCAGCAGTCCGGTGGCTGCCAGTACGAACGCACCAGTGCAAACCGACATGGTTACGTCCGTCTTCTCCGTTGCTTTGCGGATCCAGTTCAGCATTGCCGCGGTGGAATCGTCTTGCGCGGGAATGACGATCACTTTGGGCTGTGGCGCATTCTGGAAAGTGTAGTTGGGCACGATCTTCATGCCGCCGCTGGCCGTGATCGGCCCCAATGTTTCCGCCACGGTGTAAACCTCGAATGCGCTATCCATCATATCCCGGCCCGGAATCGTCGCGTTTTCAAAAACCTCCCAAGGCCCGGCGAAATCAATGACCACCGCCCCCTTGGAAATTACAAACGCCACGTTTATCGGACCGCTCGCCGGTGGTTTCAGCGGGCTTAGGGCCACCGCTGGCTTCACAGAATTGTCTCCACTGGAGGGCTGTTCTGCGCCAGCCAGTCGCGCCGCCGCAAGCGGTAGCGGAACAGTCGCCGCCAAACCAAACGCGCTCGATGCCAGTAGTAATTCCCTGCGACTAAAAATCCCTTTCTTCATTTCAATTTCCTCCCTTGGTGTGTGTCAAGACAGCGTTTAAATTATTCATTTCGCAGCGCGACGATCGGATTAATGGATGCCGCCCGGCGCGCCGGCAGAAAACTGGCTAGCAGCGCGGACGCGAGCAGCACCAGCGCGACGACGATAAACGTAACCGGATCGGTCGGCGGCACTTGGAAGAGCAGCGACTTGAACAAACCCGTCATGGCCAAAGCCCCGATTGCTCCGATGGCCACACCAAGCACCGTCAGGATCAGGCTCTGGCCCAGGATCATGCGCAAGATCGCAGACGGCTGAGCGCCCAAAGCGATGCGCACGCCGATTTCCTTGAAGCGCTGGCTCACGGTGAGCGCCATGATCCCGCCGATACCGGCGGCCGCAATCAGTAGCGCCAGCGCCCCAAATATTCCCAGCAGACTGGCAATTACGCGCGGTGCAGCCGTCGAGTCCGAGCGCGCCTGTTCCAAGGTCAGGGTATATGTAACGGCCGCTTGTGAATCAACTTCATGCACTGCGCTCGCGACAGCAAGGGCGACGCTCGAGGCGTCCACAGCAGTCCTCACCAGTAGGGCGTTGGGGCTCGCTGCTTCTCCCTGCGGCACGTAGAATTCCGGAGGCGCGGGACGCTCGAGACCGAAATCGCGCACATCTCCCACAACGCCGACGATGGTCGCCCATTTCGCATCGTTCTCGCCCTTGACGCGCTTGCCAACCGGGTCCTCGTGCGGCCAGAACTGGCGCTTGGCCGCTTCATTGATCAGCACCACGATCTGATGTTTGCCATCGTCGGCATCGCTGAGCAGTCGGCCTGCACGCAGCGGGATGCCCAGTGTCTGGAAGTAGCCTGGCGAGACCACGATTTCGCTCGTGACGGGCGGAGCTTCGCCGGGACTGAGCTCGCGTCCCTCGATGCGGAATGGGCCAGAAAATGCGTTAGATCCCGCGACGATTGCTTCCTTTTGCAGCGGATAGACAGACGAGAGCGAAGCGGACAACACACCGGGCACGGCTTCTACCCGGTGCAGGACTTTCTCGCCCACCACGGTTAGTTGATCGCCCGATGCGTATTTGCTGAAGCTGAAGGTCGTGCGCATGGCCAGGACGTGTTGCGCGGAAAATCCCGCATCAACAGTGAGCAGCTTCTGCAGACTGCGCAGCATCAGTCCCGCGCCGATCAGCAAGATGAACGAAAATGCAATTTGCGAAAGGATCAGAGCGCCACGCGCGCGATTTTTTCGCCGCCCGCTCCCGGCACCGCAGCTTCCCTCCTTCAATCCTGACGTCAGGTTCGCGCGCGAGAAAAGCGCCGCGAGCGTGCCGAAAAGCACGCTTGTTCCCAGCGCCGCAACCAGCGTGAACACCAGCGCGCCTGTATCCATTCGAATCTCGTGCGCCCGCGGCGTCAGGCGAGCGGCGAAATCTGCCAGCAATTGCAAGCTGTTCGAGGCGAAGACCAGCGCCAGCAATCCTCCCATCAAAGCCAGAATCAGGCTTTCGGTGAGCAACTGGCGCAGCAAGCGGCCGCGGCCCGCGCCCAATGCGGTACGCACGGCCAATTCGCGTTCGCGGCGCGACGTCCGCGCCAGCGTCAAATTCGCGACGTTGGCGCAGGCGATCAGCAGCACAAATGCTGCCGCAGCCAGAAGCATCAATAGAGTCGGACGCGCGTCATGCGTCAGCGCTTCGCGCAAGGGCGACGTTACCGCCGCATAGCCCATCTGCTCCGGATACGATTTAGGATATTCGGACCCTAACCGATCCGATATCGTTGCCAAGTCTGCGCGCGCTTGCGCGATCGAAACCCCTGGCTTCACCCGCGCGAACGCTTCCATCATCCGCGAGTCGCGATTTGCGATGAACGTTTTCGCGGAACGAAACGGACATGCGGAAGTAGGCATGAACACGTCGCTCTCCACCGGATACTGTGGCACCGGAGGCAGCACACCGACCACTGTGTGGATTTTGTCATTCAACTCAAACGTCTTGCCGACGATGTCAGGATCGCTGCCGAAGTTGGTCTTCCAGTAGTCATAGCTCAGGATGAGCACGGGAGGAGCGCCGAGCGTGTCGTCATCCGGCAAAAACGTGCGCCCAAGCAGCGGCTTGACGCCAAAAAGATCGAAGTAATTCGCGGAGACCACCGCCGCGCGAACGCGATCCGGATCGCCATGGCCAAACAGAATGAACGACATATTGTGATATTCCACCAGGCCAGACAGCGTTCGGTTCTGTTCGCGATAGTCCTGAATCTCGTGGACCGAGAACCCGATGTCGTCGATGCCTTCCCGCTGGGCCTGCTGACGCAGGAATACCAGTTGCTGCCCGTCTGAATAGGGCAGCGGGCGCAGCAAAACCGCGTGCACCACACTGAAAATCGCGGTGTTCGCGCCAATGCCTAGGGCCAGCGTCAGCACCGCGATCGCCGTGAAACCCACATTTTTCCGCATCGCCCGGAGCGCATAGGCGCAATCCTGCTTCAATATGTCCCAATGCTCGCGCGGAGCTGTGTGGAAAATCCCCATGAACGTCTCCCACCACAGCCTCAGGAAATCGAGCGGCGCGCCGCGTTCTTCGATTTCGCGTTTCTGCTGCGCGAACACGCCTTCCATTTCGTGGCCGAAGTTCGCCCGAAAATCAGAGGGCAATACACTCAGCAATCCGCGAAACACTTTCTGCGAGAGTGAGATGTCCGATGTGGATGTCGTACGGGCCATGCTTTCTCCCTTCGTGCTCGGTGGTGCTATGCCAGTCTCGGCTTGCGAAATAACTTCTTCGCGCGCGCTTGCGAAAGCGCCGCGTCCATTCGTTCCGCTTCGGCAATCGCCACTTCCCTGCCGAAGTCCGTCAGGCGGTAATAGCGGCGACGCTCGTCATCCAGTCCAATCGCTGGTCGCTCGTCCGATTCCACAATCAAGCCGGCACTTTCCAGCCGCGCCAGGTTTCCGTACAAAGTTCCTGCGCTCAGCCGCACTTTATCCTCTGTGCGGCGCGCTACTTCTTTCAGGATCGCGTAGCCATGCTTTTCGCCGTCCGCCAGCGCGATCAACACGTGAAACATCGCCGGTGTCATCGGCAGAAACGATTCAACATCTTTGTTCCTGGTCATCAAATTCCAGCCTCCGTGTGGGTCGTAATACTCCGTCGCACATCGGACTCTATCGCGCTTAAGACAACTATACCGTCACACGGTACAGTGCATTGCAGGTTCGCGGCCAAGGTCACATTCACCTAAGTTCTGGAATATCAGGGGAATTGCGCTCCCGTTCTTGCCACAGCTGTCGCTGTGCTGTGCGCTTGTGGGACAAAGGCATTCCGCGAGCGGACAGGCCCGCAAACCGATCGGTGCTTTCTGGCTCGGTTGGCTCCGTGCTCCACAGCCCGATTTTTGTGAATCGTTCCACAAAACGATTCACCATCAGATCCCGCCGTGCGGGATCGCACGGTAGCGCCAGCACCCTGGCCATTGGCGCTGCGTTTGACTTTGTAGCAGCCAGCTTTAGCGGCGCGACTTTGACCTTGTAGTGCCGGCGTCTCGCCGACTCGTTTCCTGATCAGACTCGCCGCTCCAGCGCCGTTTTACCTTGAGACCCTTCCGGCGGCTGGATCGAACGAGAGGCGCGGAATAAGTTAGCCCCGCGCGAAGGCGGTGGGAATTTTCGCGGAGGGAATTCGGAGCGTCGTTTTACCCTGCGGCCCTGCCAGGAGCAGGGCCGCACGGGAGGTGCGACGCATGCTCCGTTCAGCCGAGGGCGAATTTTGGGTCGAATGGGATGCCGTGTTTTTTCCGTAGGCAACACGCGCATACGAACCGCGAACCATTTACTTTTTACTGCCTTAGCACCGTACGCATTTCTACGAATAGCGCCGCACGCCCCCATTGTGTTAGCGAAAGTCGGGGCGCTATATAAGCCCCCCAAGAGGACGCCACATGCGGCAAGCGGCCCATCGTCAGACCTCCACCCACCCCACGCTCCCGAAGGACCTCGCCATCCACACCAACGCCCGCATCAATGATCAGCTAGCAGGCGAGTCGTGCACCCATCACTCGTCACTGCCTCCTTCAATCGCTAGCGAAACATAATCGAAAACCGATGCAACTCACGGAAAACAATCACCAGCGACCCAAATCAATCGCTGGTTTTTGTCGTGTTGTTTGCAATTCCCGCGCTTTCGCTGACGATGCGACGAGCATCGTCACCCTGCCTGCCCTGAGTGATTTTGCGAAGGGAGGACCGCGCCGTTGCCTCAAGCCGGCCGACGGATCTCTCCCCCGCACTCCGGCGGGCGCGGGACGCGGCGAGGGATCTGCTTTTCGCGGAACGGCACGCCGGCAAATTCTAATCGGCAGTGCCCCAGTATTAGGAACGGACGCAAATGATTGAAAACAAACAACAGCGCGCCATTCTAACCGGTGGTTTTCCCGACGTTTTGACCGGACGCGTGCTATTTCGCGGGTGGCGCAAACGCAAAAGCATGCGATTGAAATTCGAACGACGCCGGCAAATGCTGGGCGAAATAATCCCAATCATGCCCGCCAGGGTACAGGTGAAATTCATGGGGAATGCCGCGCGATGTCAGCAACTGCTCGAATTGCGCGGCGCCCTTATTGAAGCCAAAATCATCGTCCGTGCCGCAATCGAAATAAATCTGCAGTCCCGGGGGCCGCTTCTCAGCTCTTACCATCGTAAACGGACTTTCGCGCTGCCAGAACGCCAGGTCCACCGTCGAACCGAACGCCTTGCCCAGCTCCGCCGCCACCGCCGCGGCCTGATCACTGGACACGTTGATCTTGGGCGGCGTATCAATCAATGCAGGGCTGTGCGCGCTGACCGCCACGAACAGGCTCGGATAGCGCAATGCAAACCGCAGCGCGCCATACCCGCCCATGGAAACGCCGGTGATGCCGCGCGATTTCCTCTCCGCGCGCACGCGGTAGTGGCTCTCGATGTACGGCAGAAATTCGTGGATGAAAAAATCCTCGTAGCGCACTTTGCCGTCGCGCGAATTAATGTAGAAGCTCCGCCCGCCGTCCGGCGTAACAATCAGAAATTCCCCGATCCGTTTCGAATCGCGCAAATCCTGAATCATGTTCATGCCACCGGAGTTCAGCAGCATTTGCTCATTGCCACCCAGACCGTGCAGAAAATACAGCGCAGGATAGTCGCTGGTCTTATCGGCGTCGTAGTCGGCAGGAAGAATCACGCAATACGGAACGGGATGCCCCAAAATCTTGCTCGGCGCCGAGCGACACTCCGCTCTTCCGGGTGCCGCGAACGCCGACGAACCCGTAGCCAGAGCACCCGCAATCATCGCAGCCACCAAGCCCAGTGCCCGCCTGCGGGCCTTACTCATACCGCAGCGCCTCCACCGGATTCAAACGCGCGGCCCGCGACGCCGGATACATCCCCGCCGCAAGGCTCACGAAAAATGAAACCCCAATTGCCAGCGCCACCATCCACCAGTGGATCGACGATATATCGATGGCCGGCAGCTCCTGCCGTTTCAAGTACGCGTTCGTCCCGATCGTCAGCGCGCGCCCAATCAGCCATCCCATCGCCACACCCAGCACTCCCCCTAGCAATCCCATCGCGCCCGCTTCCACGAAAAATAAACGCCGCACATCACGATCCGCCGCCCCCAGCGCTTTCAAAATTCCAATCTCGCGCCGCCGCTCCAGAATCGCCATCACCAAAGTATTCACGATGCCCAGCGATGCCACCGTCAGCGCCAAACTTCCAAAAATCAGCAGCAGCGAATCAAACACCGTAAAAAACAACATCATATTTTTTGTCGCATCCAGAATCGAAAACGTCCCGAAGCCCATTTGCTTGATCGTATCCTCCACGGCCTCGACGGCTTTCGGCGACCTCACCCGCACCGTCAAAGTTTCGTACGTCGGCTTTCCCGTATTTCCGCGCAACATTTCGCGCATGTCCGTGGGCTGCGCGATGCGCAAATTCTGCGCGATCTGCAATGGGATCAGCAAACGCCCGCGCCCGAATCCACCGAATCCCGTAGCTGGCTCCGTTTCCACCACGCCGATGATCCGCAATTTCAATTCCCGCGGCACCAAAGAGAACCCGCCAGACGCTGGCGCATCATCCGCGGCAGAATGTTTCGGCACCGGCGTCACGTCGTCCGGAGGCAACGCTTGCTTCTCCGCGTAACGCAGAACCAAATCCTTCCCGATCAGCGAATCCGTCTGCTTCGAAAGATCCCGCGCCAATTCGATCTGCAGAATCGCTTCGTTCGCTTCCGGCCCGGAGAAGAACGCTCCCTTCATCTCATCGAAAGCCCCATCGGCACGCGCCGACGCCGCAATCCCCGCGACGGTAGTCATGTACGGCTTGCCCTCGAACTGAACCTCCGTCGGAAACCGCACTTCCGGGTACACTTCTACAACATTCTTGATCTGCGCCAACTGCTGCCGCGCGTCATCGTCCAACTTTCGCGCCGGTTGCGTCGAAGCCCTTTCCGCCAGCGGACGCGGAGGACCGCCAAACGCGCGCATATTCGACTGCGTCGTCACAAACACCGCATCGAACAACCCCGACCGCGACAGTCGCGTGCTGGCCAATTCCTGCAATCCCACTCCCAACGACAGCATCGCCACCAGCGACGCCACCCCCACCGCGATTCCCAGAGTCGTCAACGAATTCCGCAGCACCGCTTCGCGCAGATTGCGCGCCGCCAGTTCCGTCAAGTCACGCAATTTCATCGCTGACTCCCTCGGTCACCAATTTCCCGTCGCGCATCGTGATAATCCGATGGGCGTAACGCGCTGCGCGCACTTTGTCATGCGTCACCATCACAATGGTCATCTGCAGATTCCGATTTATTTCTTGTAAAAGATGCATGATCGCGTCGCCCGTCACGCTATCCAGGTTTCCCGTAGGCTCGTCCGCCAGCAGAATCGTCGGCCGGTTCACCAACGCCCGCGCCAGCGCCGCCCGCTGCTGTTCCCCGCCCGAAAGCTCACTGGGACGATGCGAGAGCCGCGCCGCCAGACTCACACGCTCCACTGCCTCACGCACGCGTGCCGGACGCTCCGCGCGATCCACCTCCGCCAAACGCAAAGGCAGCTCGACGTTTTCTTCCAGCGTCATGCGCGGCAACAGATTGAACGCCTGGAACACCATCCCGACGGTGTGGCTGCGATGATGCGCCAGCTCCTGCGAAGTCATTCCCGCGAGGTTCTGTTCGTGCGCATAAATTGCGCCGGAGGTCGGCCGGTCAAGCCCAGCCAGCAAATTCAGCAGCGTGGATTTACCCGAGCCGGAGCTGCCCAGCAACGCCACAAACTCCCCTGCCCGCACCGCGATCGAAACGTCGTCCACCGCATGCACCAGAGCCTGGCCCATGGCATATTGCCGCGACACCCGTTCCGTACGCACAGCAAATCCGTTAGAAGTCCCGGTCATGTCACCCACACTAATATTACGCACAGTTACCGCCGTTCGTTACACACGAAGAAAAGCTGCCGGCCAGCCTGAAGTTCAGTCGATGCGCGCCGCTACAAATTCAAGTCCGAATATTTAGATGCGGCCGTAACCCGCGCGTGCTCGTAAAGTTTCTGCGGGGTCTTGCCATGGGGATTTGCCCAGCGCCCCGGAATCACCGTGCCACATTCCGGGCAATGTCCATCTTTCAGCCGATTCTGCTGCACGTCGTGCCACGAACGCTTCAGCAACAGCGTGCGGCAAGCCGGACACGACGTATGCGCCCCATCACTGTAGATGTTGCCCTCGTAGACGTAATGCAGCCCCGCGTCCAACGCGATCCGCCGCGCTGCGTGCAAAGTCTGGGGTGGCGTCTTCGGCTTATCCTTCAATTTGAAGTCGGGATGAAATGCCGTGAAATGCAGCGGAACGTCCGGCCCCAGGTTCTGCAAAATCCATCCGCACAGCTCGCGCGTTTCTTCGGCAGCGTCGTTTAAAGTGGGAATCATCAGATTTGTGATCTCAAACCACACGTTCGTTTCATTCTTCAGCCACAGCAATGCGTCCAGCACTGGCTGCAAATGCGTCAGGGTAATCTTGCCGTAGAATTTCTCGGTGAACGCCTTCAGATCAATGTTCGCCGCGTCAATGTGGTCGTAAATATCGTGGAACGCATCGCACGTGATGTATCCGTTAGAAACCATCACCGTGTTGAGCCCCGCCTCTTTCGCCGCGCTGCAAATATCAATCACATATTCGCCCCAAATCGTCGGCTCGTTGTAAGTGAAAGCAATCGAATCACAGTGATTGCGAATCGCGAGGAGCACCACGTCTTCCGGCGGCACGTACGAGGAGCCGACCTGGTCCGCGCGCGATTTTGAAATGTCCCAGTTCTGGCAGAAGAAGCAGCCCATGTTGCAGCCTGCCGTCCCCATCGAAAATACGCGCGTGCCCGGAAGAAAATGATTCAGGGGTTTCTTCTCGATGGGATCAACCTGCATCGCCGCGGGATGCGCGTACCCCAGACTGTAAAGTTTTCCTCCCTGGTTCGCGCGAATAAAACAAAACCCCGCCTGTCCCTCGCCAATATGGCAGTGCCGCGGACAAAGATAGCAATGCACTTTGCCGCCTGGTTCTGCCTCCCACCAGCTCGCTTCGTGCAATTCCGCCGATTTTTGCAATATTTTCAGGCCCTGCATGGCATCCACTCTCCCAGCTTAATTATACGCCTGAATCCGCGGGCAAGTTTTTGCGTCACGATTGCGACGTCGGAGTTGCCAGTCCCCAACGCCGCGTTATATCGTGACAGCATGGTATCTTGCGCAGCCCCTCAGCCGCCGCGAGCCGCCCGCTGACATGAAAATCATTCGACCCATCGCGTGTTCGATCGCCGCAGCCTGCCTGCTGCTCGCTCCCATCTCACACGCGCAGTCCGAAAGCCTCACTGGAAAAATGCACGAGTACAAGGACGACGTTTCTCTCTCCAACGGCCAAATCCGCGCCGGTGACGTCTGCGTCAATTTCATCCCAGTGATGCAATCGCTTGGTTTCTTCAACGGACTCGAAAGAATCGACACGCCGCGCGGCTCAGAATTTCGCAGAAATTCACAACCGGTAGATTTTTTTCCGGATTACCTGACCATCGAAATCAACATTCGCATCGAGGTATGCGACGCCAACATTTACACTCCGGCGAAGACTCCGGACATCATCAAAGGAATGCAATTTCGAGTACAGTGGAAACGCGGCCTGTATCTGCGCCCCGCTGCCAACGTCACCATCGAGCGCAAGCCGCTGCAAATGGAAGAAGGCGACAACCGGATGCTTTACGTAATCAAACTTCGCGACCACAGCGTCCCGCTAAGCGACCACCTGATTCTTTCCGTAATTTCCGCCAACGGCAAAATCATGTCGCGCATGTCCGCGCGGCTATAGCCTCTGCTTGCGTCGCCGGTCCGCGACCCACTCAAGAAACCGTTCCATCCGCGCGTGTTCGCGCCACATCAAGCTGAAGAATTTGCCCGCGTCTAGGTCGGCTGCGTCCTTGCCGAAGAAAGTTTCCAGCCGCCATTGCAAATACGGCGACGCCCAAGGCCGCAGCCGATAACCCCGCGCAATAATCCAGTAATAGCGAAGAGCGTTCAACATGGCAGGACGGGTGCTAGAATTGCTGCGTGAATAGTCAAGCTCCTCAAAGCGCGGAAGACCACTACTACGCAGGCATAGATTTCTTCGGCGAAGGAAAACTCCCGGAAGCAATCGCGGAATACACGCGCGCGCTGGAACTCGATCCCAAATTTAGCGACGCGCTGCATGGCCTGGCGCAAGCCTATCACGCCCAGCAGGATTTTGACCGCACCATTGAAACCGCGCGGCGCATCCTGGCCCTCGATCCCGACGACATTCTGGCCTGGACCACCATCTCGCGCGCCTATCAACGCCAGGGCATGGTCCCTGAAGCCGAAGAAGCCGGAAACAAAGCGCGAATCCTCGGCTGGAAGCAGCAACTGAAGGAACAAAAAGCCAGCGGCGGAAAAATCTAGAAGCCCCTGGTGAATGTTCAGCGGCGCCTCACACATGCGGCTTCAGGGGCTGAAGCCCTTTTATTTGCTCGGCCTAACGGCGGGGCTGAAGCCCCGCCCTTTCGGATCGCCCATTTCTGACATCACTTGTAGTCGCATGCCCGCAACCCGAAAATATTTTTCACGCCCCGCGGTTTGTCGCAGCAGCTCGACCAGCGCGCTGCACTGCTTCGGCGACTAATTCTCCGTTGCCTTTCGCCGGGCTGCCATCCGGTAATGTAAGAATGTCTTCTAATCCGATCCGGGTGGCGTAGCCGCGTTTTGCCGCCACTTCAATAAACTCCCATGCGGTGCGATTCAATCCATGCAAAATGATTGGCAATGCGATTCTGGCGCGCTGCAGCAGGGCCTCAATCTTCCCGACAACCTCGAGCGCCGCATCCATTTCCTGCTGCTCTGGTTCCAGCAATACCCAACGGCAACGCGCGGCGAGCCCGCTCTCCAGAAATTTCTCGGTCGCCGGGACGCTGCCCATGCCCGCCTCAACGCCCATGCCTTTCGCGAGCAGTAATTCTGCCAGCGCTACGCCGCCTTCTTCGTTGAAGTTCACCGAAGCGAAGTCCGGGAAGGTTTTCCACGCCGCTACCTTATCATGACGTTCCCGCGCATCGCGTACCATCCACAGACCCGTGCTCACACCGAACGGAATCCCCGGGATCGCCGCGCGCACCGCCGAGACCGCCCGCGCCACATCATCCGCATCCACGCTTTCGCGCCCATCAGCGGCACGCACATGAAAATGCGCTGCGCCGGCACCTGCTGCCACGGCTTCCTTCGCAGCAGTAGCCATTTCCTGCGCCGAACAAGGCACGTGAGGATGCTCCGCCCGCGTCCTCCCGCCATTCAGCGAAACCTCAATCATCATGTACACCCCACTCGGAGTGCGGCGGCTTGTGAATCGCGCCGCGGCGCGATTCATCCCGAGATCCGGCAGCGACGGGCATTCGACCGGAGGGCGGTTCGCGAACCGCCCCTACAAACCAGTGCAGGATCGAAGGGCTGCCGCCTTTTCTCGCGCTAGACTGGTCTCGCGCTGACACCAAAACAATACAAAAATAGAAACGGCCGAGCAACATGCACTCGGCCAAAACAAAAATTCCCCGCACAAAAGATCGTCACAACCACGCGTGCAGTCGTAGGGGCGGGTCTTAGACCCGCCCCTACAGCCACGATCGCTCACACCGATTCGGCTGCCACGCTACCAAACGCCAACTACAGCGCTGCGCAGACCGACTTAACTTCCGTGTAATGCTCCAACACTTCGTGCCCCATCTCGCGGCCCCAGCCACTCTGCTTGTAGCCGCCAAACGGAAGCGACGCATCAAACACGTTGTAGCAGTTGATCCAAACCGTGCCCGCCTTGATCTTGGACGCCATGCCGTGCGCTTTCTTCACATCGCGCGTCCAGATTCCGGCAGCCAGCCCATAGATGGTGTCGTTGGCGGTCGCCACGATTTCTTTCGGATCGCTGAACGGAATCGCGGTAACCACCGGTCCGAAAATTTCTTCCTGCACCACTTTCATCTTCGGATTGGTGTTCACCAGTACGGTCGGCTTCACGAAGTAGCCCGTCGTGCCTTCGCGCGAGCCGCCGGTCACAGCCTTTGCGCCTTCCTTCACGCCGCTTTCCAAGAAGCCGCACACGCGATTGAGCTGCTCTTCGGAAACCAATGGGCCCAGATCGCTGTCCGGATCAAATCCGGGACGCACGCGTATCTTCGAAGCATTCTCCGCCACGCCTTCTACCACCTTGTCGAAAGCTTTCTTTTCGATGTACAGGCGCGACCCTGCACAGCAGCACTGCCCCTGATTGAAGAAAATCGCGCTAGCCGCTCCGGGAATCGCAGCGTCCAAATCGGCGTCGTCGAAAATAATGTTCGGCGATTTGCCGCCCAGCTCAAGCGAGACCTTCTTCAAGTTCCCCGCCGCTGCTTTCAGAATCAGCTTGCCGACTTCGGTGGAACCCGTGAAGGCGATCTTATCCACGTCCGGATGCGCAGCCAATGCCGCGCCAGCGGTCTCGCCGTAGCCCGGAACGATGTTCACCACCCCATCCGGAATCCCCGCTTCCTGGATCAATTCGCCCAAGCGCAGCGCTGTCAGAGGCGTCTGTTCCGCTGGCTTCAACACGATCGTGCAACCGGTCGCCAGCGCCGGTCCCAGTTTCCACGCCGCCATCAGCAGCGGGAAATTCCACGGAATGATCTGTCCCACCACGCCCACCGGCTCGCGCAACGTGTACGCGTGGAACATGCCCTGCTTCCAACCGGACATCGGAACCGTGTTGCCTTCAATCTTCGTGGCCCAGCCGGCGTAGTAGCGGAAATGATCGATCGAAAGCGGCAGATCGGCTACGCGCGCAATTTTTAGCGGCTTGCCGTTATCCAGTGATTCCAGTTGCGCAAATTCTTCCAGGTGCTTTTCCAGCAGGTCGCCCAAGCGCCAGATCATGCGCCCGCGTTCCGAAGGCGAAATCTTCGACCATGGTCCGGTCTCAAACGCCGCGCGCGCTGCTTTTACCGCGCGGTCAATGTCTTCCTTATCGCCCTCGGCGACGTTCGAAAGCACTTCGCCAGTGGCCGGATTGTAGGTCTTGAACGTCTTGCCCGAAGCCGCGTCAACCCATTTGCCGTTGATCAGCATCTTGCGCGTCTTGGTCACGTATCCCGTAACATTTTCAGTCGGTTTTACAGCTACCGATGCAGTTGCCATATTGTGTTCCTCCTTCAGTCTTCGATGATTTTCGGAAATTCAAAATCTCAATATCGCCATGCCCGATGTGCGTCATTGCTTGAATCCGCGTGGTTCTAACAGCTAAGACAAAAATACCGTTCTCTTTGCACCTGGCTGGAAGCTGCGCGAAGCAATCAAGGTTTTCTGGACCATTCCAGTCACCCGGTGGGGGCTAGCACCGCATATCATAGTCGCCTGAGCCATGCGGTTGCAATAGCCCAAACAAATGCCATGAATTATAAATTTCTATGGCGGCGCTGGCGCGAGGCTTGCCTCGCGTGTGTTCTGTTGGTCGTAGCGCCACGCTGTGCCGTGCCATATTGATGCGTGCGAAGATCGAGGAAACAACAAACTACGCGGCGTTCCGCACCCATACCCTCTGCGTCGCAGGCTTGCCCAAATGAATGCGCGTGGAAGTATGACCCGCAACGGACAACACCATGGTCTCGTCGTACTCTCGCTGGTGAACGCGCACCTTCGTTCCAGGATGCAACCCGAGGCCGGTCAAAAACTCCAGAAACTTCGGATCCTTCTCGTACACGCGCAAGACCTCGTACGTCTTGCCAACCGAGACCTCCGACAACCGCACCGCGCCAAATTTCCTGCGCAGCTTCGCCATCCCGCCCAGCAGCGGCACTCCGTGCGGGCAGCGGCTGTCGCGTCCAAACCGCTTGAGCAAAAGCTCGGCCACCTCGGGCGAAATCCCATGCTCCAGCCGCTCCGCTTCTTCGTGCGCGCGCGCCCATTCCAGGCCAATCACGTCAGTGAGCAGCTTTTCCGCCAGCCGGTGACGCAACACCAGATGCCCCGCGATCTCCTGGCCCTTCGCCGAAAGTTCGATGTGTCCATCGCGCCGCACGCGCAAATATCCGCCGCGCGTCATGCGCTTCAGCGCCGCGGTGACCGCGGGAGGGGTGACGCCCAAATCTTCGGCGAGCCGCGCGCTGATGGGCGCCTGCTCTTCCTGCACCAATTCCCAGATCGCCTTCAGATAATCTTCCTGAGAAACGCTCGTAGTTTCGCGCCGCATTCTTACCTGCTCTGATCCTCTGCGACTGTTAGCCCGCGCTCGCCATTTGCGTGCGCAAACGCGTCGCTAACACCTGCACGCGCGCCGTGATGTCGTCGCAAATCGTGCGATGCAGGGTGATATCTTCACCGAACGGGTCTTGCACCGGCCACTCCTCCACATCATGCTCTGGAAACAGCGCCTTCCCGTGAATCCCAGACATATTGATCACCACATCCGGTTTCCGCAGCTTGTGATTGTGCAGCCCCTTCGAGAATTGGCCATCGAATGGAATTCCGCGCTCGCGCAAAACCGCTTGAGTGGTGGCGTCAATGAAACCCAGCGGCGAAACTCCCGCGCTTTCCGCCAAAATAATATCCGGGTACGAATGCCGCGCGATCGCCTCAGCCATCTGGCTGCGCACGCAATTGCCCACGCAAACAAATAGCACTTTCACCAGGGCGTTCATATCGGCCACAGAGTCTCATAATTTCGCCGCATTCGCGACGCCCGCTCCATTTTTCGCAATGCGCACAAAATATTCGTGCACCGTCGTGTCGTCACTTAACTCCGGATGAAACGTAGCCGCCAGAATCTTCCCCTCGCGGACCAAGACCGGATGGCCCGCATCCTCCGCGAGAATTTCGACGGCGGACCCCACCGACTGAATAATCGGCGCGCGAATGAAAACCATCTCCAGCGGCTGCGCGCGCAGTTTCGTTTGGCCCATGTGTACGTCGCTTGCGACCTGCCGCCCGTACCCATTCCGCAATACCGAAGCGTCCAACAAGCCGAGCGACGCCTGCGAGGGCCCATGCACTTCCTTCGCCAGCAAAATCGTTCCCGCGCAAGTGCCAAAAAACGCACCATCCGCTGCGGCGAATTTTTTCAGCGCGTCGAAAAGACCCTCTTCGGTCATGACCTTCAGCTGCGTGGTGCTTTCGCCGCCCGGGAGAATCACGCCGGCAAGTCCCGACAAATTCGGCGGCGTGCGCACGAACTTATGTTCCACGCCCAGGCGTTCCAGCACCTTGGCATGCGCTTCGTAGTCGCCCTGTATCGCAACAATTCCGATTTTCAGTCCGTCATATTTCATTCGCATGGCCCCAAGGGAATTCCTCGCATCATCGTTCGATGTAGAAACGTAGGGGGCGGGTCTGAAACCCGCCGCTACAACCACGTCAGAATTAAGCGCCGTAGGTGCGACGAGAGTTAGTCCGGACCGAAGCAGACTGTATCGCAACCGCGAAATCGGTACTTCGGCGGCGGAATCCGCACGGCTCTCGCCGGGTTTGTGTCGTGCCTAAAGCCGCGACCTACAATGACGATTCACGCCCCGCTAATCACGAATCACCGATCACGCGAAACTTCCGCTTACCAACCGCGCGTCTGAAGCAAATCCTTTTCGTCCATCTGACGAATGTCGAGGCCTTTCATTGCGTCGCCCAATTCTTCGGAGGCTTCCAGCACGACTTTCGGGTCCTTGTAATGCGTGGTGGCCTTCACGATCGCGCGTGCACGCACTGCTGGGTCGCTCGACTTGAAAATCCCCGAGCCAACGAACACTGCCTCCGCGCCCAGTTGCATCACCAGCGCGGCGTCCGCCGGAGTGGCAATTCCGCCCGCCGAAAAGTTCGGCACTGGCAGCTTGCCGTGCTTTGCGACCCAAGCGACCAGCTCGAAGGGCGATCCCAGTTCTTTCGACTCGTGCACCAATTCTTCCTCGCCGAGCAGCGTGAGACGCTTGATCTGGCTCACAATCGTGCGCATGTGCCGCACTGCTTCCACAATGTTACCGGATCCCGCTTCGCCCTTGGTGCGCACCATTGCCGCGCCTTCGGCAATCCGGCGCAACGCTTCGCCTAAATTGCGCGCGCCGCAAACGAAGGGCACCTTATACCCGTGTTTCCACACGTGATGCTCTTCATCGGCCGGCGTGAGCACTTCGCTCTCATCGATGTAATCCACTTCCAGCGCTTCCAGCACCTGCGCTTCCGCGAAGTGCCCGATGCGCACCTTGGCCATCACCGGAATCGAAACCGTATCCATAATTTCGCGAATGATGCGCGGCGCCGCCATGCGCGCCACCCCGCCTTCCTTGCGTATATCCGAAGGGACGCGCTCCAGCGCCATCACCGCGCACGCGCCGGCGTCTTCGGCGATCTTGGCCTGCTCGGCGTTGGTCACGTCCATAATCACGCCGCCCTTCAACATTTCCGCCAGCCCAACCTTCACACGCCACAAATTATTGTTCATCAATTCCATCGAGTTTCTCCCTCGGTCTCGCCTGCGAATTTCACTTCTCGAGCGGCTTCCCTGCCAATTCCTCCGGCGCGCCGTTCTTCGCGGCTCGATTCGCAATCCGCTTCGGATCAACGATCACAAATCGCCCCTCAGCGCGCGCCAGAACCTGCCCGGCAACATTTCGTATCTCGCCAGCCAAAAACAAATTCCTGCCGCTCATTTCCACTTCGCGCCCCTCCACCACCAAATCTACGTCCACCGGCACCGGCTTCAAATACTCGACTGTCAATTCCGCCGTCACCGCCCGCACCGCCCGGAACCGGCACACCTTGCCCATCACTTCATCCAACACGGTAGCTATGATACCGCCATGAATGAATCCCGCCCCACCCTGATATTCCGCTCCCAGCTGAAAATTCCCGCGAATGCGCTGCGCCGCATCATCCTGCTCGAACGTCAGCAGCATCCCGCGCTGATTCGCCCCGCCGCAGCCAAAACAAAGATTCGTCGGATTAGGTTTCAGCAGCACGATTTCCTCAGACCAACGCCACGCGCGAATGCAATTCACTGCGCGCGCCGCGCTGCCGCTTGCGAAACTCGGTTTTCACCACCTCGCCCAAAATCTCAATTCCCCGCGCGATCCGCTTCTCGTCGAGGCTCGCGAATCCCAGCCGCAAAGTATTTGGCTGCGGATTCTGGTGATAAAAATACCGGCCCGGCACGTACATCACGCCATGTTCGCGCGCGTGAATCAGCAACTCCCCTGCATCGAATCCCGCCGGCAGGCGCAGCCACACGGACATGCCGCCTTCGGGCCGCGTCCAAGTGCTTTCCTCCGGCATATATTTCGCGAGAGCCGATTCCATCGCGTCCAACCGGTCGCGATACACCTTCTTCATCTTCACCAAATGCCGCGCCAGATGCCCGCGCCGAATAAATTCCGCCAAGCTAGCCTGCGCCAACTGGTCGGTATGCAGGTCGGTGGCTTGCTTCACCAGGCGCAAGCGCTCGATCACGCTTTCCGGCCCGATGCACCAGCCTACGCGCAAACCCGGAAACGCAATTTTCGAAACGCTGTCGATCTGAATCACGCTGCCCGTGCGGTCGAGCGAGCGCAACGAAGGCGTCGCCGAGCCGCGCAGCCGCAGGCGTCCGTAAATATAATCCTCAATCACCGGCACCTGATAGCGCGCGGCCATTTCCAGCAGGCGCCGCCGCTCGGCCATGGGCAGCGCCGTCCCGGTGGGATTGTGAAAGTCAGGCGTCGCGAAAATAAATTTCACTCGGTTCTGCATCAGCACGGATTCCAGCGCGTCAATATTCAGTCCCAGACGTCCGGCGGGCCCGTCATCGGTTTCCACCGCGACAGCCAGAGTGCGAATCCGCGCCGTGCCAAGAGTGGCGAGTGCGCCGGGATACGCCGGATTCTCCAGCGCCACCGCATCACCGGGGCGCAGAAACGCCTTGCAAACCAGGTCGATCGCCTGCTGGCATCCGCCGGTAATCAATAATTGTTCGCTGCGGACGCTCAGACCTTCGTCGCGAAAAAAATTGATCAAAGCGCTCTTCAGCGGCTCGTATCCGTCGGAAGATCCAATCTGCAGCACCTTGCGCCCGTCGCTGCGCAGAACCGCATTGCAGCAGCTGCGAAATTCCTCGAGCGGAAAATATTCTTCCGGCGGGCGCGCCGCGACGAAACCGATGGTGTCGCTGGGGACCTCCGGCGTCAGCCGGCTCAACCCGTCGTCACCGCGCTCGTCCGCGAAAAGCGATTCCCAGCGCACCGACCCGCCATTGCCATTCGAACGCGGCGGCGGCGTGAACTGCCTGGCGGGAACGCCGCAGATATAAGTCCCGCGGCCCACATGCCCCTGGATCAATCCCTCGGATTCGAGTTCCGCGTAAGCGTTGGCCACGGTGGTGCGATGCACGCCGAGCTGCGTCGCCAATTCGCGGCTCGCGGGTATGCGGTCGCCGGTGCGCAGTTCCCCGGAATGGACTAACGCGCGCAGTTGATCGCGCAATTGTACGTACAGCGGAATATGGCTTTCAGACTGGAGATGTAGCGGCAGCATTGGCTCACTCCTATAGGCCAATATACACTGCCAATTATAGCCGTAAAGCGCCAATTTGTCTCTGCGCGAGAGGATCGGTGGTGCGTCGTATCACGGCACTGTTTTCGAAGCCAAAAAGGAAATTCTGATTACAGTGAACCAAACACTACGACACGCGGAGAACGCAACCGTGACAAAACGCAAAAACAGTGGAGTAGATCAGTGCATAGCAAGATGCCCAAAAGAGGCGCAAGGCGATTTGGCGAAGCTCCGAGCGGCCATACGGGCGGCTGCGCCCGGTGCCACCGAACGCGCCGACTATTTCCGAATGCCCGGATATTCCAATCCAGGAGTTGATTTTTATGACTGGATGTTTGCCTGGTTCAGCTTCAAGAAACCACACCTACGCCTGCATGTACCCCCAGCAGTAATCCAAGAACATCGGAAGGAACTTGCGCGTTATGCTACAACGAAAGCCATTGTTAGCTTCGCAGTGGGTAAAGCAGTACCGACGACATTGGTGAAGAAACTGGTGAAGGCAAGCCGGAAAGCAATGCAGGATAAGTCGGTTTAAGGAAATCCGAACCTAACGGTTGCCTGTCAACTCTGGCCCGTCAGCTCTGAATGGCCCCGCAACAAATACCTCTGAATTTTCCCCGTAGCCGTGCGCGGCAATTCATTCACGAACCGGTACTCCTGCGGACATTTAAACCCCGGCAACCGCGTGCGCAGCCAGCCATAAATCTCGCTGTCGAGTCCGCCCGCGGTATTGGTCACGCTCTGCCGCAGCACGATGTACGCCACCGGCCGCACCAGGCCCACCGCGTCTGCGTTCCCCACCACCGCGCACTCCGCAATCGCCGCGTGCCCGAGCAGAGCATTCTCCACTTCCCCGGGCGATACCCACATCCCGGACACCTTCATCATGTCGTCCGCGCGCCCGCGATAATAAAAATATCCGTCCGCGTCGCGTGAAAATTTATCGCCCGTATTCACCCAGCCGTCGCGCTTGGTCCGCGCGGTCAAGTCGGGAATCCGCCAATACTCCGCGAAGGCGCTCTCGCCCTTGACCCACAGGTTACCCGCTTCCTCTTCCGCCGCAGGCTCACCCGCATCATCCAAAATCCGCGCTTCGTAACCCGGAACTTCCCGCCCGCAGCTCCCCGCCCGCGCCTCGCCTGGCCGCGACGACAAAAATATATGCAGCATCTCGCTCGAGCCGATGCCATCCAGAATTTCAACTCCGAACCGCTTGCGAAACTGCTCGAATATTTCCGCCGGCAAGGATTCTCCCGCCGAGACCGCCAGCCGCACCGAAGAAAAATCCAGCGCCAAGCCTCGGTCCGATTCCCGCAGCAACGATGCGTAAAAAGTGGGCACCGAGAAAAACACAGTGGGCCGGTACTCCGCAATCACCGCCGCAATTTCCTCTGCGCGCGGCCGCTCGGGATACAGGATCGTCGCAGCCCCGAAATGCAGCGGAAAGTACATCCCACTCCCCAGGCCGTATGCAAAAAACAATTTCGAGACTGAGAATAGCCGATCGTCCGCGCGCAATCCCAGCACACCCTGCGCGTAATTTCGCGCCGCCGCGCCCATATCCTGGTGCCGGTGGACCACCGCCTTAGACACGCCGCCGCTTCCCGAAGTGTGCAAGTAGAATGCCGGATCCGTTGCAACAGTGGGATGCGTCGCCATCGCTGCAACACGAGACTGCAACCAGTCCTCCCACTGCACAATCCGCCGCGCCAGGTGCCCCGGCTTAACGGTGCCCGCGGTGCTTTCATAAACAACAAGAAGATCCAGCGCCACCTCGCCTGCCACACCGGCGCAGAACTCACCCAAAATTGGCGCGTGGACAATCGCGACGCGCGCGCCACAATTTCCCAGCCAGTGCCGGTAATCCGCAGCCCGCGCCATGGGATTCACGGGCACGGCGATCGCGCCAATCTTCGCCGCGCCAAAAAACGCGCCCACCAGCTCCGCGGAATCCGGCAAAGCAATCAGCACGCGGTCGCCTGGCTGGCAATTCGCATCGCGCAAGGCCTGCGCCACGCGATCCACCAACGCTTCGAGCTCCGCGTACGTGCGAGCGCGCCCCGTTCCCAAGACGGCAAGCTTCTGTGGATGCTCGCGCGCCGGCCGCGAAACAAATTCATCCGCGATGTTGCAGTAAGCCGCCGGTGAACGTGAGTTGGAAAGGCCAGCGACGCTAGGCGGGGAACCTTCTGTCATTCCTGGATTCTACTCTAGAAAAACAACGCGGCAAGGAGTTACGACCGTACATGCTGCAGCGAATAAAAAATGTGCCAAAACAGCGCCCCCACGCAGGCCGACAAATTCGCTGGGGAAAAAGGCCGTGGCCAGTGACGAGTGGTGAGTGGCTAGAAACGTCGACGCACATTCTCGGCTTATCAGGCAGACTCTGAACGCGCGAACTTCGCGCCCAGTAATTCACGAAATGGATTTTGACCACTTGCCGCTCGGCGATCGTCACGGCCCTACTGCGTCGCCGACTTCTCCCCCAGCCTTCGCATCCGCTCCTGCAATTTCTTCCGCAGGGTCATCGGCGCGTTCGGATTGAACGCCACCAAATACCACAACGGCTGCGTGCGATCCTTGCTCAGCCTGGACAAGGTCGCCGCATCGCTATTCGGATGCCGCGCGATATTCTCGCGAATCGCCGAATACGGATGATGCGACAAACGACCCAATGTCTTCGCCGAAACCTTCGGATGCTCGCTGATCAGCCGCAGCAAATAGAAATCTTCCTTGGGAGCTTGCCGCGAAAGCCCGTCCAATGTTTCCGGCTTCACTTCCGCGCTGAGCACCACTCCCACCTTCTCATCCCAGCCGGGATTGATGCGATTCAGTTCCTGCGTCCGCGAGTGAATCAATTGCTCGATCACGCGACGCTCCTGCTCCAGGCGCGCCGCCGGCAACGCGCTGCGCTCGACCGAATCCAGCACGCGCAAAAGATGCTGCCGCTCGCCGAAAACGATCTGCGAAGTCCGCACCGCCTTTGTCTTCCCCGGATTGCGTACCAAGTCTGAACGTCTCATCGTTTGTTCACCCCGCGGATCTCAGGAGCCGGATTGATCCCCAGAAGCGGCTCCACACAATTTCAAATCTTGCTGTCGTCGTTGGCAACGGGCCGATTGGCGTTCCAGGAAACAGCCTTGCGCAGCGAGAATCATCACCTTCGTTCCCCGTAGTATAGCGTCCTTTGCAGCCCCAGCAACAGCCCTCCCGATATGAAACAGCCACTCGAACAAACCACTTCGTCCCCTGCAACTGCGGCACGCTCAACGCAACGGCCCAGATTATCTAATCTCATTCCAGCATAGTAAAGGATACTGGCCAAACGTGTTCCGTAGCCCGCAACAGTTAGTTCTAGAACCACGGCTACAAGGACAAAAACACCGGCAACGGAGCCGGCGGGATGGCGGCGTACCAACGACAACTGCACGGCAACCCCAAGGGCACAGGCGAGATTGGCCTATGCCACGATGGCGCGGATAGGTCAGGCAAAGCGGGACCGCCATCCAAATGTCCATCGCCAACCGATCCACGTCGCCCTGTTGCGAATCCACCCATGACAGGCTACCTTAAATTGTCGCCACTTTTGGGGAGCCTCCCATGCCCGCATTCGACGAGCACAAAGACGAACTAGAGCATTATGAAACCATGATGGGCCCGCATCGCGGCCGCCTGGCCGTCTCGCTAGACCTACTTACCAACGCCCTCATCCTGGTGGGCCAACACGGCGTCTACTGCCACACCAATCGCGACCCAGACGTCCCCGTAATGGACATCCGCATCATCCAAGCCGAAATCGGCAAAGCCAAAGAACTGATTCAAAGCGTGATGGAAGCGATGCGCGCCGAGCGCGACAAGAAGGGCTGATTGGGCGTAATTAGCCACGGTCACTTTTCTTCGCCACTGCCACCGTAACCTTTGCCCCTCCCAACAGTTCTATACAATGGCAGCAAGAACTCCGGAGAATTCGTTGAAGGCCGTACTAGAAGCCAACGAGCGTCGGCTGATCGAGGCGGCTCAGCAGGACCCCATCCGCTTCGGCGCGCTCTACGAAATTCACTTCGAGCGCGTGTACGCCTACGTCGCGCGCCGCTTGGGCAATCGCGAGGCCGCCGAGGATGTCACGTCCGAAGTGTTTCACCAGGCCTTGGCGAATCTTGCGCGCTATGAATGGCGCGGCGCGCCCTTCGGCGCGTGGCTCATGCGCATCGCTTCCAACGCTATCGCCGACCGCTGGCGGCGCGGCTCGCGCGAGCAAACCGACGCGCTCGCGAGCGACCCAGCCAGCGCCGAGCCGAGCCCCGAAGAAATCGAAATCCGCGCGCAGCTATTTCGCCTGGTGCAGGAACTTCCCATCGAACAGCGGAAGGTCGTGCAGATGCGCTTCGGCGAAGAAAAAAGTATTCGTGAAATCGCGCAAGTTCTCGGACGCACCGAGGGCGCCGTAAAACAACTCCAGTTCCGCGGCATACAAACTCTGCGCGAAGAAGCGGCAAAAGTTGCCGGCAAGCACACAGCCGGCAAAGCATCACAGAAGAAGAATCGATCGGGTGCAGCCAATGCCTAAACCAAACCTGAGCGAACAACTCGATCGCGCCATCCAGGCGCTTCTGACGCCCGTCCCGGCCCCGCGCCGCCGCGATGACGCCGCGCCCAAAGCGCCAAGCGCCGCGCTCGTGCGCGTCGCTGAACAACTCCGCGGCCTGCCCCGTGAAAATTTCAGAACAATGCTACGAGCAAAGCTCCAAGGGAGAACTCCGATGGCCAGCAAACCAGCAGCAGCACCAGAACCGCAGCAGACCGCGACCGCATATTTGATCGTGAATGGCGCTGCCCGCGCTCTTGAATTCTACAAGCAGGCTTTCGGCGCAGTAGAAACCATGCGCCTGACCGGCCCTGGTGAACGTATCGGCCACGCGGAAATTCGCATTGGCAACTCCACGATCATGCTCGCCGATGAATTCCCGGATTTCGGCGCCATCAGCGCGCAAACCCTCGGCGGCTCACCCGTGAAAATTCATCTCCAAGTGGATGATGTGGACGCGATGGCCGCCCGCGCCATCGCCGCCGGTGCCAAAGTGCTCCGCCCGGTACAAGATCAGTTCTACGGCGAGCGCTCCGGTCAATTCGCCGATCCCTTCGGACTCACATGGGTCATCACAACGCGCACGGAAACCCTCACTAGCGAGGAGATACAGCGGCGCTTCGAGAAACTCACGCAGAACGTCGCTGCGCCGCCCGCCGAAGAACCGAAGTGGACTCTGCCCGTCCCCTACATCCGCAAAGGATTCCGCACGCTCACGCCCTATCTGCTGGTTCCGGGCGCCGCCCATCTCATCAATTTCTACAAACAGGCATTCGGGGCCGAGGAAATCTTTCGTGTGCCGCGCCCCGGCTCGGACCTGATCATGCACGCCGAAGTTCGCATCGCCGGGTCGATGGTCGAACTCGCCGACGCCAACGAGGAATTCAAGCCCCGCGCCTCGACAAATGTTTTGTACGTGCCTGACGTGGATGCCGCGTTCCAGCGCGCCTTGGACGCGGGTGCCACATCGCTCTCTGCGCCCATGGATCAGCCCTACGGCGACCGCCAGGGCACCGTGAAAGATCCCGGCGGCAATTCCTGGCACATCACCACGTACGGCAGCGGGCAGCACATCGTCGCGAACACGCCTGCAATCGTTCCGATGTTCCAGGTCCGCGACGCCGGGAAATATGTGGAATTCCTGGAGCAAGCCTTCGGCGCTCGCGAGATATTTGCGGCCAAGGATCCGCAAGGCATCGCGCGGCATGTCCGACTGCGCATGGGCGATTCCATCCTGGCGGGCGGTGAATCGCGCGGAGAATCGCAGTCCGCTCCATTCCTGCTGCACATGTACGTACCCAATACGGACGACGTGTACGCGGCAGCTGTCCGCGCCGGCGCCACCACGATTCGCGGGCTCGAAGACGCGCCTTATGGCGACCGCACCGCCACGGTGCAAGATCCCTTCGGGAATCTGTGGTCTCTTGCCACCCATATCAAAGACGTAAAGTTCTAGTTGGGAGCGCCGTTAACGCAGGTAGGGATTTTCAGCGCGCTCCGCGCCGATGGTGGTGTTGTCGCCGTGCCCAGGGATCACTAGCGTTTCGTCGGGAAGCGCCAGCAACTTTTCGCGGATCGAACTCAAAATATCTTTCATCGAGCCGCCCCACAGGTCGGTGCGGCCAATGCTGCCTTGAAATAATGTATCGCCGGATACCAGCCGACCCGGTCCGAGCCCGCGTTCACGCGTCGGCATCGCCTCGCCTGCATGCCCGACCACCTGCGCTTGCAAGTGCGCCTCCGCCGAAGCCTTCGCGGATTGCGGCTTCGGCCGACCGGCATTGGCTTGCTCGGGCGGTTGTCGCTTCTCTACCAGCAGGCTGATGCTTCCCGGTGTGTGCCCCGGCGTATGAATCACGCGTGCCGCATAGCCGCCCCAACGCACACTGTCGCCTTCCTTCACAAAATCCTCGATGCGCATGCTCACCGGCGTGCGCATCCCCAAAAATTGCGCCTGCATATCCAAGTGCCGGTACAACTCCAGATCGGCCTCGTGGATCAGCACCGGCGCTTTCGTCGCGGCATGCAAACGCGCAAGGCCTCCCACATGATCAATGTGCGTGTGCGTGCTAACGATCGCGCGCACATTTAGCTGGTGCGCCCGCACAATCTCCAGGATGCGTTCAACTTCATCGCCCGGATCCACCACGATCGCCTCGTGCGTCTCCGGATCGCCCAGGATCGAGCAATTGCACTGCAGCATCCCTACCGGAATGATTTCGTGAATTAGTTTTTCGCTCACACCGAAAGTATAGCAACTCTTGCGGCGACAGGTCAGTCTCCGATTAATGCGTACGGCAGGAGTTGAGACCACGCGTTGATCAGGGTAAGCGCCGGGATAAACCGGCATGCTGTAGGGAATGAAAGAGTCCTACAAGAAGGGAGACAGCGACTCCATCTTGGCCCCGAGTCTTGCAGATGACACCGCGAGGTGT
>JABCZK010000002.1 GCA_013289695.1 Acidobacteriota bacterium
GCCCTGCGACGCCACAGCAACCTGGTGCAACTGCCAAGGTGCTAATTCCTGCCCAGTGGGGAGAGATAAGATCCTCGATAGACCGGCCACCGGTCGTTGAAGATTCAACTCCCAAGCTGAAGTCGAATTAAAGCCTGCATTCGCAAAAGCGAATGCTCGCAATGTTTATTGCAGCGCATGGAGCGCTGGGCTGGGCCTATTTCTATAAGTTTTTCTTAAGGGCCCTAAACCAGACCGTGACGCGGCGGCGGAGCGCATTCCGCGAGGTTGGGAGGAGTTGGATGTCGCAGAGAACCGCAGCGGAAGAGTCCATAGCGGTTATCAAGGTCGGCGGCTCGATCTTGACGAGCGCCAAGGCGTATCGCCGCGCCGCGACTTTTGTACGGCACACGCTGCGGAGCGCACCGCACGAGCGGCTGGTGGTAGTGGTTTCCGCGCAAGAAGGAACCACGGACCGGCTGGAGCGCGGCGCGCGAAAGATTGTGCGCGAGCCGGCGCGCGCGGCGCTGGACTTGCTGTGGTCGACGGGCGAGATTCGTTCGGTGGCGCTGCTTACGCTCCATCTGCAGGGGCTGGGGGTTGCGGCTGCGCCCCTGAACATCCACGAAGCAGGCCTGACGGTTCCAGAAACCGAAATCGAAGTAGGGCGAATCCATTTGCATGCGGGACGGCTTCGCAGCGTGCTGGCAAAATTTCCGGTCGCTGTAGTGCCGGGATTTCTTGCGGCGAACTCCGCAAACACGATCGTATCGCTGGGCCGTGGCGGCTCGGATCTGACGGCGGTGCTGCTGGCCGAGGGCTTGCGAGCCTGTCGCTGCGAATTGATTAAAGACGTTCCGGGTTATTTCACCGCCGATCCCCACCGCGATTCCTCCGCCCGTCACATACCGCACTTGACTTTCGAACATGCTCTGCAACTGGCGGCCGAGGGGTGCGATCTGCTGCAGCGCCGCGCGATTGAGGCGGCTGCGCGCGCGAGGATGCCACTTGTGATTCGCAGCGTGGACGAAAAGGCGTCGTGCAGCCGAATTTCACATTTTGCAATGGAGACCGCGCGCGCGCCGCGGGAATCGAGCGCGGCGGCATCCGCGGATTGAAGCTGGGCAACGGCGGGAGCGGCGAAGAAGCAGGGTCATGAAACAACGGGGCCGAACAGAAATAGAAACGAGAAAGCGCACAAGATAAGGAGCACGACCATGAATTTTGCAACGAAAACGATTCACGCGGGGCAGCCATCGGAACCGGAGACCGGCTCGCTGATCGCGCCCATTTTTCAGACATCCACGTACGAGCAGGACGCGCCCGGGCAGGACAAGGGCTTCAACTACTCGCGCACGAACAATCCGACGCGGCAGCGCCTCGAGACGGTGCTGGCCGAACTGGAAGGCGTGCAGCACGCCGCTGTGTTTGCGTCGGGACTCGCGGCGGAGAACGCCGTGTTGCAGGCGTATCTGCGGCCGGGCGACGAAATCGTGATTCCGAACGATGTTTACGGCGGGACGTATCGCATCCTCAATAGGGTGTATCAGCCAATTGGCGTGACCATCAAGCAGTTCGATATCTCGGATCGAACAGCGCTGGAAGCAGCCATCACGGAACGCACCAAGCTGGTGTGGATCGAATCGCCGACCAATCCGCGGCTGCTGGTTTACGACATCGTAGACATCTGCAAGCTGGCCCACGCGAAATCGGCGCTGGTGGTGGTGGACAATACTTTCGCGACGCCTTATTTTCAGCAGCCGTTCCAGCTCGGCGCCGACATCGTGGTGCATAGCGTGACGAAATATCTGGGAGGACACTCGGACACGATTCAAGGCGCGGCGCTGGCGAAGGACCCGGCGATTTTCGAGCCGATTAAATTTTTGCAGAACGCCACGGGCGCCGTGCCTTCACCGTTTGATTGTTGGCTGACTTTGCGCGGATTGAAAACGCTGGAGCTGAGAATGCAGCGTCACGAAGAGAACGCCATTGCCATCGCCAATTCGCTGAAGGGGCATCCGCTGGTGCGCCAAGTTTATTTCCCGGGCTTGCCGGAACATCCTGGACACGAGATCGCGAAAAAACAGATGACCGGATTTGGGGGAATGGTATCGTTTGAATTAGAAGGCACGATCGCGGAAGTGGTGGCGTTCTGCTCCTCGCGGCGTTACTTCACGCTGGGCGAAAGTTTGGGCGGCGTGAAGGCTCTGCTGTGCCACCCGGCGACGATGACCCACGCCTCGATTCCTGCGGAAACGCGCGCGGAATTGGGGCTTTCGGATACGCTGATCCGTTTGTCGCCCGGCTGCGAGAACGCGAAAGATTTGGTGGAAGATTTGCTTGAGGGACTTACGTTGCTCGATCATCAGCGACAAACACAGAAGGCGGTTGCTGCCAGTGCCCACTAAAACTGCGGGAGTGGAGCCAGCGGCGCGCGCGAGCGCGTGGCGGCCGGGCTCCGCGAAAATTAATGTGGGAATTCTGGGCGCGACGGGCGCGGTCGGCCAGCAATTCATCGCGCTGCTCGCGAGTCATCCGTGGTTTCGGGTGACATGGCTGGCAGCTAGCGAGCGCTCCGCCGGAAAACGCTACGGGGATTTGACCTGGCGCCTGCCGACGGAATTGCCGGAGGAAACAGCGCGTCTTTCCGTGGAAGCATTGAAGGCTGGCGCGGGTCCTCAGCTGGTATTTTCGGCGCTGGATTCTTCGATAGCGGGGGAAGCGGAAATTGAATTTGCGCAGGCTGGGCACATCGTGGTCAGCAATTCGCGCAATCATCGGATGGACGAGCTGGTGCCGCTGCTGATTCCGGAAGTGAATCCAGAACATTTGGGATTGCTGCCGCTGCAGCGGAAAATCAAGGGCTGGAGCGGCGCGATCGTCACGAACCCGAATTGCGCGGCGATGCCTTTGGTGATCGTGCTGGCGTCTTTGCGCACTTACGGACCCAAGCGCGTGCTGGTCACTACGCTGCAGGGATTATCCGGCGCGGGATATCCGGGTGTGGCGTCGCTGGATGCCACGGCGAATGTAATTCCGTTCATTGATGGCGAAGAACAAAAGATCGAGACGGAGACACGCAAAATTCTGGGGCGATTTGCTGCGGATGCAGTCGAACTGCATCCGGTGACGGTGAGCGCGACGAGCACGCGCGTCCCAGTGATCAACGGGCACACGGAAAGCGTGTCCGTGGAATTCGAAAAGAGCGCGACGCACGAAGAGATATTGGCGGCGTTTCGCGATTTTTCCGGGGAGCCGCAGAAATTGGAACTGCCGAGCGCGCCGCAGCCGCCGATTGTTTATCTCGACGCGCCGAATCGTCCGCAGCCGCGGTTGGATGTAGAGCGCGGCGGCGGAATGGTTACGCACGTCGGGCGCTTGCGGGCTTGCCCGGTGTTGGGCCACAAATTCGTGCTGCTGAGCCACAACACGATTCGCGGCGCGGCCGGAGCGGCGATCTTGAACGCGGAATTGATGGCGGCGAAGAATATCCTCGGCTGACGGAGAATTCAGCGCGGCTGATGGGCGGGTTCCGCGGCGTGTCTTGCGAGAATCTGATTGAACGGCGCGACTTGCTGTTCGAGAGCGTGAAAAATATCTTCGGCACCGAAAAGTTCGCCGGATTTTGCCAGAGACTCCAACCGCTGAGCGGTTTCCCGCTGGCCCGACATTGCGAAATTGCCTACTGAACCTTTTCGCGTATGTGCCGCTCGTTTGAGAAGTTTTGGGTCCCGAGTGCGCAGGGCCTCGCGAATTTCGTCTAGCATTCTGGGGCACTCCTGGAGAAATATCCCGGCAAGCTCTTTCAATATTTCACCGTCGCCATCGAACCGCGCCAGCAGTTCGGCGTCGCTCGGTGCTTCAGAGAGCGCATCCACTGCATCGGCAGGAAGTTTTAGAACGGCAGGAAAGGCCGCCAGGATCGTCGCCGCGAGCTCGCCTGGATTAATGGGCTTGGTTAAATATCCGTCCATTCCGGCCGCCAGACAGCGTTCGCGGTCGCCCTTGATCGCGTGCGCGGTGACGGCGATGATCGGAATATGTGCGCCTGTTGCCAGTTCTTGTTCGCGGAGGCGGGCCGAGGCTTGAAGCCCGTCCATTTCCGGCATTTGTAAATCCATGAGGATGATGTCGAATTGGCGGGATTGATTCTGTTCCCACAGCTGTAGTGCTTCCCTGCCGTTGTTCGCCGCAGTCACAAGCTGACCCAGTTTCTGCAGCAGCTTTTGCGCTAACAAGTGATTGACCGGATTGTCCTCCGCGCGAAGGATGTTCGGCTTCGGGAGCGATTGGTCGACAACCTGGCGTGTGGTCATGGAACTATCCTTATGTGCGGCGCGAGGCTCGTGCGTATGCAGCGCCGCCATCAATTATTGGGTTTATTGCCGAGCCATCGAGCGCAGCAGAAGGAAGGGGGAACTACAACTCTGTCTTAGGCTTCGGGACGCAGTACGTCAATGCCCCGATGTTCTGGTCTGCAACAGCGTCGCAAAGCGTATGGTGTAGATGCGTGGATCTATGGAACGCGAACTGACGAAATTGAGTGAGTACCCGAAGCGGAACTAATTTGCGCCCTCGTCCCCCCGTCAGACCGCGCTTGGCTGACAGAGGACGAGGGCGTCCGTGCAAATTCTTTACGGCAGACTTAACGTCCAGATCAGCAGGGTGCTGGTGTTGTCGTCCACGGCCGCAAAGCGTGCGGTGTCGTCGCGGCTCGTCACAGCCAGTCCGAATGAACCGCCGGGATTGGGATCTACCGAAATTTCCTTGACGAACCTGCCGCCAATAGTGAACTCGACGATCTCGCTGGGCTGAGTGGGGTCTGGATTGATGACGTCATTGTTGCTGACTACCAGATGGCCATTGGGCGCCATGGTCATGGCGAGCGGTCCGTGCAGGTGCTTGGAATCCTGGTAAATGATCCTTCCGGTGCCGTGATCCTTCTCGGCGGAGCCGGCATTGGCGACGGCAAAGACGGCGTTGTCAACAGTGGAAGCGACGTAGAGGACGTCGCGGTCCGCATCGTAAACCAAACCAGTAGGAGCATCCACGAACGTGACCGCGTCGCACTGATGCAGGTATCCGGAGGCGATTTGGGTTACGTTTTTTACAGACACACCGCTGGAGCTGACATTCAGATCCAAGCGCACAACCGTGCCGGTCAAGCCGTTGGCAACGAAGAATTTCGCCGAGTCCCCTCGATCGAACAGTGCTGAGTCCCAGGGACCGTCGATCGAGGAATCGGCGATGGCGCCCACTTGCTTGCCGCTCGAGTTAATCACCAGAATTGAGCCGGGCGTGGCATTGCCGCAGGTACCATCCGGCGACGGGAAGTTGCCGACCAGCACAAATCCTCGGCGCAAAATATTCAACGCGGTGCTGAAACCCGTCGGAGTGGGACTCTGGAAGAAAAGAGACTGTGTTCCAGTAGCGGTAATGTCCACGATCGTGGTTCCGGTGCCTTGCAGGTTGCTCTTGGCGTTGAAATTCGAGACGAGGATGTCGCCGGGATTGACCGTGCCTTGTGGAAACTGGCGAGGCACGAAAGCGACGCCGTAGGGGTTTACGTCACCATTGGCCGGGACCGTCGAGACGCTTTGAACCGGCGAGGGAAGGAACGGCTGGTGATCTTCGTCCTGAGCGATGACGGCCGCCGGCAACAAAAGAACGAAAACCGCGAGAATGAGCTGGATCGTCGGTTGAAGCCTGGTTCGGCCCATGGAGCATGGGAGATTCGGCATTCGGAGCTTTTGAGAGTTGGCACGCTTCATGATGTTTCTCCTTGTCGTACTCAGCGCCGTCGAACATCGGCGAAGCAGCTTCCGAAATTCCCCGCCGTATTCTGCGGGTCTGCTCAGCGCTGGGACCTGAGCTTATAGCGCCGCAGGATGCTGAGGCGTGTCACCGGCGGGTCTGGAATTTGTCAAAAATTTGCAACTTTGAGGAGGGCCTAGTACTGCACAGGCTCGCAAACGTCGCGCGGTTCGATCGGTTAAACAATCCCGGCGGCAGGGTTCCAGAAGGAACGTTTTGACATCTAGCATGGTGCGTTAAAGAATCGGATGGATTCAAGTGAGCGTGCCTGCGGATTCAAGGCACGGTCGCTGGCAGTAGCTCAGCCGCGCGGAAGCGCAGCCATTCTGGCGGTGGAGGATGAGGCGCGGGTGCGCGAGCTGGTGGGTCAGTTTCTGAAAGCGCATGGCCACGCGGTGCTCGAGGCGAAAGATGGATCCGAGGTGCCGGAGATAGCCGCGCGGCCTGAAGGAACTATTCACGTAATATTGACCAAGCCCGGGGGAGCAACACGGAGCTGGTGAAGCGGCTGAAAGCGACCCCGCCGAACATGAAGACGGCACATATGACGGGCTATGCCGAGTATGCAACCTCCGGGGATGAAACGTGTTCCAATCAGCGGAGTTCGATACTTCAGAGACCATTTTCCTCGACTTCACTGGCTGACATGGTCCGCGCGGTTCTGGCGGGGAATGCCAGCGAGAAGACGAGCGACGCCAAGGAATGCCGCGTATTCTAGGAACGCTGAGAAATTCAGAAGCGTGTAGCGTGGCACCGGGCGAGCAGACAGGCCCTACCAAAATCATCAAGGAGGCCCGCCATGCCAGGCAACGGGCGCCGAAACGTATTCATTCAGGTGTTGATCATCGCGAGTTTTTTGCTGCTTTATTGTCCGCCGGGTAAATGTCAAAACGCTGCGCCCCCGGGTTCACCCGGTGCTGTGCCGGCGGACTCAGTGCCCGATATCCGTGCGCTCGCCGATTCGGTGCGTGCGCTGCAGGCGCAGGTGCAGAGTTTGAATTCACAGGTGAGTGAGCTGCGCGCGGCGGAAGAACGAGAGCATGCGGAGGCGCGCGCGCTGCGCAACGAGCTGAATCGCGCGACAGCGAAATTGGTGGCGACGCCCGGAGTGGCGCACGACGCTTATGCTTCGGCGACGCCGCCAGTGAACGCGTCGCCGGAGAATACGGCACTAGGGGCTGTGGCTGCCGGTCCGACGAGCGGCGAGCAGGGTGCGTCACTCGGGGAGCGCGTGACAAAGCTGGAAGACAACCAGGAATTGACGGACGCGAAAGTGCTGGACCAGAGCCAAACGAAGGTGGAGAGCGGGTCGAAATATCGCGTGCGCCTATCGGGAATGATCCTGCTAAACGCTTTTGAGACGCGCGGTGCGGTGGACAATCTGGATTTCCCGCAAGTCGCTACACCTCCCAATGTGCCGGATACTTCCGGAGCGTTCGCGGGATCGCTGCGGCAGTCGCAGCTGGGAGTGGAGGTGTTCGGACCGGACGTGGCTGGAGCGCACACCAGCGCGAACGTAAGATTTGATTTTGCGGGCGGCCAGGCAGACACGACGAACGGGGCGGTGATGGGGGTGGTGCGTCTGCGAACCGGTACGATTCGCATGGATTGGGCTGATACTTCGATAGTGGCCGGACAAGACTCGCTGTTCTTCGCGCCCTTGGTCCCAACCTCGCTGGCTTCGGTGGCGATTCCGGCGCTGTCCTATTCGGGGAATTTGTGGGTCTGGACGCCGCAGATACGCATCGAACATCGTGTGGCGCTGTCCGAAGATTCGAGTTTGCAATTGCAGGCTGGAATTCTGGACTCGCTCACGGGCGATTATCCCAACCCGCGAATGCGAGTGCCGAGCGAGGGTGAGCAATCCGGCCAGCCGGCGTTTGCTGCACGAGTGGCATGGAGCCATCACGCGTTTGGCAGAGATGTGACGGTGGGCGTGGGCGGCTACTACGGGCGGCAGAATTGGGGATTTGGGCGGAACGTGGACGGATGGGCGGGCACGACGGACGTGACTGTTCCGCTGGGAAAATTTTTTGATTTCACTGGAGAATTCTACCGCGGGCGCGCGGCGGGCGGGTTCGGCGGCGGCATCGGGCAAAGTGTGCTGCTTTCGGGGCCGGCGATGGATGCTACCACTACGGTTCGCGGACTGGATTCGCTGGGCGGCTGGATACAGGTGAAATACAAGCCGAAGGCAAACTTCGAGGTGAATTTTGCGCTGGGGCAGGACAATCCGTTCGCGAGTGAACTGAGGAATTTTCCTGCGACCGAGTATTATTATGGTGCGCTGACGTCACGCAACTTTACTCCGTTTGTAAATTTCATCTATCACGCGCGTTCGAATGTTTTGTTCTCTGCTGAATATCGGCGCTTGCAGACGAACTATCTCGATAGCAATCTGGAGACGGCGAACCAAATCGGGCTGAGCGTGGGGTACATATTTTGACGTGGACGTTGCGACTGCGGCGTTTCGTCGGAGGGCTGGGCTGGCTGGTCGCGTTCTGTGCGTGCGCTTGCGCGAGTGCGGCACCGGTTGGCGCGCAAACGTCCGCGGTCACCGCGGAGGTATCAGTGTTGCGGCCGGGGTCGGGAGGACATCAGCGTGGAGCCGCGAACCGTACGGACGAATCTCAGGTGGTCGTGTGGCTGACGCCTCTGGATACGCCCTCTCCGGCGGATCCGGCTAGGCGCGAGACCGCCAAGGCTCCGGAACTGGTGCAGCGCAACAAGAGCTTCGAACCACACATTATCGTGGTGCAAGTGGGCGCATTGATTCAGTTCCCCAACAAAGATCCCTTCTTCCACAATATTTTTTCAATGTACGACGGCAAGCGATTTGATCTAGGGCTATACGAAGCGGGCACGAGCCGGTCGGTGCGGTTCGACCGGCCGGGCGTGAGCTTCCTATTTTGCAACATCCACGCGGAAATGAGCGCTGTGGTGGTCGTGGTGGATACGCCGTATTTCGCCATGTCGGACCGCGCCGGGCACGTGAGCATTCCCAGCGTTCCGGATGGAAGCTACCAGATGCACGTTTGGTACGAGCGGAGCCTGCCGGAAAATCTAAAGGGATTGAGCCGGGTGGTGACGATCTCCGAGAAAACACGCGGCCTGGGCGCGATCCGCGTGGTGGATAACCCTGATTTTACGTTCGCGCATAAGAACAAGTACGGAGAGGATTACGTCCCGCCGCCGACCCAGGGCTACGAGCATCCTTGAGCGTGGGAACATTAGCCATGAAATTTAGCCAGCGAGTCAGTTTCCGATTAGGCGGGTGGCTTCAATGTGTGGAAGCAGCGCGAAGCTTGAACCCAGCTTGCATTGAAAACAAAAGCCAAAATCGATCCGACCTCGAGCGTCTCGACCCGCCGGCCGAGTGTAGCTTCGGATTATCCGCCAGTCATGCAAGTGGAATCGGATTTTCACAGGGACAGAGGCTTTCAAGGCAGGTCTTCCAGATTTCACATTTTGCCCAAACGGATTGCTCCCGGATCCGCTGTATTCATTTCACAGGGTCGTCAGCCACCGGCGATTGCGCCGACAATGAGCAGGGGCTCCGTTCCCGAGACAACTGCTTCAGGCAGTGGGGTGTCCGGCTGTTCATGGGAAAGGTCCTCGCCACAAGCGAAGAAACGCAGGAACGGCCGACGCGTTTGCGTGACGTGGTCGCGGATCGTACCGCTCAGCACCGGGTACCGACTTTCGAGCGCGTCGACGACGGAGCGCTGTGTGACGGGCGCCTGAAGGTCGAGTTCGACTTCGCCGCTGATGCGCGCCAGCCCTCGGAGGTGTGCCGGCAGAACGACGCGAATCATGGGAGCGTCTGGACCTCAACCGAAAGCACGGCAGGAAGATCACGCACGATGGCCGACCACGTGTCACCGGCATCGGCGGAGGCGTAAACTTGCCCACCCGAGGTGCCGAAATAGACGCCGCATTTCTCGAGTGAGTCCACGGCCATGGCATCGCGGAGTACGTTCACATAGCAGTCGGCTTGCGGCAGGCCCTTGGTGAGCGCCTCCCACTGGTTTCCGCCCGTGCGACTGCGATAGACGCGCAACTTACCGTCCGGAACGAAGTGCTCGCCGTCGCTTTTGATGGGCACGACGTAAATCGTTTCCGGCTCATGCGCGTGAACATCAATCACGAAGCCAAAGTCGCTGGGAAGATTTCCGCTGACTTCCTCCCAGGAGTCCCCGGCGTTTTCACTGCGCATGACGTCCCAATGTTTTTGCATGTACAAAACGCCGGGCCGATTGGGGTGCATGGCGATATGGTGAACGCAGTGGCCGATCTCGGCATTCGGGTCGGGAATGTAGGGAGAGCGCAGGCCACGGTTGATCGGCCGCCACGTCGTGCCGCCATCGTCCGTACGGAACGCACCGGCCGCCGAGATGGCGATGAACATTCGCTTCGGATTCTTCGCATCCAAAATAATCGTGTGCAAACACAAGCCGCCGGCGCCGGGCTGCCACATCGGCCCTGTGCCGTGGCCGCGAACTCCGGCAACCTCCTGCCAGGTGTGGGCGCCATCTGTGGTGCGAAACAATGCAGCGTCTTCTACTCCGGCATAGACATGGTCCGGATCGGTGAGAGACGGTTCGAGGTGCCAGACGCGATTGAACTCCCAGGGATGCTGTGTGCCGTCGTACCACTGGTGAGTGGTGAGGGGCTTACCAGTGACGGCAGAAGTGTCATAGGCGAATTTATTGCTCTTCCCTGCGGGCGGGGCATCCGGCTTCGGCATCACCTCCCCTCCGGGAGTTTCCCAAGTCTTGCCGCCGTCGCTCGAGCGCTGGATCACTTGTCCGAACCAGCCGCTCGACTGTGACGCATATAGGCGATTTGGGTCAACAGGCGAGCCCTTGAGGTGGTAGATCTCCCAGCCGGCAAAATGTGGGCCGCTGACATCCCAGTGTTCGCGCTTGCCATCCGACGTCAGGATGAACGCACCCTTCCGTGTTCCCACCAGAACCCTCACGTTGCTCATCTGTCCCCCCCAGCGTGGGCTTCCTAAAATGCCCGCTCTCGACGAGCGGTACTGCAGCGGCATCATTTTCCCATACTCGCGGCGCTTGACAGAATCCAAACATTTCTCGCGGAGTGCTCGCCAACTCCAGGGCTAAGTCCCAAGACAAGCGGCTGCCCGGCTAATTTCCCATATTTACATAGCCAGATATTAGCGACTAAATAGCTGTCGCGAACAGGAATTATCGCTAAGCACTCGCCTAGGGCGTGATTAGCGCGGTTATCGGATACCTACCCAGCGCCAGAATTTACAAGTTTTTGACATTTGCCAAACGCAATGGTGACAACGACGCGGGCCATCCCTCACAAACTACTTGCCGGAAGATTGCGGACCGGAGTTGGCGTTACAATGGAGGGGCGTGTAGGTCCCTGCGTTAACGTGGAATTCGGCGACCCGAGGCGTGATTCCGCGTGTTCACGACCGATTCCGGTTAGCGGATTGATACGTTGGAGCGGACGTTGCAATCAAAGGAAGCTTCTGTGGATACGATATTGGTGGTGGAAGACAGCCGGCCGATGCAGCGGACGCTGCAGAGGCTTTTTGAAGCGGACGGGCTGCGCGTGCAGATTGCTTCGGACGGCATTGCGGGCCTCGAAAGTTTTCGCAAGCAAACGCCGAACGTCGTGGTGCTGGACCTGAAGCTGCCGCGAATGCCGGGCAAGGAAGTCTGCCGGGCATTCAAGGCGCACGCCGCGGAAGTGCCCATCGTGGTTTTGAGCGCGAATGCCGAAGTGGAGGATAAGGTTCTGTTGCTGGAGTTGGGCGCGGATGATTACGTCACAAAACCGTTCAGTCCCAGAGAATTGCTGGCGCGCGTGCGGCGGGCGATGCGTCGCGCCGGACCCGCTACGGCGGATGCGGCGAGCGTGGCCAATGCACCGGCTGCGCACGAACTGCTGACCTTTGGCGATACGAAGATTGACTTCACCAGTATGGTAGTGACGCGCGGCGGACGGACGCTGGCGTTAACGGCGCAGGAATTTAAGTTGTTGAAGTACTTCGCGCGTTGTCCCGCGCGCGTGATTTCGCGGCAGGAACTGCTGAATGAAGTGTGGGGATACGAAAACTATCCGACGACGCGGACCGTGGACAACCACATACTGCGGATCCGGCAAAAGCTCGAACCCGACCCGGCTCGCCCGCGGTATTTTTTGACGATGCACGGTACAGGGTACAAATTCACGCCGGGTGATAGCGCAGCTGCATTGGAGATGTAGCGCCGCTGGTCGAGGAGCCTCTTGGCACGTCTGCGATTACGCACGCAATTACTGATCGCCACTCTTGTGATCATTTGCGCGCTCTTGGGTTCGCTGCTACTGATCGTGCGGCACACGGTGCGCTCCGAAGTTGACGAAGGAGTGCGGCAGAGCACGAACGACTCTCTGCGCGCGTTCGAAAACGTGCAGCAGGAACGCGAGCTGCAACTTTCGCGCACTGCCGCGATGCTGGCCGAACTTCCCACACTGAAGGCTTTGATGACCACCGAGCACGCCCTGACGATCCAGGACGCGTCGGAACCGCTTTGGAAGCTGGCGGGCAGCCAACTTTTTCTCCTGGCCGGGCCGAACGGCCAGGTGTTGGGATTTCACGGCACCAGCCCGCACTGGAAACCGAGTGTTGCGGAAGAAAACCTGGCAAGGTCCATGGAGCAGGGCGAGGACGCGAGCTGGTGGTACGGCGATGGCCAACTCTATCGCGTGTTCCTGCGGCCGATTACTTCCGGCACGGCGAGCGAACGCAGGCAGCTGGGGATTTTGGCTGTCGGTTACCAGATCGATGCAACAGTTGCGGAACAGCTCGCGCTGGTGGCGGGCGGGCCGATCGCGCTGACCACCGGGGACAAGGTGATCGCGTCCACACTTTCGCCCGCGGATCAGCGCGGGCTGGAGCAATTGATACAGAAGAGTGCTGATGCGAAGGACGGAACGCGCGAAATGGATTTGGGTTCCGATCAATACCAGACCGCTTCGGTGGTGATACATAGCGGACCGCCGGTGTCGGTGAAGTGTTATGTGTTGATGTCCTTGCAGCCCGCGAACGCATCTTTACGGCGGTTGAATCGCACGATTTTTCTGCTGGGTATTTCGGCAGTGGTGCTAGCCGCTCTGCTGCTGGGCTTCGTTTCGTCAACGATCACACATCCGCTGGATGACCTGGTGGCTGGAGTGCGGGCGCTGGCCGTGGGTAACTACACGTACTCGATCACTCCGCGGGGAAGTAGCGAGGTGGCGGAACTGGGCGAAGCGTTTTCAAAAATGCGCGGCGAATTGCTCGAGTTCCAACAGCGGCGATTTGCCACGGAGCGGATTGCGGCGGTGGGGCGTGCGGCCAACTCGATCTCGCACGATCTGCGGCATTATCTGGCGGCGGTGGTGGCGAATGCGGAATTTCTTTACGAAGCGGAGAAATTGAAACTCAATCGCGACGAAATCTACGAGGAGATCAAGACCGCTTCCGAGCAGATGGTGGATTTATTGGATTCGCTGCGCGAATTGGCGAGAGAGGAAAGCTCGATTGCTCCGATACCCGCGTCGCTGAATCAAACCATACGCCGCGCCGTGGATGCCGTGCGGGCGAGACCGGAACTGCGAAGTCTGGAAATTTCGATCAGCACTGCGGGCGAGATGGAGGGAGTATTCGACCCCAAGAAGATCGAGCGGGCATTTTTCAATTTGGTGCTGAACGCGTGCGAAGCCACGGTGCCGTCGCAGGGCTACGTGAAAATCGACATTAGTTCGCCGGGCGAATCGTTTGAGGTGCGCGTAGCGGATAATGGCACGGGCGTGCCGCCGGCAATCGCTGGCACGCTGTTCGATCCGTTTGTCAGTTTGGGAAAACCGAACGGGACGGGGCTGGGTCTCGCGATCGTGCACAAGATTGTGCAGGACCATGGGGGTTCGGTCGGTTTGGAGAAGACGTCGGAAAGCGGAACTATTTTTCTGGTGAGGTTGCCGCGGGCGGCGCGGCTGGAAAGCGTGGCGCCGCAAGCGGTCGTTTCGTAGGATCCTCAGAGTCGCCAGCGCGGTCCAACCTAGAGTCCAAAGCGTTGCCCCCGAGAACCCAGGCTAATCCGCAAACAACACATCCCTCGCTGCGTCCCGCGCCCGCCAAACTGCGGCGGGAAAGAAACAGCGCGGGACTTCGTCCGGGATGACAAGCAATTCTCTGTTTCGGAATTTGGCCGCGGGACTGAAGCTTCGCCCTTTCGGTTCGGACGCTTATGGACCAGGTATTTGCGAGGCGGCTTCCGCGACGGGCAACGCTCAGTTGGGCCGATCGGTTTTGGGCCGCGGGGTTTCTCTGACGAAGCAGGAATCACAGACGCGGGTTCCGTCTTTCAAGGTGAAGTCCACTCTGCGACTCGAGTCAATCGCGGCACCGCATTTTCCGCAAACATCGCCGGGCGCTTCGCTCATAGGCTTTCACCTATTCTATCGCACAACGGCGAGTGCGTGTTTGGTTTTGCCGTCACGCCGATGCCTTCTTCGGCGAAGCTGCTGCAGCTACATGGGAGAAGGCGTAGAAACGGGCATTGCAATCGTTGCAGCGGTACACGCGGATGTGAATGGCGCGGAGAAGATATTTCTCGATGAGACCGCGACGATGCGAACGAGCGGTCTCCACACTTCGGCAATAGGGGCACCGCTGATTGCGAGCGGCGGGGAGCTGCCCGGCGGTAGAGCCGCGCTGCTGACTTGAGGAGAGCTCAATTTCGGGCATAGCGGTCACTCGGTCGCGGAGATCGTCCATCCAAAATGCCGAAAAGTTCGATTGCCAATTTTCCAAAAAAGTACAGAATCGCGACGGCCAGGCAAACCAATGAGGCGATAGACAGAAATATCTTGAAAAACGTGATGGCGGAAGCGCCCGGCCCCGCGGAATTCGAGAGCAAGGCTAAGAGCGAAAGAAATTCGGTGCGGTAACTCACGAAACCTCCTGCGCTGGGAACAAGCGGCGACACTCGGCGAATCACAGAAGAAATAGCGAACGCGCCCAAGCCGAAAAAATGCGCCGCGCGCTCCTTGCACTCGTCCCAAGGATGTGACAGAGATGAGTTCGCGGAAATACAGTAATTGCTGTAAATCGCGCGCGGGACGGACTGGTACCGCGCTACGGCGCCGGCTCCGCAAGAGAGCATCGGTCCGCAGGGGCGGGTTTTGGGCTGGCCGGCGCGCGCCAAGGCGCTGTGGACGTTTGTCGGGGGCCGGTGGTAAGCTTGCCGCCCGAATGTAGGCTTGTGGCGTGGGCGCGCTGTCTAAATAGGCGAGATTCCGCGCGCGCCGTCTGGATGAGAGCGGATGGATCCCGATCCCAAGAGCGCGAATAATGCGGCGCAGGGCGTGCGTGCATTGGCGCAGCCGATTGCTGCGCCGCTGACGCGCGCCGCGATCTTCCTAGTGATGACAGTAAAACCGGGCGCGGACAATCGTGCAAAAGTGCGCTCCCTCTGCGCAGACCTCTCGGCGCTCTATCGCGCGGTGGATTTTCGCGACATCGAGGCGGGGCTTTCCTGCGTGATGGCGTTTGGGTCCGAGGCGTGGGACCGGTTATTCGGAACCTCACGGCCGGCGGAGCTGCACCCCTTTCGTGAAATCCGCTCCGCCGGGCGCCACGCGGTCGCGACTCCGGGCGATTTGCTGTTTCACATTCGCGCAAAGCGCATGGATTTGTGTTTTGAGCTGGCGACGCAAATCACGACGCGGCTAGGCGATGCGGTAGAGCCGGTGGATGAAGTGCACGGCTTCCGTTACTTCGATGACCGCGACCTGATCGGTTTTGTGGATGGCACGGAGAATCCGCGGGGGCAGGAAGCGACGGATGCCGTGGTGATCGGTAACGAGGATGCTGCTTTCGCCGGCGGCAGCTACGTGATCGTGCAGAAATATTTGCACGATCTTCCCGCGTGGAATGCGCTGTCCACGGAGGCGCAGGAACGAGTCATCGGGCGCACGAAACTAGCGGACATTGAATTGGACGCATCGATCAAGCCGACCTGCTCGCACAGCTCGCTCACTACGATCGAAGAGAACGGGAAAGAGATCAAGATTTTGCGCGACAACATGCCGTTCGGGCGGCCCACGCAAGGCGAGTTTGGAACTTATTTCATCGGCTACAGCAAGTCGCCGAGCACGATCGAACTGATGCTGCAAAACATGTTCGTCGGGCGGCCTCCGGGAAATTACGACCGGTTGCTGGACTTCAGCCGCGCTGTTACCGGAAATTTGTTCTTCGTGCCGTCCGCGACATTTCTGGATGATGTCAGCGACGAGCCGCCCGCGGATGCGGCGTCTGCCGACAACGGAGACGCGGCGGACCAGACGAGCCAATCCGCGCCGTCCAGTAAGGATGGTTCGCTCGGCATCGGATCACTCAAAGGAGAGATCGGCCATGAATAATTTGCATCGCGAGCTTGCCCCGATATCAGCTGCGGCATGGGCTTCCATCGAAGAGGAAACAACGCGCACGCTGAAACGCTACCTGGCGGGACGGCGCGTCCTGGATGTTCAGGGGCCGGGCGGCAGTGGCCTTTCCGCGATCGGGACGGGCCACTTGCGGAAGATCGCGGCTCCCGCGGACGGCATCCTCGCAAGACAGCGTGAGGTGAAGGCGCTGGTGGAGCTGCGCGTTCCGTTTGAGCTGGACCGCCAGGGAATTGACGACGTGGAACGCGGCGCGAATGATTCTGACTGGCAGCCAGCGAAGGACGCGGCGCGCGAGATCGCGTTTGCCGAAGACCGTGCGATTTTTGACGGCTATGCGGCCGCTGGGATCGGGGGCGTGCGACAGGGGACGAGCAATCCGATCAAGACGCTGCCGGCCGATGTGCGCGAGTATCCGGATGCGATTGCGCAGGGCTTGAGCCAGTTGCGACTGGTGGGCGTGAACGGTCCGTATGCGGTGCTGCTTGGCGCGGATGCGTACACGGCGCTGGCGGAGACGAGCGACCACGGATATCCGGTGCTGGAGCACGTGAAACGGCTGGTGAAGGATGAAATCCTTTGGGCACCGGCGATTGCTGGCGCGTTTGTGCTGACTACCAGAGGCGGGGATTTCGATTTGCATATCGGGCAGGACGTTTCGATCGGCTACCTTAGCCACACGGATACGGCTGTCCGGCTGTACTTGCAGGAGTCGTTTACGTTTCTCCTGCTCACCACTGAGGCTTCCGTTGCGCTTGTCCCCCCGGCGAAGGCAAAAAAAAGCTAAGTGGCATATATCGGTTTGGAAAAAAAGCAGTGGCCAGTGATCAGTGGCGAGTGGCTGGAAACGCCTGCGTCGCAACGCAGGAGTCAGCGCGGTTAGAGCGTCCCGGCGAGAAATTCGATCATGCGCCTTTCGAGGCGATCCTTCTGTTGTTCAATCTTCTTTTGCACGGCGTAGTGCGGGTTTGGAAAAGTTTGCAACGTATCCCATTCCGATTTCAGTTTGGACGCTTCGGCGGACGCGGCTTGCAAGTAAGCGCCCGGATTGTCCGCGACTCGCTGGCACATAGTGGCGAGTTCGGCTGGACTTGTTCGTTCTAGTTCCTGCATGGAAGTCATGAGCTCATTCTACGCCTTATTTCTAGCTATTTCTGCAGGAGCGTGGACTCGCGCTACCAGGGCTACCAGTCCGGCCGGTCTTTGTGAAAGCGCATCCTGATCGGGGTAATTCGCTCCGTCAGCCAGCTGAGCACGGGACACTCGAGCCGTTGCGGGAATTTCAGCGCGCCCGGCACTGGCTTCACGACGAGCGGCGCGTTGCACTTGGGACAGGTCATAAGCTCATCGGCGATTTGCGAGGGAAAAATGAGTATGGCGGAGAGAGTGGGATTCGAACCCACGGTAGGATTTCTCCTACACACGCTTTCCAAGCGTGCTCCTTAAACCGCTCGGACATCTCTCCGCCGTGATGGAACGCAAGAAGCGTAGCAAATCGCAGCCGAAGCAGCAAACGGCGGGGAGCGGCGCGGGAATGCGAGGCGAAGGCTGGAAGTAACAAATCGGTGGGAGGTCTGCTACACTTTTGTATCCCGTTCCGGGGTAGTGCAATCGGTAGCACGCCAGCCTTTGGAGCTGGTTATCCTGGTTCGAGTCCAGGCCCCGGAGCCAACCTCTCACTCTTCTTCCATCATGATTTTGACGAGGTCTCATGAAGAGAATGCGCAAGATCACGGTCGAGGTGGCGCAGGACCTTCTGGAAAAAGCACAACAAGCAACCGGTCCCGGCATTACCCAGACCGTCCGTGCCGGGTTGCAGCTCGTTGCGGCATCGCGGACGTATGCTCGCATCCTCCGGCTGCGAGGTAAGGTTCGCTTTACGCGCACGTTGGCGGAGTTGCAGGCTGCTCGCTGAAACCTGAGCCGCTATGCTGCCGAATCGCGGCGGCGGATCGGCGGAACTATCTTGAGGGAGTTTGACTGCAGTGAATCTGGCTTACGCGTGCCGGTGCGCAGCAATCTGAAATGCTCTTCGCTGCGGCGGAGCAGCTTTTCGAATTCCTGCTCCGAGCAGACGCTGGCCTGGGATATATTTCGTTGATTCGAACTCACGGCCCCTCCTTACGAACCCACCCTTGGGAGGCAGTTTAGTCAAAAACCCTGTTAGCGGAGACTAGACCTGACGCCAGGGGGTGTCAAGAATATTTGTGGACCTTTGTCAAAGCTCGATAGAAATGTCCCCTGTCTTACCTCGATAGAAGTGTCCCCTTTTTTGCTTTTCGGTTTTCTTGTTTGTGTTCATCGTTGGCCCGGCCCGCAGCGAAGCCCTGTGGAGCCCGAAGGGCGGAACGTTTAGGGCGAAGCGGAGGGCCGGGCCAACGATGCCCGCTCCGCCACTGCCGCCACCTTTGACTCCCGTTTCTGTTGCGCTCTCAGGATCGCTCCTCGCCAGGGATGATTCGCAGCCGGTACGTATTTCCGCTTCGCCTGCTGCCTGGCAGCGGGCTCCCCTACGACTTTCACGGCGTACTGCTGGGGTGGGGTCGGTGCCGGGATCTCGCGATACGGCAACGCCCGCCCGCGATACTCGATGCTGATGCTGCCGTGTCGCCCTTCGCACACCATCACCTTGCCCTTTGCCGGCGCGTGCTGACGGCTCGCCAGTTGAAAAAAGCTGAATATTTGTGGAACTTGCGAGATTTTTCGCGTGGGGCCATGCAGCTACAGTGGCATATGCGCGGCCACCATTGACGTGACGGGCCTTGCGCAATGCGGCTGGACACTTTAGTCTGTCGAGCGGCATGACGCCCCAATTCCTGATACTCGGCGTAATCTGGTACATCGTTTTCCTGTTCTCGACCACCTGCCACGAAGGCGCGCACGCGTTGATTGCGCGGATCGGCGGCGATTCCACGGCTTTCCACGGCGGGCAAGTGACGCTGAATCCCTGGCCGCATATACGGCGCGAGCCGTTTGGTCTGGTGGTTGTGCCGATCCTGTCGTATTTTGTCGCGCACTGGATGATCGGCTGGGCCAGCGCGCCGTACGACCCTGACTGGCAACGACGCTACCCGCGTCGCGCGGCGTGGATGGCGCTGGGCGGGCCAGCGGCAAATTTTACGCTGGTGATTTTATCGGCGATCGCGATTCGCATCGGGCTGCATTTCGGAATTTTCGGCGTACCGGATGCCGTGGATTTCACGCGTATCACTGAGCCATTGGTGCCGGGAGTTGCTGGTTTCGCGGCGACGTTCCTCAGCATCGTCTTTCTTTTGAATCTGCTGCTGGGGACTTTCAATTTGTTGCCGGTGCCGCCGCTTGATGGAGTGACGGGAGTGACCTTGCTGATGAACAAAGAGACGGCACAGCGATTCCAGTACTGGGTGCGCACGCAGGGGTTCGGGATACTCGGTTTGGTGCTCGCTTGGTACGCCTACGACAAAATGTTTCCGTACATTTTCCGATTTGCGCTGGCGGTGCTTTACCCTGGGTACAGTTGGGGATAGCGCGCCAGCACAGCCCACCGAGTTTAGTGTGACCTCCGCATGCCCGGCGGCGCGTTCGCAAAGCCGGCATTGCAGCGCCTGTGGCCGCACCGATTTTTTAGGGCTGATGTCGTGGCCGAAGCCACGACCCACAAAGTTTCTCGAGTAGCCGCGCAGAGCCTGCAGGTGGCCACCACAAATTCAAACGCAAAGCCACAGAACGGCAACGGCTGCCCGGTTCGATGAACCTGAACCGGCCGCTACAAGCTCAAGACCAATTTCAGAACGAAATTCAAAGATACAGTCAACTGCGCCCAGCTAACGCCGGCCGCTACAAAGTCAACTGCAACCGCGACTACGGCGTCAGCTCGCGGCGCAACAATTCTCAGCGATTTGCGATTTATAGATCGTCTTCCCGGCACCGCTCAGACGTTGCTCTTCGCATTCGCTCGTCGCCGTTCGCGCTTCGCGCGCCGTCAGTTGCCGGCGGATTCTGGCGTGTAGGAGGCGCTGCGCAGTAGCGCTGGTGGCAGCGTCACGGCGGAATCCATGCGCACCAGCATTCCTGTTTGCGCCGGGAGCTCCACGTCTTTACCCTTTTTCGCGGCGATGTAGGCGGACGTTCCCACCAAGCCGAAAACTGTTCCACGCACGACGTTGCTGAACAGCACGCCTACGAGCGCGCCGGCTCCGGTGCCCAGGCCGCCGGTCATGATGTCGCCTTTGATGTCGCGTTTCTGTTCGATCACGACGCCTTCGGTGGTTTTCAGGTCTTTGCGTTTCTTGGTGTCGTCCGCGTTGCCGCTGTAAAGCGAAAGGATGCTCATCTGCGCGGGGAATATGCGGCTTTGTATTTCGACCGAATTGAACACCAGGTTCATCGAAGCGCCGCCGCGCTCCATGGCGAACCAGCGCGGACGCGTGACGCTCCTGACAGTGCCGTGCACCTTGGATCCGGCCGGCAGCATTAACTGGTTGCCGGAAAATACCGGTTCGGTGACGATCGCGGTGAAAGGGTCGCCATCCTTCGCGACGCTGGTGGTGAGGCCGGAGACCAAAGTGAGCCGCACCTGCGTGCCGGGTTGAATTGCGGTGGACTGCGCGTGTACCGCGGGTGTCAGCCAGAGCGTGGCTGACAGCAATGCAGAAACTGAGACAAGACGCTTCATGGGATCCTCCGTGATCCTTGGCAGGAACCGAGGTGCGTTCCCGCGAAGGACGGCTCTGCGCATAGCCGAGCCATCCCCGTTTCGTGGGGGTACCGCTGGCGCCGCGGTGGAGTGCGGAGGTTGCACTCGGCAGATAAGATACTCCAGAGGAAGGAAAGGTTAAGGCGAATTCGCGTCGTGGTGTTCCTACTGGGTACCTACGAGTTTAGCGCGTGGCGGCGCTATGGCTCCGGTCGGGTTTGCGCTGTCGCAGCAATGGCGCACTGAATTGCGCCGCTATGAAAACGAGGGCAACGACGAAGGATTCCCGCAGAGCAACAGAGCAGCAGAGCACGCACAAAAAGGCGACGGCAAATTCAAAAGCATCGGCTACTACGAAGTGCCGGCGGGACGGCGGCAGCCCGGCGCAGATTGGAATGCATCGGCAACAGCGAAACAACGGCGAATGCCGCGTAGTGGAGAGTCCTGGCACTTGGAGTTTACTGGCGCGACACGGCGTCGCGAAATCGCCGACTTGCGTTTTGCGTGGAATGCTATTTTGTAATCAGGCGAACTCCTCGAAATCGAATATTAGGTACGAGTGCTATGCGAAACCGTTGGTGGATTGTCTGCGTGTTGCTGTTGAGCGTCGCGTCCGTCGCGTTCGGGACTGACTACGCAATTGTGGTGAATCCTGCGAATCCCGCCCGGGCGCTGAGCTTGGTGGAACTGGGGAAAATCTTTAAGGCGAAGACGACGATCTGGCCGGATGGCAAGGGCATCACACTGGTGCTCCGTGAGCCCAATTCTCCGGGGACGAAGTTCATCCTGGAGAAGGTGCTGGGCGGGACATTCGACGAAGAAAAGGCTGTGCTAAGTGAGCCGAGCCGCAAGACCGCAGTTCCTGTGGTTTTCGCCGAGAGCGACGAGGAAGTGATGAGAATTGTCGGCTCGAATGCGGGAGCGATCGGTGTGATTGATGTATACAACATCACGGGCGGCGTGAAGGTAGTGAAGATTGATGACAAGCAGCCCTTCGATCCGGGGTACATCCTGAAAGGCCGTTAGCCGGCACTGCAAAATCCCATGCGAGGAAAACCGTGAAAACCCGAAATTACTTCTTCTGGATAGTTATCGCAATCTTGATGGCGAGCGCGGTGGCGCGCGCGCAAGAGTCCGCGCCGGCCGCGAGCGCGACGGACACCATACCGGTGACGACGCATTCGGCTGTGGCACAACACGCTTACGAGATGGGGATGGTGCAGCGCGAAGACCGGCTCTTCGTGGACGAAGGCCTGGAATTTTTTCGTCAAGCGGTAAAGGCCGATCCGCAGTTTGCGCTGGGGCACGCGGCGCTGGGTTATTTCACCACCGATCCCAAAGAGGCGAAACAGGAAAGCGCGCTGGCCGTGAAGTTTATTGACAACGCATCGCCCGACGAGCAATTGCTGATCCGCTGGATGAACAGCACCAAGAACGGCGAAACAGTGGTGGCCATTTCCGCGATGAATGACTTGCTGGCGAAATATCCGAACGACAAGCGGCTCGGCAATTTGGCCGGGGAATGGCTGTGCGCGTACCAGGGAGCGAACGAGCGCGGCGAGGCGGTACTGTCGCGCCTGCTGAAGAACGATCCCAGATATTACCCGGCGATGAACAATCTGGCGTATTGCTATGCGTTGAGCGGACAACCGCAGCTGGCGCCTCCTCTGATGGAGCAATACGTCGCGGCATTGCCCAATGAGCCGAACCCGCAGGACTCGTACGGCGAAATTATGCGCATGCTCGGCGACTATCCGGCAGCGCTCGAGCACTACCAGAAGGCGCTACAAATTGATCCGCATTTCAACGCGTCACAAGTGGGTGTCGCTTCGACCTACGCGTTGATGGGGGATGAACGAAAGGCGCGCGCGCAATACCTGGTGGCGATCAAGGGAACGAGCGAGCGGTCCACGCAGATCGGGTATCGGATCCTGTACGCGATGACTTACTACCGCGAGAACAAGCCGCGGCTGGCGCGCGAAGAATTCGAGAAGGTGGATGCCGAAGCGCACTCGGCAGGATTGACCGTGCAGGAAGCGGAAATTCATCGCGCGATGGCGCTGTTCAATCCCGATGCGGCGAGCGCGCTGAAGGACCTGGACGAGGCACGGGAGGATCTTTCAGACACTCGCACGAGCAATCTATTGCCGGGAGACCGCGACAACGAGTTGGCTTTGATCCTGCAAGCTCGCGCGTTCATCGCGGTGAACTCAGGAAAGACCGAAGCGGCGCAGGCTACGTTGAAGCTGCTGGAAAATATGGCGCAGACCAACCGCAGCACTCCGGTGCAGGAAGCGTATCACTCCGCGAACGGAGCGGTGCTGTTCGCGCATGGCGACTATGCCAACGCGATCGCGGAATTGCAGGAAGACCCGCAGAATCCTTTGTCGCTACAATTGCGGGCCGAGGCGCAAAGCAAGGCGGGACGGAGTGCCGACGCGCGCAAGACCCTGGAGACTCTGGCCTCAATTAGCGACGAACGCATGGAGACGGCGTTCGCGGCGCCGACTGCACGCATGGCGTTGAAGCGCGATGCGACGCGGCCGGCACAGGGCGGAGCGAACTAAGCCGCCTGCAGCTGTATTTGAAAAATGATGGAAACGCGCCGCCGTTCGGTTGACGGCTGCGTGCGCTTTTTGATCCTCTGGGAGCATCCGAAGAGATTTTCCCGCCAATACGATCATCTCGCGTCTTTCGTGGGGTGGACCGCTGTGCTAGACTTTGCGAAGCAGTTTTGCGCGCGGAAAATTTCTGCGCGGACTGCCGATGGGTGGAACTTCGGGCTCTGTGCAACGATTCCCCGCAAACCCCGCCAGGCCCGGAAGGGAGCAACGGTAGCGGGTCAGTCTCGTGTGCCGCGGAGTACCCGAAGTTCCTCTAGTCGCGGCGAGCGGGTGGCTTCACAACACATTCCATGACATACAAGGTTATTGCCCGGAAATACCGGCCGCAAACATTCAGCGAGATTGTGGGGCAGCAGCACGTTACCAAGACGCTGGCGAACGCGATCAATTCCAATCGCGTGGCGCACGCGTACATTTTTTCCGGCGTGCGCGGCGTGGGAAAAACCACCAGCGCCCGCATTCTGGCGAAGGCGCTGAACTGCGTGAAGGGGCCGACGGCTGAGCCGGACGGTACTTGCGATTCTTGCCGGGAGATTTCCGCGGGCACGTCGCTGGACGTGCTGGAAATCGATGCGGCGTCGAATCGCGGCATTGATCAGATACGCGAACTGCGAGAGATGGTGCGTTATGCGCCGGCTTCCAGCCGCTACAAAGTAGTGATCCTCGACGAAGCTCACCAGCTGACCGACGAAGCCTCGAACGCGCTGCTGAAAACTTTGGAAGAACCACCGGAGCGGGTGGTGTTTATTCTGGCGACGACGCGCGCGGAAGATTTGGTGGAGACGATCAAGTCGCGTGCGCAGCTATTTCAATTTCGCGCGCTGTCGTTCAAGGAAATTGCGGACGAGATCGAGCGGATCGCGCGCGAAGAAAAGTTGACGATCGAGCCCGGGGCCGTGGCGGTGCTGGCGCGCGCGGCGGAAGGCAGTTTGCGCGACGGGCTTTCGTTGCTGGAGCAAGCGATTGCTTACAGCGGCGAGGCGATCACGGACGCGCAGGTGCGCGAGCTTTTAGGAGTGGTTGCGGAGAGCGTGCTGGACGCGTTGGTGGATGCGATTTCCGAGCAGTCGGCGGAGATGGCTTTGAGCCTGGTGCACCGGCTAATAGGAGATGGACAGAATTTGCAACATTTCTGCCGTGAAGCGATTCGGCATTTCCGCAATTTGCTGGTGGCGCGGGTATGCGGCGCGGATTCAGAGCTCGTGGCGGCGCCAGAGGATGAGCGGCCGCGTCTGGCGGAGCAGGCGGCGCGATTCGGCGAGGAAGATCTGACGCGCTTCTTCAATACTTTGCTGGCGACGGACGCGGAATTGCGGCGAGCGCCGGACCCGCGGCTGCATTTGGAGCTGGGATTGCTGAAATTGATAAATGCGCGGAGGCTGGCGCCGATTGAGGAAGTGCTCGCGGGTCTGCGTGGGGAGACTCGCGGTAGTGGGGGCGTTGGCGGGGATATTCGTGGAGGTGCGGCGAGAACAACGAATGCGGCTACTTCCCTTTCGGTTCGCACGACGCCGGCTGTGTCAGCTGCCCAGCCTGTCTCTGCCTATGGCGCTGCGGTGCGCATGGCGCCTTCGGCAAAATCATCGGCGGCGGTTGGTGTTGCCCCCTTGACGCCGTCAGCTACAAACGGGAAGCCCGCAGGGTCAGAGACGGGTGACGCGACGTCCGCACCGGAAATCAAACCAGCACCGAGCGCGGTGAGCGTTTCAGTTTCGGCGGCGGCACCAGCTCCGGCAATCGCTCCAGCTGTTGCGTCGGGTACGATTGCGTGCGCCACGGAGGAGCCGAGCAAGGGAATTGGCTCGGCGCAAGTGGACGCGATCAAATCCGCGCTGCAGGGTCAGAAATTTTTGTGGTCCATGCTCGATGCCGTGACGCGGTGGGAAGTAGAAAATGGTGAGCTGCGCCTTTTCTTCCCCAGCGAGAGCCGATCGCTGGCGGAAATGCTGCAGGCGCGCGACCCGATGGAACGATTACGCACAGTGCTGAATCAAGTGGTGGGCCAGCCGCTGCGCGTCTGTGTTAAACTGGATTCCAGCCGGGGGGCTGCGCCGACGGGGCGCAGTTCGGAATTGCGCGCCCGGTTTGAAGAGGATCCGATCGTTAGGGCCATGCTTGAAAAGTTCGGCGGCCAGATTTCCAACGTCAAGCGCCCAGGCGAGGAATAACCATGGAAGTGAAAGCGCTGCAACAAATGCTTTCGCAGTTTCGCCAAGTGCAGGAGAAGCTCGAGAAGCAGATTGACGAGCTTTCCGTGGAAGCTTCCGCGGGCGGTGGCATGGTTACCGTGAAAATGAACGGCCAGAAGCAGTTGACGGAAGTGCGCATCGAGCCGGATATTTTCAAGAGTAAGGATCAGGAGATGCTGCAGGACTTGATCCAGGGCGCGGTGAATGAAGCGACGCGCCGCGTGGACGAAGAGCTTTCCAAACAGGTGAAGGAAATATCCGGCGGCTTGCCTGGGGTCGCGGGTTTGAAAATTCCTGGATTGTTCTGAACGGCGGTTCGTGCGGATTTGTGGTGGCTGAACCGTTGCGGGTCTTTCCGGTTGTTGCAACGGTGAATGTTCCGATTCCCTTCTACTTCAGGATTCTTTCAGTGAATGGAGTTCCATGCCTGATTTTGCCCCTTCGGTCACACGACTTATAGATGAATTGAAGCGCCTGCCGGGGATCGGCCAGAAAACCGCACAGCGGCTGGCTTTTTATTTATTGCGCGTGGACCCGGAGCAGGCCTTCGCGCTTTCGGATGCGATACGCGACGCGAAGGAGAAGGTGCGCGAATGTTCGATCTGCAACAACATCACGGACGCTGACCCATGCCTGTTTTGTACCGGGCCTTCGCGTAGCAAGAAAACCATTTGCGTGGTGGAAGAGGCGACGAATATTCAGGCGGTGGAGAAGACGCGGGGGTTCGATGGGCTTTATCACGTGTTGGGCGGAGCGCTTTCGCCTTTGCAAGGGATCGGGCCGGATCAGCTGAAGATCAAGAGTCTTATCGAGCGATTAAAGGGCGGGATGGTGGAGGAGATTATTGTGGCGACTTCGCCGACGGCGGAGGGCGAGGCTACGGCGGTTTATTTGTCGAAGTTGATCAAGCCGCTGGGGGTGCATGTGACGCGGATCGCGATGGGGATCCCGGTGGGGTCGGATCTGGAATATGCGGATGAAGTTACGATGAGTAAGGCGATGGAAGGGCGACGGGATTTGTAGTTCGTTGGTTTGGCTAGGCAGAGAATTCCTTCTTGGGGCGAAGTTGAGCATGCCATGCCGTTTTCTGCGGCTCCCCTCCAATTTGAACGCATGGGTTCGCGGAGCAGTGCCCGGTCCCGCCGGGGCGGGATCGGCCGCTACAAATGCAAGTCAAATGCCGGGTACGGAATGTCGTGCCGCGACAGCTCATCGGAAGTTTAATCGCCCGGGCAAGTTCCAAGGAGGACTGGCGAGGCAAGCCTCGCCTAGGTCGTTTTGTTGCCGAACAATCGGCTCCGACGAAAGCTGGGGCAAGCCCCCGCACTCCAAAGCGGGCTCGGCGATGATCGGTTGGAGTGGTTCCACCTTTGCGCAGAGTTGGACGTCCGGTTGTGCCCAGCGGGAGATTGGCGTTCCCAGGGGCGCTCTTGTGCCGCGCTGCAATCCCGTCGGCTGCAACTTCTGAAGCAACATCGCGGCAGGCAAGATCGGCTATGCCACGATCGCCAGGGCGGCGAGTATTGCGTCCGGCACTTTGTGGGCGTATATAGTGGCGATTAGGCTGGGAGGTGGACGATGCCGACATTGGGTAAGTATATGGCACAGTACGACCATGAGCACACCAACGTGTGGAACAAGGTTTTGCACGGCGTCGGCATTCCGATCATCATCGTGGGGATTGTGCTGGCAATTATCACGTACTGGCGAACGGGACTCGCTCTGTTCGTCATGGGGTGGGTGCTGCTGCTGGCGGGGCACCGAATCGAGGGTAATAAGCCGGCGTTTTTCCAGGGTTTGATTTACTTCCTGGTTGGCCCGATATGGGTGGCGAAGGAGATAAAGGACGCAATCTTGGGGACTTCCCGCAGATCCACCGCAGCGCACTGAATCGGGGCAGTCGCGGCATCGGAATTGCTCTTAGAAGACCAGAATAGTGCCCTGAAGCGGTGCGGTTTCGAGTTGGCTACGAGTTACCTTTTCGCACTTTTGCGCTTCGCAGGCTGGCGCTGCTGTGCCGTAGTGCTACCCTAGGAAATCACCCTTGGGAGGAGTGCGTGACCGATTCCCTACAATCCACCGATCCCGGCACGCAGAAGCGCCGCAGCACGCGCATTGTGCAGGCCGTGCCGATTACGGTGACGGGTACTGACGCGCTCGGACAGCCTTTCAAAGAGCGCACCACTACCGTAATGGTGAATTGCCACGGGTGTAAGTACCAATCGAAACATTACGTTCCAAAGAATTCGATGATCACGCTGGATATTCCGCGGCCGGAGGGTGGACCGTTTCACACGCAGGGCCGCGTGGTCTGGGTGCAGCGTCCGCGGACGGTTCGCGAACTTTTCCAGATCGGGCTGGAGTTTGAAGTTCCGGGGAATTTCTGGGGCATCGCGTTTCCTCCGGAAGACTGGGCGTCGGGTGTGGACATTCCCACCGGCGACCTGACGGGAATGCTGGAACTGACGCACGCGCCCGAAACGGTGGCGTCGATCTCGCCGCAGCCGTTGCCTCCCATAGGGCCTCCACCAATTCCCACGATACCGGAGAAAAGGATCGAGGCGCCGCCCTTTCAGATTCCCACGCCGCCAGCGAAGCCAGTTACCGTGAATGCGCCCGCTGCGCCGCCTCCGATGGCGGCGAAACCTGCGGCACCGGTTGTGCAGCCTCCTGTTCCTTCGGTGCCCGCCGCCAGTCCGTCGAATGACAGCAAGATTCACGTGGTACCGGCTCCTCCGGCCGTGGCTGCGGACACGCAGGCAGCGTTGTCGCAGCAAATGGCGCGCATGTTGGCCGACGCCAAGGAAACGCTGGACAAGACTCTGCGGCGAGGCGCGGAAGAAGCCATCACCGAAGAGATGACCGTGGTGCGCCAGCAACTCGACGCGCAACTGCACGACACTGTCGAGAAAGCCATCAAGGTCTCGATGGAGCGCGTATCGGAATCGGCGGTAAAGAAAGTGGTGCAACAGGCCGCGGACCGCACCAAAGAAATTGTGGACGAGGCACGCAAGGCGAGCGAATCGTCCGCTGCGCATCTGGACGAAAAAGTGCGCAACGCCGTGCAGCAGGCGGTGAGCCATGCCGCCGAGCAAGCCGCGCAGCAGGCGGCGCAACAGGCGACCGCGCTGAATCTGAAGCAGTCCGTGGAAGAAGTGGTGGAGCGCGCGTTACGGGAACGCGAAGCGTCCACGCCATCGCTGGAAATTCTTTCTTCGCCCCAGGCCGCGCAAAATCACCTGGAACAATGGCGCAAGAACCTGGAAGAAACGGCGCAATCGGTCCGCGGCAAGACGATCGAGCAGACGCAAGCAGACGCGGCGCTCGCATCGCAGCAATGGAACGCGGAATTCGAGGCGGCGCTTACCGGCGCATCGCAGAAACTGGGCGATAAGCTGACGGAAGTGTCGCGCGAGGCTCTTACGCGGGCGGAGCAGGAAGCGGCGCCGCGAGCGGCGGCGTTGCGGGCGTCACTGGATGAAGCGGCGCGCGGCGTGCTGGCGCAGACCGAGCGGGAGGCGACCGCGCAGGCGCAGACGCTGCGGTCGTCGCTGGACGAAGCGATTAACACGGCTGCTTCGACTATCGAATCGCTGGGCTCGGGGCTGCAGCAGGAACGCCATCGCGCCGAAGAAACCAGGGCGCAGTTGCAGGAAGCGGCGCAGAACGCGCTACACCTGACGCGCCAGCGGTTCGACGAGCTGCTTGCGGCGCAGCACCAGGAAATGAGCCGCAAGGCCGACCAGGTGATCGCGGACCGCGTCGAGCAGATTGAGCCCGCGCTGCAAGCTTCGGCGCAAAAAATTCTGGACCAGGCTGCGACCGAGCTCGAGCAGAAACTGACGCCACGGCTGGATCAGGTGCAACGCGCGGTGTCCGATCTGCAACAGGCCGAACAGCAGGCGGCGCACACGCAGAGTCAATTCCACGAACAGGCGCGGCAGGCCGCCGAGCGCGTGGCGCAATTGCAAAACTCGATCGTCGAGCAGGTGCAGCAAGCGACGGACTACGCTGACCGGCTGCACGACACGGTGCGCGAACAGACGATGCAGGCTTCGGAGCAAGCTATACAGGAATCGGTGGCGCGTCTGCGCAGTGAATCTGAAAAAGTGCCGGCGGAAATCGAGAAGTCGGTGCGGGATACTGCTGCGAGGATCGAAGAAGAGATTCAACAGCGCAGCACCGAGACGCAACACGCGACTTACGAAGCGTTGCTGAAAGCTTCCGAGTGGTATCAGAAGAAAGCGCACAGCACGATGCAGAGTTCGATGGAAAAGATGGTGGAGCAATCCTCAACTTCTCTGCGCGACCGAGCGGCGGAAGTTTCGAGTTTGCTGGCTTCGGAGCTGGATCATTACCGGCGCACGTATGTGGAGCACAGCACGGCGCAGATTGACGAGTCGGCGAAAGAGATTGTCAGCCGCGAGCGCGACAAAATGAGCGAGACGGCGCAGATGGCCACGGCGGGATTTACCGACCAGGTGCATCGCGTCACTGCCGATTCGCTGAAGCGGTTCGAGCAGGTTTCGCGCGAGGCGCTGGAAAAAACGCGCGCGGACATGGAGTTTGGCCGCGAAGGTTCGCTTCTGGAATATCAGAAGACGATTGACGAGCGCATGATGCAGGGCGTGGAGCAGGCTACGGTGCACCTGCAATCGCAATTGGGCCCGTTGCTGGAGGAGTGGGAGTTCAAGCGCGAGTCCGAGAAGAAACTCTGGATGGAACAGCTCAAGAAAACGAACGACGAGGCTATCGAGCTCTATAAGACGCGCCTCGAGAATGCTTCGAATTCCTGGCTGCTGGCTTCTGCGACCACGCTGGGGCAGCATTCGCAGACCGTGCTGGACACGATCGCCAAGGCTGCGGAGAAGCGGTTGCGCGAAACTTGCTCGGAAGTGCTGGGGAGCATGGGCGACACTTTAAAAGCGCGATTGCTGGGACTTTCCACTGACTTTGGGCCGGAACCGGACGACGAGTTTCCCCCGAAAAAGAAGTAGCACGGCCTTCTGCTGGTTTCCCCTTCGATTCGTGGCTTTTCCCTTCTGCTCTTTCCCACTTCGGTATAATAACAGCCATGGCGAATCAGGCTTACCTGAGCATCTGGCTGAAAGAATTTCGTGAAGAGAACATGTTGGAGCAGTTCCGCGATTTTCTGGGGACGGTTCCCTTTTCCGAAAAGCAGCCGGGCTTCACGCATCTGGAAATTCGCGCGGTGGATTCCACGGAGACTCCGGTGTACGAGCAGGACCTGCGCTCGTTTCCTTTGGATGCGGCGGGCATTATGGAGCTCGCGAGGGATTATGTGCACGACGATTGCAGTTGCGACGTGCGGTCGCATTGGGATTTGTGGGTGGTCGAGGGGGAGCCGCTTACCGCGCAGCAACTACCGCAGTCGCTGGAGTTGTTGTGCAACGGCGAGCAGTATGACGACGGATTTTGGAAGGATAATGGGCATCTGGAAGTGAGCTTCGGATTCGAGCATCTTTTTACGGGGCACGGAGGCGTGCTGGGCATACGGCAGATCGCGCGGCCGGCGCCGCAGAATCAGGAAGAGCGCGACTTTCTGGAATCCATGTCGAAGCCGGCTAATCTACTGCTGTATAAGGAAAAAACGCGGGAGAATATTAAGGAGCTTTTCGATTGGGTGCGGCGGATTGAGAAGGCGTTGCCCGTGGCACAACTGCGGTTGTGGTCGGAAGGAGAAGAGAATTTTGAGGCGCGCCTGGAAGAGATTTTGGCTGCTCGTTAGCATGGTGGGCGCGTGGCGCGCACACGGCGGAAATTTATGGGAAGGCGGAATCGCGGAGCCCTTCCGTCGAGGGCAGCGACAAGTTAGAATTGTGTTTATACAAATTTGATTGGGCTGGGCCGGACGTGCCGCAGGTGATGCAGGTGTCCTGTGACGCCTCTACGCAAACGCTGGCGGAGATCACGCTCGCGGCTGCGACGCTTTAACTGGGACTTCATGAAGAAAATCATTCGGTGCGGAATTTTGGGCGCGGTGGCGCTGGGCGCGTGGTCGTGCGGTAGCACGTCGACGGTTCCGGCAAGTGGGTCGGCTGCGGGCGGTGGCGACAAGGCAGGGCAAAACGGTGCGGCCGCGGCTCCTGCGACGCCGGGTGTGCCAGCCACTCCGGCTGTTCCTGACGAGATACAAAAGGCCGCGGAAACGGCGCTGGGTTCCGAGACGGAAGTGCTGCTGTATGGCGACCTGGCGAAAAACGGCGCGCGGCAGATTCTGGCCGTGAATCGCGCGAAGTCGACGCCGCAGATGACCATGCCGGGCACGGTCATCACGCGCGGAGTGATTCTGGAAAACATTGGCGGCACGTGGAAGGAAATTCTGCGTTGCGACGAGCATCTGGAAAATCCCAAGGGATTTCTGGGAAATATTCCGCTGGCGCCGGTGAACGGGTGGCGGCTGCAATACGAGCAGGATAACGACAAGGGCCTGCTGCTTTATTTCACGCCGGCCGCTAACCCCAAGGGTGCGCGCATGCTGCCCGTGGAAGTGCGCTGGAACGCGAAGGCCAAGCGGTACCAATCTATGGATCGCAATTTCGAAAATTTCCTGTACGAGCTACCTGCGCTGGAAACTCCGGAGTCGCAAGTTCGGCTGTGAGCGCCATCGCCCAACCCGCTGCAGTAAATGCCGCCGCCCGCCCGGTGAAAAAAGCTTCTGGCTGGGACCATCTGAAGACGCTGCTTCCCTATGTTCGACGATATAAAAGCATGACTGCGCTCGGACTGCTCACGAACACGTTGATGGGGCTGGTCGGCGCGTTCCCGCAGTTGATTATCGGCATGATCACCGATTGCATCAGCGGCTCGGCGCGCACACTTTCGACGCTTACCGGCACGGCGCGAGTGGCACTGAGTCCGCTGCTTTCGCTGTATGCGCCGATGAACCGGCACGCGCTGGGGCTTTTCTGCATGATTTTGATTGGCGTGATGTTGGTGAAGGGATTTTTGTCTTTCTGGACACGCTGGATCCTGATCGGAGTGTCGCGCGAAATTGAATACGATCTGCGAAACGATATGCTGGCGCGTCTGGTGGAGCTGGAGCCTGAATTTTACGTGCGGAACCGCACCGGGGATTTGATGTCGCGCGCGACGAACGATTTGAACGCGGTACGCATGGTGCTGGGTCCGGGAATCATGTACAGCGCGACAACCATCGTGACGATGATCGTGGCCGTGTTTTTCATGGTGCAGCTCTCCGCGAGCCTGACGCTGTGGGTGCTGCTCCCCGTTCCGGTGGTGGCGTTCGCGGTGCGGTACTTTGGCGAGACGATTCACCGGCTTTCGGAGCAGATTCAGGCTGCGCTGGGTACTTTGTCCACGCGCGCGCAGGAAAACTTGACCGGTATTCGCGTGATTCGCGCTTACGCCCAGGAAAAACCGGAGATTGAGGCTTTCGATCTGGCGAATCGCGATTACGTGAATCGCAATATCAAGCTGATTACCACGTGGAGCTTGTTCTTTCCGTTTCTCACCGCGTTGATTGGCGTCACGTTTGTGATTTTGCTCGGTAAGGGCGGTCGCGATGTGATTGACCACCGCTTCACGGTGGGGACCATGTGGGCGTTCTACTGGTTCCTGGGGCAGCTGGTATTTCCGATGATCGCGCTGGGATGGGTGACGAATATTTTCCAGCGTGGCGCGGCTTCGATGGGGCGGCTGAATTACATACTGCACGCGAAGGCTCGTATAGGTGATTCCACCGACGCGGTCGAGGGGCACGGGAACGGAGCCACCGCTGGACGCAACGGAGATTCAGCACAAGCGGCGGCGGTGCCGGAAACTTCTATTCGCGGGGAAATCGAATTCCGGCATTTGACTTTTACGTACCCGACCGCGCGCAACGAAGATGGGACTGGCGGCGGGCCGGTGTTGCGCGACATTAATTTGCATGTGCCGGCGGGCTCTACGCTGGCGATCGTCGGGCCGACGGGGAGCGGCAAATCCACGCTTGCGGCGCTGATTGCGCGGCTGTGGGATGCGCCGCCGGAAACTCTGTTCCTGGATTGCCGCTCGATTCGCGATTATCCGCTGGCGGAGGTGCGGCGTGCGATGGGGTACGTGCCGCAAGATACGTTTCTTTTCAGCGACACTCTGCGTGAAAATATTGCGTTTGGCGTGAACACCGCGCGGGAAGAACATATTCTGGAAGCCGCGGAAATCGCCAGCATTTCCGGCGAGATCCAGAGTTTCCCGCAGCGCTACGACACGATGGTAGGCGAGCGCGGTATCACGCTTTCCGGCGGGCAGAAACAGCGGACGTCCATTGCGCGAGCCGTTCTGCGCCAGCCGAAAATTCTAATTCTGGACGACGCGCTTTCCAGCGTGGACACCGATACCGAAGAGCGCATTCTGCGCCGCTTGCGCGACGTAATGCGCGCGCGCACGGCCATTTTGATTTCCCATCGCGTGTCCACGGTGAAAAATGCGGATCAAATTGTGGTACTGCGCGATGGGCGCATCATCGAGCGCGGGACGCACGAAGAACTGCTGGCGCTGGGCGGTTATTACGCGGATTTGAACCAGAAACAAATGCTGGAAGAAGAGCTGGAACGCGAATGAGCGATTTCCGCGAAGAAGAGAAGTTAGGCAAGCTTTACGATTCGCAGATTACGCGGCGATTGATGCAGTATCTCCGTCCGTACAGGCTGCAGGTGGTGCTGGCGGTTTCGTTCACTCTGGGGATTACGGCGCTGGAAATTCTGGGGCCTTTCCTATTCAGCGTGGGAATTGATCGATACATCATTCCCGGCTTCGACGGCAAGATCGCGCGAGCCGCCGCCGTTTTAGGGCTGGTACGGGTTGCGGCGGCGTACTGCGGTTCGATCCTGGCGAGTTTTGGCTTGCAATATGTGCAGGTGCGGATCATGCAGTGGGTCGGGCAGGAAACGATGTACGATCTGCGCAAGGAAATTTTCGAACACCTGCAACGCCTGCCGATGGGCTTCTTCGACCGCAGCCCGATCGGGCGCCTGGTGACGCGCACGACGACGGACGTGGATGCGCTGAATGATTTGTTCGCATCGGGTGTGGTGGCGATGCTGAACGATTTCGTGCTGCTGTTCGCCATGGCAGCGGTTTTGTTCAAGTGGCATCCGATGCTGGCGCTGGCGACTTTTTCGCCACTTCCGTTCATGATTCTGCTCACTTATTTTTTCCGGAATCGCGTGCGCGACGCCAATAGGCGGATTCGCACGGCGATCGCGCGCATCAATGCGTTCCTGCAGGAACACGTGAGCGGCATGGCCGTGGTGCAGCTCTTCAACCGGGAACAGAAATCGCGCGCGAAATTCGCGGAGTTGAACCACACGCACATGGTGGCTTACAAGGACGCGATTGACGCGTTCTCGTTTTTTTATCCGGGCGTGGAATTTCTGAGCTTCGCGGGCATCGCGCTGCTTTCCTGGGTAGGCGGAGTGCGGGTGATCGCTGGAACGATACAAATCGGCGTGCTGGTGGCGTTCATGATGTACGCGCAGCGGTTTTTCCGACCGATTCAGGATTTGAGCGAAAAATTTAACATTTTGCAGAGTGCCATGGCGGCTTCCGAGCGGATTTTCAGGCTGCTGGACGAGCCGGTGACAATTTTTTCGCCCGCGAAGATTCACGCGCTTCCGGCGCCGCGCGGCGAAATCGAATTCCGCAATGTGTGGTTCGCATATCACGGCGGCGCGACGCCAGAGGAACAGGATTGGGTGCTGCGGGACGTTTCTTTCCGCGTGGAGCCGGGGCAGACGCTGGCGATCGTGGGCCACACTGGCGCGGGGAAAACGACGATCATCCAGTTGCTGCTGCGGTTCTACGATATACAGCGCGGCGAGATTTTGCTGGACGGCGTGGACATCCGCGAGTTGGATGTGCAGGATTTGCGGCGGCTTTTTGGAATTGTGCTGCAGGATCCGTTCCTTTTCACCGGCACCTTGGAAACGAACGTGAAGCTTGGCACCACAACGATCGATCGTGCGGGGACCGAACGCGCGCTGCGCGAAGTGGGCCTAGGCGCGTTTCTCGATTCGCAGCCTGGAGGCGTCGAGACGCCCGTGACGGAACGCGGCGCGACTCTTTCGGTGGGGCAGCGGCAGCTGGTGAGCTTTGCGCGCGCGCTGGCGCACGATCCGAAATTCTTGATTCTTGATGAAGCGACGTCCAGCGTGGACACCAAGACCGAGTTGATGATACGCGAGGCGCTGGACCGCTTACTGAAGGGACGCACGGCGGTGGTGATCGCGCATCGGCTGAGTACGATTCAGCATGCGGACCGCATTCTGGTGTTTCATAAGGGCCGGCTGCGCGAACAGGGGTCGCACCAGGAATTGCTCGCGCTGCACGGCATCTATTACCGTCTCTACCAGCTCCAGTACAAGGAGCAGGAGTTGATCGCTTCTCTGCCCAGTGGGAATGCGCCGGGATTTTCGCAGCCGCTGCCTGCCGATGACTGACGGGCGTGAGTCGGATGCGGTTGTGGCATTGGCGAGCCTGCGCGATGAACCCAAAGTCGGTACTCCAGCGGCTAAAGCCGGCCGGTTTTGCGGTGATTATGTCGTGGCTGAAGCCACGACCTACAAAGATTTTCGAACACTCTGTTCGACTCAAGCGCTTCTGCGCTTGAGGTTGATCATCCCTGCGCTGCAGCTGCGGTCCACTGAAAGTTATTCGCTCTACGAGTGCGAGCCGGCTCGATGAGTGAGCGCCAGGTTCTTTTTTCCGCGGGCGAAGCGTCGAGTGATATGTACGCGGCGCGGCTGGCTACGGCGCTGCGGGAGCGCGTAGACGCGAAGTTTTTTGGCATGGGTGGCCCGCGAATGCGCGAAGCGGGCGTGGAACTGATCGCGGACTACCACGAAGTGGCGGTCGTCGGCATCGCCGAAGTGCTACACAAAATTCCCACGGTGATCGGAGTGCAGAATCGGCTGGCGCGCGAGGCGGCGCAGCGCCACGCGGCACTGGCAATTCTGGTGGATTCGCCGGGGACGCATCTGGGCGTGGCACGGCGACTGAAGAAGAGCAATGTTCCTGTGGGATATTTCATTGGTCCGCAGGTGTGGGCGTGGCGTGCGGGACGCGTGCGCGTGGTGAAGCGGCTGGTGCAGCGCATGGTGGTGATCTTCCCGTTCGAAGAGAAGATCTACCGCGATGCAGGCGTGCCGGTAGATTTTGTAGGGCATCCGCTGGTGGATACGGTGCGGGCCACGATGTCGCGAGCGGAATTTGCGACGCAGCAGAGGCTGGACGCCGGCAAGCCGATCGTGACGATTCTTCCCGGCAGCCGTCCGAACGAGATCGCGCAGAATTACGCGCGAGTGATCGCTGCGTGCGAACGCGTCGCTCAGGCGGGAAACGTGCAATTCGTTCACGCCGCGGCGCACGGGCTTAGCTCCGAATTCTTCGCGCGTTATGCGCGACCCAGCATCCCGATCAAGCGGGTGGAGAACGCGACGTATAACGCATTGGCAGCAGCCGATTGCGCGATTGTCGCGAGCGGTACGGCGACCATTGAGGCCGCGCTGCTGGGCACGCCGATGGTCGTGGTGTATCGGGTGGCGCCGGTTACCGCTTTTATTCTGCGACACATGATTCGCACGCCGTTTATCGGCATGGTGAATTTGATTGCTGGCAGGCGCGTCGCGCCGGAATTAATTCAAGACGATTTCACGCCAGAGTCGGTGGAGCGGGAGGTGCGGCGCCTGCTGGATTCGCCCGACGCGCGCGCGGAGGCGAAAACGGGGCTGGCGGAAGTGCGGGCGAAACTTGGTCCGGGAGGAGCGATCGAGCGCGCTGCGGACATTTTTGCCCGGATGATGTAACCTTTTATGGACGGGCAACGGGATTCGCGTATTTTGTATCTGAATTGATTGGGGTTGTCCGTATACGAGCGAGGTACTTTTCTTGTTCAGATTCTTGCCCAAGTTCGAGCGGCTAGCCGCTGCGCGTCCCATTTTTCTGGCAGTGCTGATTGCATCATTGGTTTGTTCCAACGCCGCGGTGGCACAGGTTCCACAAGGTTTTCCTTTCCGCGCGACATACTACGAAGTGGAAGTGCTGCTGCATCCCGAGGATCAGACCATCTCTGGCCAAGCCAAGGTGGAATTTATCGCGCAACAGCCCGCGCGCACGGTGGTGGTGGAGCTGCATCAGGATTTGCGCGTGAATTCGGTGAAGCTGCTGAACGGTGGCACGCTCGAATTTGAACGCGACAATCGGTCGCCGCTGCTGCTCACCATCGGTTTACCGGACGTCATCGCACCGGGAAAAACCGTCACGCTGGTCTTCGATTACACCGGGCCGGTTTCGAGCGAAGAGGACAGCCCAACGCGCGGCGTGCGCTTCGCTTCGGTGGATAAAACCGGAGCGTACCTGCTGCTGCCGGCGCGGTGGTTTCCGCTGACGAACTATCCCAGTAATCGCTATACCGGGAAATTCACGATCGAAGTTCCGGATACGTTTGCGGTGGCGGGTACCGGCAAGGCCGATCCCCCGACGATGAAGCCCGGGATCGGCAAGGGCGCACCGGGAGTAGCGTCTTACGTGTTTCACTGCGATCATGCCGCGCCGGTGGGCACGTTCGTCGCTGGAAATTTGCAGCTGGCGCCGGTGCAGTCCGAAGGATTTAACGTTTCGGTGTTCACGCCGCCCGCGCAGGCTAGCACGGCGAGTTCGTATGCGACTTCCCTCGCGCACATCTTCAGTTATTTTTCCGATGCTTTTGGTCCGCTGGAAATGCGGGAGAACGATCCGCCGTTGACGATCGCGCAACTGCCGGACGGAACAGTGCCGGGATTCGCCGCGCCGGGACTGATGCTGATCAGCGCGCGCCAATGGGGCATGCGTGCGAATGAGCGATTGCTGTCGCAGTTGGCCGCGGAACAGTGGTGGGGCGATCGCGTGTTGCCTGCGACTGCTTCGGATGTCTGGCTGACGGATGGTCTGTCGCGTTATGCGGAGGCGATGTACGCCGAGCAGAGCGACGGGAGCGCGGGGCTGCACAAGGCGCTGGAGGATTTTGCGGTGGGCGCGCTGATGTATGAGGATACCGCTCCGATTTCGCAGGCGGCGCGGTTGCAGACATTCTCGAACGAATACCGGTCGATTGTGGCGGACAAGGGCGCGCTGGTGTTCCACATGCTGCGCACGGAAATCGGCGATGACGCGTTTACAGCGCTGCTGCGCGAGGTCTACAAGAAATACGAAGGCAAGAACACCAACCTGAACGAATTCGAAAAAATCGCGATGACGAAAATTCCGCCACCGGCGAAGGGGCAGCCACCGGTCAACTTGGTTTCGTTTTTTTCGCAGTGGCTGAATTCGACGGGCGTGCCGGAATTCAAGATGGAGTACATCGTCTATCGGACGCAGAAGGGATTTAAGGTGGTGGGCAAGATTCATCAGGACTTGGATACTTTCCGGATGCCGGTGGAAATTCGGGTAGATACCGAAGGCAATCCGGAAATTAAGAAGATCCTGGTGACGGGCACGACGCAGCCTTTCCAGATTGAAACGTTCGGCCGGCCGAAGCCGAACGGCATCGTGATCGACCCGAACAATAATTTGCTGAAATCCAGCGCCCGTTTGCGTGTGCATGCGTTGATCGCGCGCGGCGAAGGATTCGCGGAGCTGGGGAAATATTATGAAGCCATCCAGGAATATCAAAAGGCGCTGGACGCACAGCCCAGCAATTCGCTGGCGCATTTCCGGATGGGCGAGGCGATGTTCTACCAGAAGAATTACCAAGCTGCGGCGAATGCGTTTCGCGCGGCGTTGGGCGGGGACGCGGACCCGAAGTGGACTGAAGTCTGGAGCCACATTTACATCGCCAAGATTTATGATCTGCTGGGGCAGCGCGAGCGCGCCGTGAATGAATATAGCCTGGCGCAGCATTTGGGAGACGACACTGCGGGAGCGCAGCAGGAAGTGGCGCGATACATTCAGAAAGCTTATACAGGTGACGATTCGACGCCGGCGGGCGGCGCGGCCGCTTCGGCGGCACCTTCCACGCCTGCAGCAGCGCCAGCTGCCAGCGCACCGGCCGCGGATCCCAGCAAGCCGACGCTTAAGCGGCCTTCGCCGGGCACGCAGTAGAAACCGAGCGCTCGTCCGTGAGACCAGACTCCGTTCCACAATTCTAAAATGCGGCAGGTTTTTTCACAGGGGATCGAGGCCGGACAAGTGGGGCTGGTCGATGCCCTTGTGCTGGATGAGAACTTGAAATGTCTCGCCCATGCCTTCGGGGTAAATCAGCGTCTTGAAAAGCAGGCGGGCGCGGGTTTGCTGGCTTTCGCTCATCCCGGAGGATTGCAGGTCGGCGAAATCGCTGTATCGCGCGAGGCCTAGCAAGAAATTTGATTGCGATGTGAATCCTGTGCGCTGCAATCCGGCCAGGCTGCCGTGGCGTTCCAGTGCTGTGAAATTGACGTGGGCGGTCAAATCCTGCTCGCCGGGCGCTTGCAAGAAATTCTCGCTGGCGCGGTGTTTTTCGTAGGCCAGCAGAGTTCCGCGCATGTGGCAGTGGTCGTAGAGTTCCTCTGCTTTGTGGCCGTAGTCAATCGTGAGCGTGAAACCGCGGTCTAACCTTGCGCCGATGTCTGCGACCCACGCGCAGGCTTCCCGATTTACTTCCGCCAGCTGTCCTTGTTGCAGCGCGATTCCCTGCTCGGTGAGATATTCGGCGAGCGCGGGAGTAGAGAGCGGGCCAAACTGCTCGCACAAACCATTGCTGCCCAGCCCGACGTATAGTTCACGCAATTCATGGCCTTCGTGCACAAGGCGATGGACCGGAAGCGCGTCAAAGAACTCATTTGAAAATATGCAGCCGCAAGGAATCTGCGCCGGCAGATCCCGGGCCATGGCGAAATGCTTGGCGGCAACGTGTTTCGCGAGCGAGGCGCAAGCGGCGGCTGCGGCGCGGCGCGCGGCGGAGCGTTCCGCGGCGACGTATTGCAGGGCGCTGTAAAATTCGGGAAAGGACTCCGCGATGAAATCCAGAACTTGCGCGGCTAGACTTCCCGACCCGGCGCCAAGTTCTACGAGCAGAAATTCCGCGGGCCGGCCGAGCTGAACCCACATTTCCTGGAATTGACGAGCCAGAAGCCGTCCGAAAATCGGGCTGGCGTCGACACTGGTGAAATAATCGCGGCGCGGGAATTGCTCGGCTCTGGTGTAGTAGCCAAATTGCGGATCGTACAGGCACGCGTCCATATATTTTGCGAACGTGATGGGACCCCAGGCGCGAATATGCTTGGTGAGGATGGTTGCCAGCGGCGTGGGGGCGTCCGGCGTGCGACGCGGGATGCTTGCCGAGGTCAATTCACCCTCTGCGGATTACGCGTGAACATTTCGATGATGTAGTCGTGCAGGCAGTCATAAAGCTGCTTCTGAAAAGTCCAAGGAAATTGGGTGTGCTCGATTTCGCGTGGGCGAAGCTGAAAGGTGTAGTCGTGGATGTCGGTGTTTTTGGGTTTGTAGCGGATTTCGACCTCGACACCTTCTTCCGCGGGCCGCGCGGCGAAGTCGAACAACGGATGTTCGTAGCGGACGAGCTCTGTCTGAACTTTTTCCAGCATGTCCTGGGTCATGGCTTTGGCCTACACTTTTGATTCGAGCTCGGAGCGGACGCTCGTGAATACCGCGAGCGCCTCCTGATCGAACAGAACGAAATAGATTTTCTGGAGCGACGTGGCACCTTCGAGATGCTTTAAGGCTTCGCGCAGCATGATTTCCGCGCATTCGCGCATGGGAAAACCGGCAATACCGGTGCCGACGGCCGGGAACGCGATGGTCTTCAGTTCTTTCTGCGCGGCGATGCGCAGGGCGTGCGCTGTGGAACTGCGCAGCGATTGCGGGGTAGTTTTTCCTCCCAATTGCATGCTGGCGGCGTGAATCACGTAGCGAGCTTTCATATTTCCGCCGGAGGTGAGGGCTGCACCGCCGACTGGGACGGGGCCGATCTCGTCGCATTCCTTCTGAATTTGCGGGCCGCCACGGCGGCGAACCGCGCCGGCTACGCCGCCGCCGAGCTGCAAATCATTATTGGCGGCGTTGACGATCGCGTCCGTATCCATGGCGACCAGATCGCCTTGCAAGATTTCGATGCGGTCCGCGAGATTCATTTTGGGTGGCATAAATGTGAACGCGTGCAGCCGGTGCGATGCTGTTGACGGAGCGCCGCTGAATTATTTCTTCGTGCCGTCAGCATTGTAATCATACACGCCGCGGCCGGATTTGCGACCCAGGCGTCCGGCGTTCACGTACTGCAAGAGCAATGGAGAGGGCCGGTATTTTTCACCGAGCGTCTTGTGCAGATATTGCAGAATATTCAGGCGCACGTCGAGGCCCACCAGATCCACCAGCTCGAACGGGCCCATCGGATGATTGAGGCCGAGCTTGAGCGCTTTATCAATATCTGCGGCGGAGGCAATGCCTTCCTGAAGCATGTAAAAAGCTTCGTTGCCGATCATGGCGTTGACGCGGCTGGTAATGAAACCGGGGGATTCGCGAATCACGACGACTTCCTTGCCCATGCGGCGACCGACTACGGCACAAGTCTGCACTGTGGCTTCGGAAGTTTCCAGCGCGCGCACAATTTCGAGCAGCTTCATTTTTGGCACGGGGTTGAAGAAATGCATGCCGATGCAGTCCGCGGCGCGAAAGGTGATAGCCGCGAGTTCAGTGACGGAGAGCGAGGAGGTGTTGCTCGCGAGAATTGCGCCGGGACGGGCGAACTTGTCGAAGATGCTGAAGATTTCCAGCTTTACTTCCATTTCTTCGGGGACGGCTTCGATGAGCAGGTCCGCTTCGCGGCAGACGTCTTCTACCGAGCGCGAGGTGGTGAGATTGGCTAGCGCGGCTGCTTTTTGTTCCGGCGTTACTTTGCCGCGGGTGACGCCTTCGTCCAGCGCTTCGCGGATGTGGGCGAGGCCCTGCTCCAGCATCTCCGGCGAGACATCTTCTAGCACCGTGCGATAGCCTCCGAATGCGGCGGCGTAGGCGATGCCACGGCCCATTGTGCCGGCGCCAATCACGCCAATCGTTTTCACTTCCATGGGTGCACTTCCATTTTCTTGCGCTGCTCCTACGCCCGCGCGGGGAAAAGCCTCGCGGCATTGTCGTACAGAATTTTCTGCTGCGTCTGAGCCGAAATCGGCAAGGCGCGAAATTTTTCGACGTTGCCGCGCACGCCGGGGACGCCGGGGCCGGGCCAGTCCGTACCGAACAATACTTTGTCCGCGATTTCCTCGATGCGCGGGAACGATTCCATCAGCTTTTGCGGCGGGATGCCGGAGATGTCCATGTACATATTCGGGTGGCGGCGCACGAGGAAGAAGGCTTCGTTCATCCACAGAGGTCGGCCGCCGTGGGCGAGGATAACCACCAAGTCGGGGAAATCAACGCCGACGTCATCAGCGAGAATCGGCTGGGCGTACACGTTGCGTGCGCCTGGAAAAATTGAGGTGCCGGTGTGAATCATGACTGGTAGGCCCAGGGCTTGGGCGCGCTCGTACATCGCGCGCAGCGGACCTAGGCCGTTACGGTATTCGTTCGGAGCGAATAGTTGATGCGAGGGATGGACTTTGAGCCCGCGGATGCCCAACTTTTTGAGGCGATCAACTTCCGCGGCAGCGTTCTCGATATATTTCGGATGCACCGAGCCGAATGCGAGCAGCCTTTTGGGATCGGTGGAACAATATTTGGCGATCCAATCGTTTACCTCGGCGGTGAAGCCGATTACGTCCGGGCTGACGTAGTTGATCAGACCGGCGCGCTCGATTTCGGCGCTGTCCATAAATTTCAGGAATTCGGCGGGCCTGGCGGTATATTTTTCTACTGCATCATAATCGCGGCGGCCGCGTTTGATCAGCCCCAGCGCGGGGGGATGGACCATTTCGTGCGGGTTGATGTGGATGTGAATGTCGATGATCGGCGGCAAATCTGGGTGCTCCTGACAAAGTCATACGAAAATTGAGCTGCGCGCGCCTAAAAAACAGGCGGCCGCTACCCTGCGATCCCGCACCGCGGGATCTCAGGATGAATCGCGCTGCCGCGCGATTCACAAATCCCAAGGCAAAGTCCAAGACGCCCGGCTGAAGCCAGCCGCTACAACGTCACAATCTTGGCCTGAGTTCATTTTTTCGCACACGGTTACAGGCGGTCGATTTTTTCCTGGTCGAAACCCAGGACGACGCGGCCGCCGGCTACGATCACGGGGCGCCTGATCAAATTTGGCTCGCCGACCATCATGCGGATGGCGTCGGCGCGGGTCGGCGGATTTTCTTTCATGTTCTTTTGCCGGTACAGTTCATTGCGCGAGTTCAAGAAATCCTTATGATCGCGATCGCCGATTAGTTTTTCCAGTTCGTCCGAGCTGAGCCGTTCCTTATCGAGATTGCGGAAATGCAGGTCGAAGCCGCGATTTTCCATGTAGGCGCGCGCTTTGCGGCACGTAGTGCAAGTGGGCTTCTGCAGGAATTGCACGGACTTCCCTTTTCGCTTGGCCTTTGGCGCGAGCTTGCTGGCTTTCTTTTTCGTCGTCATGTTCTCTTTCCCGTTAGTAGCGCGGGACGCTGGGATCAATTTCGGTGGACCAGCGCTCGATGCCGCCGGACATGGAGCGCGCTCCCTCCACACCTTGTGAGCGGAGCCAGGCGGCGGCGTCGAGGCTGCGCACTCCGTGGTGGCAGAAGAGCACGAGTTGCTCAGCATTTTCCAGGCGAGCGAGGTTCGCGGGAATTTGCCCCAGGGGGATCAGCTCCGAGCCTTCGATGTGCGTGGTCTGATATTCCCACGGTTCGCGAACGTCCACGAAAAGCACTTTGTCGTCGCGCGTGAGGAGCTCTTTCACTTCGCGCGGGGTGATTTCGATATTCGCCATCAAATCTTCGGTCATCAGTAGCCAAAGTCCGCAGGTGCGGAGAAAGCGTGTTCTTTCACGGCCAGTTTTTCGACGCGACCGGTGCCGAGCTGCTTCCAATAATCGCCGCGATCGGTGGTTTGCACAACCCAGCGCGCGAGCCAATCCTCGAAATCTTCGAGGCGGCGGGTCTGTTCGTGATATTCGGCGAAAAACGCGTGATCGCGGCCATAATAGCCTTGTACCGGCGAAGGGTGAGCGCCGCCGGGTTCGTGCACGACCGCTGCGACGAGAAACCCTGGAATCAAAGTACGATTCGGATCGGACGCAATCACACTCGGCTCGACAATTTCTTCCGCGACCACAATTACTTTGCGCGCGGCACGCGCGCCATCGACGGCGACGCCCAGACTGCCCCAGATGTGGGCATTTCCATGCGCGTCAGAACGCTGCACGTGCAAGATGGCGACATCCGGACGCAGCGCGCGCACGGCTATCAATTTTTCTTCGCTGACGGGCGACGAGAACTCGCGCAGGTTGCCGTTTTTCTTCAGCAGATCGCTGCCAAGCGTTGCGTAAGTGGGCAGGAACGGCACGCCGAGCGCTCCGGCATGCAGCGCCAGCGCCATGGTGAAATTGGAATAGTCCACGACTTCGAGGCGCCGCGGAATGCTGCGTTCAACCGCCCGCCGGAAACAATAGCCGACGCCCGCGGATACGTTCCCCACCCATGCCGCCATCACGCGAGAAACGCAGCCCGCGCCCATCAGCTGGTCGAAAAGGATATCGGAAATGGGCCCAACGAGCGTGAGATCGCGGCGGCTCTGGCGAATCAGTTCGTGGCCGGCGGCGAACGGAATCATCTGCTCGAGCTGCGCGCCGAGCAGGACCATGGAGCCCGACGGGACGTGGCGCGCGATGGCGTCGCGCATGGTGAGCAATTTGGATTCAGCGGTCATCTCATCGCGTCCAGAAGTGATTGGGATCGAGTTCGCGCATCACGCGCAATTCTTCATCGCTCGGCGGCGAAGTTTCCATCAGCTCGTCGGCGACACGCAGCGTCCAGCCGGTATTGGCGAGCACTTCTTCGACGCTGACGCCCGGATGCACGGACGCAAGATAGGCTTCGCCGTCGTGACCGAAGCGCAGCACGCCGAGCGTGGTGATGATAGCCGATGGGCCGGACGCCGCCGGCAAACCTTGCGTGCGGCGCCATCCTTCACCGGTGCCAAAGCCGGGCGAGGTGATGTGGCCCACGCGATCGCATAAGCGCGCGCGCTCGTGCGCGAGCAGCACCACGGTGCGCCGCGCGAGGCAGGCGATGTCACAAGCTCCGCCGGAACCCGGCAGGCGCTGCATTTCTTTATTGCGATAGCCCCAGGTGGTGTTGAGATTGCCGAAGCGATCGACTTCGGCGGCGCCGAGAAAGCCTACGTCCACGCGGCCCTGCTGCAGCAGTCCCATCACATCGAGCATAGCGCCGCACTGCGTGGCGCCGCGTAGATTGGGCGGGTCGCCCATGGTGTAGAGCAGCTCGGCCGAGGGAGTTTCGCGCAGCACGCCATTTTCAAAGAGGCCAACCGCGCCCGGCGCGTGCGTGCGGCGCGCGACGAGGAAGGCCAGCATCGGCAGGCGCATGCCGACGAAAACGAGTTCGCCATGGGCGATTTCCCGCGCGGCTGCGGCGACCATCAGCTCGGCGAAACTGTAGCCGCGCGCGGCGAGATTGCTTTCCGCACGAGTCATTACGATTGGGCTCCGCTCCATTTTAGGAAGCGCCGCAGGCAGCAAGGATATTGCTCAATCGAGTTTTTGCGAATGGCAGCCTAGTCCTCGAAACCCGTTTGTTGCGCTCTGTGGAGTTTCCACGGGTGCGGCAGCGCGCGATGCGCGGCCGCGGAAATTCGCCGGTCGGTTCGTGGCAGCGTCAGTGCCCTTCAAAATTGGGTTTACGTTTCTCGAAGAACGCGTTCAGGCCTTCAAGAAAGTCATGCGATTCGAAGCAATGCCGCTGCAGGCGGATCTCTTCGTCGAGCGCGGCTTCGAGGTCCTTGCGGTGTTCCTCAATCATGCGATGTTTCACGTCACGCTGCGCGAGACCCGCTCCGGTGGCGATGCTTTCCGCGAGTTTTTTGGTTTCCGCTTCCAACTGAGCGGCGGGAACCACGCGGCTGACGATGCCCAGCCGGAAGGCGTCGTCCGCCGAGAGCATCTGGCCGGTATAAAACAATTCCGCGGCGCGCGTGGGACCAACGATCCGCGGCAAGAAAAATGTGCCGCCGAAATCGGGGAACAGGCCGATCTGCGCGAAGGATTCGGCGAAGCGCGCCTGGTCGGAAGCGATGCGAATGTCGGCGGCGAGAGCCAGATTCATGCCGCCGCCGGCGGCGACACCATTTACTGACGCGATCACGATTTTCGGCATGGTGGCGATGGCGATGGAGATTTCTTTGCCGGCCGTCACCAGTGCTTCCACCTCATCAGCCGCTTTGCGTTGGCGCGCATCGCGCAGCAGTTCCAGGTCCCCGCCGGCGCAGAAGGCACGGCCTGCTCCAGTGAGAACTACGCAGTGGATAGCCCTGTCGGCCTGCGCACCCAGCAGTGCGTGCACCAATTCGTGGGCGAGCTGCAGGTTCAACGCGTTTAGCTTTTCCGGGCGATTCAGACGGATGATAGTGATTGCGCCGGTGCGTTCTACGGTTACGAGCGGAGCGGCGGGCGCCGGCTGTGACGTGGTTCCCATACTGTTGCGATCTCCCTAATCGATTAGAGACTTGAGCAGCGCCGCAAGTTTCTTGAAATAACGGGTTTTTACGCCGCGTTCGGTTCCGGCGTTCAGACCGCTTGTGGAGGGCAATACGAAAACCTGCGCGCCGTAGAGCTTTTCCTTTTGCAGGCCGAGCTTGCAGGGGCGGCCGGTGAATTTCTCGTACGTCATTTTGCCATTGAAGGCCACGACGCGCGGCTTCAAGTCTTCCAACTTTTGCGCCAGCAGGACGCGGCCTTCAGCGAATTCCTGGCGCTCGATTTCCTCGACGGCGCGGGTGGGACGCTTCACCAGGTCGGTCATCCCAATGCCGAATTCCAGGATGCGGCGGTCGTCCTCGTAGCTGAGGGGCTCGGGAATGACGCCGGATTCGTACATGATCGGCCAGAATTGATTGCCGCGGCCTGCATAGTAATGGCCCACGCGCGCGGAACGGTCACCGGGATTGGCGCCGACCAGAATCATTCTCATACCTTTGCGAAGATAATCCGGCAGTGTACGCATTCAGTCCCTTTGATTTTTCCGCCCGGGCCGGGCCAGCCGAGGCGAAACGTGATGGAGCGATTATCCGCCAGCAGTTGGCCAATCCGCAAGCTTGGCGCTAGGAGTGTTGCTTGCGCGATGACCCTGAGGCGCGCGGATGCAGGCAGGCGCAAGCAGAATTTCGCGGAGCTAAATCACTGAAATTTGGGGATTTGCGTGGAGCGTGCTGGTGGGCCTGCACGGCAGAGAGGCGATTTATGCTACTCTGACATGGAACTTATATGAGCGCTTCTAAATTAAATCCATTGCAACCGCGCACACCGCTGCCCTCTCAGGTGGTGAAGGACGACGAGGGCGCGCTGGTCGCGGCCGCCAAAGGCGGCGACATCACCGCGTTTGAGACGCTGGTGGGCCGCTACGAGCGCAAGATCTTCCGTCTCGCGCAAAACATCACGCAGAACAAGGAAGACGCCGAAGACGTGATGCAGGAAGCCTTCCTGAAGTCCTACCAGCATCTGGGCGAGTTTCAGGGCAATTCGCGGTTTTATACCTGGCTGGTGCGCATCGCAGTGAACCAGGCGCTGATGAAGCTGCGCAAGCGGCGCCCGAACCAGGTGTCTCTGGACGAAGAAGTGGACACTGGCGAGGATACGATGCCGCGAGAGGTGGAGGATTGGGGTCCTTCGCCTGAGGAACGCTATAAGCAATCCGAACTAGGCGGGATATTGAGCAGTACAATTGCGGAGCTCGAGCCGCCTTTCCGAATCGTTTTTCAACTTCGCGACATCGAAGAATTGTCAACCGAGGAGACGGCGGAAGCGCTGGGACTGTCCATCCCGGCAGTCAAGTCACGGTTGCTAAGGGCGCGGCTGAAGCTGCGCCAGAAACTGAACCGTTACTTTCGACAGGGTGAGACTTCGTGAATTGCAAGAGCATTGTCAAGGAAATCTCGAACTACCTGGAAGAAGCGCTGGACCCATCGCTGAAATCCTCGATCGAGAAGCATTTGGAGAATTGCGAGGATTGCCGGGTGGTGGTGGACACGACGCGGCAGACGATTCAGATTTTCTGCAACTCCGAGCCTGCCCCGCTGCCGGAAGATACGCGGCAGAGGCTGCGCGACGCGCTTTTCAAGCATTTGAATAAACTTCGCACCTGACCGCGCGCTTAAACGCCGCGAGCTACTCCTTCGCGAGCGTCTTTCTCCCACAGCGGAACCTGCCGTCCCAAGCCCCGTTCACGCGCCAGTTCGTAAATCCGCCCTGCGACGACGACGTCTTCCGTCGCGATGCCGTTGGATTTGAACAGCGTAATCTGCTCGGGACTGCTCCGGCCGGGAGTCTTTCCGGCGACGATTTCGGCCAGTTCGGTGACGCTGGCCCAGCGCCGCTTGTCATCCCCGTACATTTGAATCAGGTCGCCGGCCTCGATTTTCGACTGCTCGCGGGAATCAGCGGCGATGATGTCGCAGCGGCGGATGGCTTCGCCGTCGAGTTCGTGCTTCTGCGGGAAGTTGGCGCCAATGGCGTTGACGTGCATTCCCGGGGCGAGCCAGCTGCCATCCAGAACAGGATTCGTGGAAGTGGTGGAAGTAACGACGATGTCGGCGCCGCGGACGGCCTCCTGCGCGGACGCTACGGCAACGACCGGGACGCCCAGTTGTGCGGTCATTTCTCTTGCGAAGCGTTCGCGATGCTCGGGGTTGCGGCTGAAGGCGTGAACGCCGGTGATGGTACGCACCAGCGACAGGGCCTGCAGCTGCGTGCGCGACTGCAATCCCGTGCCGATGATCCCGATTTTGGCGGCGTCTGCGCGCGCCAGCAGACCAGTGGCTACGCCGCTGGCCGCACCCGTGCGAATTTGGCCAAGATAATCTGCTTCGATCAGCGCGAGCAGCTCGCCCGAACCCACATGGAAGAGCGGGACCAGGAATCGCAGGCCTGCGGGCGAGCTGGTGTAAATCTTCATGCCCATATAACCGCTGGTCGCGTCGGCCGCGGCCATGTAATGAAGATAACTCTTACCCGGAAGGCGCAGGCGCTGGCGGGAGTGCAGCAGCGCCGAGCCATCGGCGAGGCGGCGAAAAGAATCTTCCACCGCTGCGAGCGCTATCGGCATCGTCAGGATTTGCTTCACGTCCGCTTCGGAAAGCAGTAGGGCCATGAGCTGCACCTCGTTATTTCCGGCCTGCAATGATAGCGCGTGAAGGGGGAATGTCAGAAGGTGATGCGGTAGCGCAGGACGCGCGATTCGGGTGCGTCGAGGACCAGCAATTCACCCCGCGGGTTGATGGCGAGCGCGGGCGCTTTGCGGCCGGCCTGGCCGAGTTCGGGAGCAAGATCCACATCCGATTTTCCCGCGCCATCGACGGTGCTGGCGACGTGCAGCATGCGTCCGTCGGAATCCATCACGAAGATGCAATTGTTCCACACCGCGAACCCTGCGCCGGGACTCCAGGTGACTCCCGTGGCGCCGGCCGTGATCTCCGTGATCAGGTGACCTTCGCGGGTGAACTTCATGATGCCGCCCGAGGGCGTTCCCAGGTACAGGAAATTATCGGGGCCTGCCACGAGCGGGCCGAAATGTTGCGCGCCCGGGAAAGTCTCGCGCGGCTCCCAGGTTTGCACCAAACGCAAACGGGGCGTGTAGCTGAAAACTTTGCCAGCGTGCTGGTCGAACACGTGAATCAGTCCGTCATCGCCCACAGCCGCGCTCAGCGTGTTTCCGGCCACCGGGCGCGTCCGCAGGCGCAGTTCGCGGTAGTGATCGCCATTGGACATGAAAATGAAAACGCTATTGCGGACGGGGTCGGTGACGTACAGCGTGCCGTCGCGGTCCACTGCAATGGATTGCGGGTGATTCAGTCCGTCTTCCTGAAAGGAGAGCAGTGGTTTCCCTTCCGGCGCAAATTTGGAAATGAAGGCGCTGCCGGAATCCACGATGAATACGTCGCCGAGAGAATTCGTGGCGATCCCCGAGGGCTGCTGCATTTGGCCTGGCCCGTTGCCCGGCGCGCCCCATTGGCCGATATACTTCAAGGTGGGGGTCGCGGGCGATCGAGGCAGAGGTTCGGAGGTGGCTTGCGAGCAGCCGGAGATCGCGACCGAACAATAGAGAAGCAAGGCCGCGCCGAAAATCATCGCACGATACGCCATGCCTCAAATTTAGCGCAATCGGCGGCGGGCGCGGGTTCAAATGATTGCAGATGAAACGCGGTGATTAACGGGTGCGTTTCCGAGGTTTCAGAGCGCTGCCACCCTTCACGCGGCGGACGATGGTCTGGTGCATTTGATAGGTGCGGCGCTCCAGCGCGCCGTTGCTTGAATCCAGAAATGAAAATGTAATGTCCATGTCAGGTCCCGCAGACTGCAAGCGTTGAATGGGCAGCTTGCCGCAGACATTGCTTTCGACGAATGCGGTCTCGTAGCGATCCTTTTGCTTGCCCCAGGTGTACACGCGAAGTGAAGTGAAATCGCACGGCTGGCCCTCGGGGCCGTGCGTGCCGAGGAGCAAATATTGCGTCATGGGTTTGCCGGAAGCGGATGGCACGCGGTTCAACTCACTCCAGGCGACGATGCGCATTCCGGCGGAAGTGGCATAGTCCGGCAGGGGAGACGGAACATCGAGTTCAACGAAGCGGCCTAGTAGCCATCCGGCCAGGACGGCCTGATCGGTGAGGTGCGCGCGGACGAGCCACCAGTCCTCTTTTTTGGCCCCTGGCCTATCGTCTGATTTCCGCGCGTCTGATTTGCGGGATTTCGATTTACGGACGTCTGATTTCGCGGGCTCGGACGCCGGCGCATCGGCGGCTTCTTCATCAACGCTGGAGGCGGCGGCCGGCGCGACGAACTCGGGCTGGCGCGCCATCATGTCGACGGGAATATCTTTGTTCAACTGGCGGACGCGCGGCGAATCGCGCCCCGGTTCGATGCGCAGATTGCTGAGGACTCGGGTGTGACCACGCGCGACCACCGGCATAGTGGCCGACTTCGTTTCCAGGTCGTTCAGAGTTTGCCAGAGATCCGCCGACAACACATCCCTCTCCCCAATCCAGCCAACGACTCCAGCGGAAGTGCGTACTTTCACCTGATTCTGAAATCTCTGCAGAACCTCGAGGCGATCACCGAAACTGACCGTGGCGACCGGTTCGCGAACCTGGGCCGAAGTGCTGAAGACAGTAACCGTGCGGCCTCCGGCATATCCGGTTTCCAGCGGCGAAGCGGCATGATGAAAGCGTACATAGAGTGCCACCACCAGGACCAGAAGCAGCGCGGAGCCCAACAAGACTTTCCGAATCACAGCCGAGCTCCAAAGCGAATGCTCGCGGCGCGCACGGCGCAGAAGCGGGGGCAATCGTTTCCAGTAGGCGTTGGTGTGGATCGCGTCATCGTCAAAAATGGGTGATGGAAGATTCTACACTAACCGCGCGGCGCAACCCCGCGCGGGACGTGGCAAAGGTTTCCATGCGCCGTGAGCCGAGAGTTTTTTCGATTCTGATACAATGCGGGGCGCGCGGCGAGAGTCAACGGATGTGCCCGCGGGAGGGACGGAATGCAGGGTCTGGAAAGATTGAAGCCGCTGGCGCTTTTGCTCCTCCGCGTCGGATTGGGAGTTATTCTGGTGTTTCACGGCTATCCGAAGCTGTTCACGCACACGCACGAAGCTATGCAGGGTTTCGAGCACATGGGATTCCCCACTTATTTCGTTTACATCGCTGGAGTAATTGAGTTCTTTGGCGGCTGCCTGCTAATCCTGGGATTGTTCACGCGGATTGCGGGATTGCTCGTTGCGGGCGAAATGGCCGTGGCGCTCGTGAAAGTGCATGGATTGCTTTCGAATCCAGCTAAGGTGGACAACTACCAATTTCCCTTGGCCATAGCGGTCGGCGCGTTTACGCTGGCGGCGCTGGGCGCCGGATTGATATCCATTGACCAGGCAATTTACGGCGAGCGGCGCGGATCTTTTTCGCGCAGAGCGAAAGGCAAAGGCCGCGACTGATCGGCAGAGCCTGCCGGGTGCCGCGTGGCAGCGCAACATTTTCCGGAAACGCTTAGGCCGTCTGGGCCGAGCCGTGTCCAGGTGCGGAAGGCGCGGCGGGTTGCGCCACTACCTCCACCGGTATCGGCGGAGGCGCCTGCGGGATCACCAGCCAGGCGATGAAATAGCCTAGCACCGCTGGCACCAGCGGAAACGGGAAAATAATCAGCAATACCCAGACCAGCCGAACGATTGTGGAATCCACGTCCATATATTCGGCGATGCCGCCGCAGACGCCGCCCAGCTTGCAATCGGTGGAAGAACGCATCAGACGCTTCTGCGGGCGCGGCGCGGCGCTGGGCGCGCTGCTCTGCCGGGCACCGCAGTAGTAGCAAAAATTCGAATATTCGGCGATTTCCTTGTGACAACTCTGACAATTCATGATTTTACCCTCCCGAGCGGTTCGTGCTCGAGCTTCACCCGCTTACTTTAGTATACGAACGGAGTGATTGAAAGGTTTCATGCGACGGCCTGGCCGGGCTAATAGGCCATCAGGTCGCGAATGGCGCGAGCTATGTCCTCGGTTTGCGGTAGGATGGCGTCTTCGAGCCTGGGTTGATAGGCGACGAAAGTGTCGGTAGCGGCCACGCGACGAACCGGGGCGGCGAGTTCGTCGAATAATTCGTCGGCAATTCGCGCGGCGATTTCCGCGCCGTAGCCCCAGGAGCGCGTGTCTTCGTAGGCCACCAGGACGCGATTGGTCTTGCGAACCGTTGCGGCAATCGCTTCCCAATCGTAGGGGCTTAGCGAACGCAGGTCCAGAATTTCGGCGGAGATTCCGTTACGCGCCAGTTCTGCTGCGGCAACTTCCGCGCGATGCACCACAGCGCCATAAGTGATCACGCTGACGTCCGTGCCTTCCCGCACCATGCGGGCCTTGCCAAAAGGAACGGTGAAATCCGGTCCAGGATATTCCGAGCGATTGTAGGGCTGGCGGTATAAATGCTTGTGCTCGAGGAACAGAACGGGATCGTCCGAGCGGATCGCGGTGCGCAGCAGGCCGCATACATCGAGCGCGGTGGAAGGCATCACCACGCGCAGGCCGGGAATATGCGTGAAAGTAACCTCGCCACACTGGCTGTGATAAATCGCGCCGCCAGTGAGGTAGCCGCCGATGGCAACGCGAATGACGACCGGCGATTTGAAATTCCCGGCGGAACGCCAACGAATCGTGGCCATTTCGTTACGCAGCTGCATCATGGCCGGCCAGATGTAGTCGAAAAACTGAATCTCAGGAACCGGCTTTAGGCCGCGAATGGCCATGCCGATGGAGCGGCCGACGATATTCGCTTCGGCAAGCGGTGAATTGAAAACGCGCTGCGAGCCAAATTTGCGCTGCAAGCCTGCCGTGGCTTTGAAGACGCCGCCCTTTCCTTTCACGGTGGCCAGGCTTTCTTCGCGGCTGCAATCAGCGACGTCTTCGCCAAAGACGACGATGCGTTCGTCGCGCTTCATTTCGTCGAGCAGCGTGATCGAGACCATTTCGACCATCGTTTTCGGATGGCCTTCTTTTCTTGGAGTGGCCTCGAAATCGCGGGAGGCGGGATCCACGTCGGGCGAGTAAACCCACTTGTAGATCGAGTCCGGTGTCGGGAGTTCAGCCGCAAGCGCGCGATCGGTGGCTTCAATGATTTCGCGATCTACCTCGGCTTCCAGGGCTTCAATCTCGCTTTCTTCCAGGATGCCTTCACGCACCAGGAACATTGCGAATTTCGGCAGCGGGTCGCGCTGCGCTTCGGCGGAACGTTCGGGCTCGCACTTGTAGAGCTTTTCGTCGTCGGAAAGCGAGTGCGAATACGGACGGATAACGTGCGCGTGGATCAGCGCCGGACCTTTGCGGGCGCGGCAATGTTCGGCGGCGCGGCGCAACGCGGCATAACTTTCCAGCGGCTCGGTGCCGTCGCATTCCTCGACGTACAGGTTCGGGTAATTTCTGACCAGCTTGGAGATACTGCCGCCGGGAGTCTGCACTTCGACGGGGACGGAAATGGCGTAGCCGTTGTCTTCAATAAGATAGAGAACCGGGAGGCGTTTGCTGGAGGCGGTGTTGAGGGATTCGTAAAATTCGCCTTCGCTGGTGGTGCCGTCGCCGGCGGAAACGTAAGTAATCTCGTCGCGGTGGAAAGAGACTGTGGCGCCCATGGGGGCTTTGCGCGCCTGGTCGAAGGCCTTGGGAAATTTTTCGAAATAGGACGCGCTTTCCGCCGCGCCGATGGCGTGCAGGAATTGCGTGCCGGTTGGCGACGAGCGCGTAACCACGTTGAGATCGCGATTGCCCCAGTGCGAAGGCATCTGACGGCCGCCAGATGCGGGATCGGCTTTCGCGCCCACTCCCTGCAGTAACATATCGTAGGGAGTGACGCCGAGCATTAGCATCAGCGCGCGGTCGCGGTAGTGCGGGAAAAACCAATCGTAACTTGGTTTCAGGACCAAGCCGGCAGCGGCCAGGACGGCTTCGTGACCGGCGCCGCTGATCTGAAAGAAAAGGCGATTCTGGCGTTTCAGCTGGATCTCGCGATCGTCCAGGCGGCGGGACATAAACATGGTGCGATAGACGCGGAGCAGCGCGTCGCGCTCGAGGCCGTGGTATTTCGCTGGATCGTAATTCGCTAATTTCGTTTTTATCTGGGTCGGCATCGGGCACTCTCGCCTTAGAGGCTCGTCGCGGGAATTAGGTACACACCATTATAGCGAATTGCGCGGCGCGGAGAGAAAAAACGCACGCCGCAATCCCTCTTGGATTACTGGGAAAATAGACAGGTATCGCGTGGCCATCAGGACAGGGAGTCAAAAAGTTCCGCGGTTTCGGTGAATCCGGGCTGGCCTTGGCGAATGATCTCCGTTTTCGCCGATTTGAACGGCTCTTCGGCGGGGATGCGATCGAGCCAGCGCTGCAGCGAGAGCTTTTCGTGGTCGGAAAAATCCAGCCGGACGAGGATGCGCACTTTGGCGCTGGGCTCGGCCGCGTCGCCCTTTGTTGCGGATTTCTTTTTGGAGGCGGCTGGCTTCTCGGCTGCTTTCCCGGACTCTTGCGAGTCGTCAGCCGCTTCGCGTTCGAATTTCAGGAGCATTTTCTTGCCAAGACGGAAGCCTTGCGTCCAGCCTTCCACTTTGTGTCGAGCCTGCTGCGCTACTTCTTCGTTGGTGCCGAAATCGAAAATCAGGAAGTCGTGAGCCATGGTTCATGTATAGCAAAATTTGGTGGCAGATGGCTAGGGGTGGGCGGTTTTGCGTGTGGAAAGGTGGGGCAAATTCAACGGCACCGCTGACGAACTCAGATGGACACTGCTAAAGGCGAGACTGAGAGAAAAGGCAGGACACGCGGCGTGCGCGAGGGCGCTTCGACAATCGAAGAGCGATCCTTCGCTGCGCTCGGGATGACGGCGGCGACCGCACGCGGCCGGTGGGCGGTGTGCGCAGCGGTCAACTCGAAGTCAAAGATGGCACCAAACGCCATACAGGAGCAACCCGCGCCGGCGATGGAAATTGCGGCGTAAGACTGGGGTTGCGCGCGCGGATGCCGCGTGGTAGCCTCAGCGAATAAAAGGCGAAAGGCTGGCATCGGCGGGAGCTTGGCAATTTCAATTGGAGGTGGCGATGGCCGCGTCGCAACATGGGTTGGCGGGAGGGCTGACGAGAGGTCTGGCGGTCCGCGCGAGCACGACCCTGGAGACGGTGCAGGAGGCGCTGGGAGCGCTGGTCGCGCGTTATCGCGCGGACGAAGTGCTGACGGTCGTGCGGCATATTCCGGCGCGCGAGGCGCAGTTCCGCGCGATGCCCACCTGGGTGCGGCCGGAGCTGGCGGCGGCTTATCACGCGAAGGGGATCGAAAAACTCTACACGCATCAAGCGGCGGCGGCGGAATTGGCGCATGCCGGGAAGAATTTCGTGGTGGTGACGCCGACGGCTTCGGGCAAGACGCTCTGTTACAACCTGCCAGTGCTAAATGCGGTGCTGAAGGACGCGGATACGCGCGCGCTGTACCTCTTCCCCACCAAGGCGCTGGCGCAGGATCAACTGGCGGAGCTGCACGACCTGGCGAAGCGGCTGGATGATGGCTTTGGCGTGTTTACGTACGACGGCGATACGCCGAGCGACGCGCGGCGGGCGATCCGCGAGCACGGGCATGTGATCCTGACGAACCCGGACATGCTGCACACGGGAATCTTGCCGCACCACACCAAGTGGACGCGTGTGTTCGAGAATCTGCGCTATATCGTGCTAGATGAATTGCACACTTATCGCGGAGTTTTCGGCAGCCATCTGGCGAACGTGCTGCGGCGGCTTGCTCGCATCGCGGAATTCTATGGCTCGAAGCCGCAATTCATTTGCTGTTCGGCGACGATTGCCAATCCGGGAGAGCTGGCGGCGCAGCTGATCGCGGAGCCGGTACAAGTGGTGGAGGAAAACGGCGCGCCGGCGGCGGAGAAACTTTTCGTTTTCTACAACCCACCGATGGTGAATCGGAATTTGGGGATTCGCCGCAGCTATTTGAATGAGGCGACGCGCGTGGCGAAAGAGCTGCTGGCGCGCAAGCTGCAAACCATCGTATTTGCGAATAGCCGCTTGCATACCGAAGTGCTGCTAACTTATTTGCAGCAGGCGAATAGGCCGGGTCCCGGCGAAGCCGAGCCCATTCGCGGCTATCGCGGCGGATACCTGCCGGGAGAGCGCCGCGAAATTGAGCGCGGCTTGCGCGATGGGCGGATTCGCGGCGTCGTTGCCACGAGCGCGCTGGAATTGGGGATTGATATTGGTTCACTGGACGCGAGCGTGATGGCGGGATATGCAGGCTCAATCGCTTCCACATGGCAGCGCGCGGGACGCGCTGGACGAAGAAGCGGAACGTCGTGTGCGGTGATGGTCGCGTCATCGGCGCCGCTGGACCAGTTCATCGTGCAGCATCCGGACTATTTTTTCGGCCGCTCGCCGGAGCACGCTTACGTGCAGCCGGACAATCTGGAAATTCTGGTGAACCATTTGAAGTGCGCGGCGTTCGAGCTGCCGCTTCGACCTGAAGAACGCTTCGGCGCCGTGGATTTGCCTGGCCTGTGCGAACGAATGAGCGAGGCGGGATTCCTGCATCGCAGCGGCGGGAATTGGCATTGGGTGCAGGAAGCTTATCCGGCGGACACGGTGAGCCTGCGATCGGTGACGTCTGACAATTTCGTGATCATTGATACCACCGGCGGGACGAATGGAGACGAAGACGGCGAGCCGGAAGTGATTGGCGAAGTAGACTTCTCTTCGGCGCTGACGACGGTGCATCCCAAGGCAATTTATCTGCACCAGGGGCAGCAATATCACGTGGAGCGGCTGGATTTCGAGCAGCGCAAGGCCTACGTGAAAAGCGTGAACGTGGATTACTACACGGATGCGATACGTTACACGCAGGTGCGCGTGCTGGAGATTGCCGAAGAAGAGCAGGTCGCGGGGCCGGCGGTGCGGGCGCATGGCGACGCGCTGGTGCGGTCGCAGGTGGTGGGATTCAAGAAGATCAAGTTTTTCACGAATGAAAATATCGGCGCAGGCAAGCTGGAGCTGCCGGAAAACGAAATGCACACGACGGCATTCTGGATCACGCTCGGACGCAAGCTGCTCGCTGAGCTGCCTTATGCGCTGTCGGATAGGCAGAACGGAATTCTGGGACTGCTTTATGCGATGGCTTCCATGGCCACTTTGCTGCTGATGTGCGACGCGCGGGATCTGGGGACCGCCGTGGGGGAGAGGCCTGCTCGTCCGGGCGTCGAAACCGAGTGGCAGGAATTTTCGGCGACGCTTGGTGATCCGGCGCAGATGAAGGAATCCTTCGAGCCGAATCTGTATTTGTACGATGCTTATCCCGGCGGGATCGGGTTCAGCGAGCCGCTGTTTCGCGTGCATGACATTTTGTTGCAGCGGACGCGCGAGCTGATTGTGGGTTGTCCTTGTGAGCGCGGGTGCCCTTCGTGCGTGGGGCCTGCCGGGGAGAAGTGCGAGAAGGCAAAGGAAGTGGCGCTCGCGATTTTGGAGCGGTTGTGTGCGTGATCGTAAATTCGAAAACTTTTATCGCACAGGCATAGAGTGAAACCGGAGATTGATCAGCGATGAATGTGCGAGACCGATTTGCGTCTTTGGCGGCGCTGCGGCCGGCGCGGAAGGCTGGCGTTGCGGCGGAAAGTGCTGTGGCGGAGACCGCCGCGATCCGCGTGCGTGGATTTTCGCCCGCGCTTCCCGACGGGGCGGAGCGGCTGGCAGAAATGCTGCAGGCGAAAGCGTTGAGCAACTCGTTTGGCGAGCACCTGTCGGTGCGCAAATGGTTTTCGGAGGCGATTGGCTGCGAACCGCCGGAAGGCTCGGTGAACGCCGATGCGCTGCGGCTGCTCGCGCCGGGAGCTTGCGCGGAGGTGAGCGATCCGCGACAGTGGCTTTTTCTGGATACGGAAACGACCGGGCTAATGGGCGGGACCGGGACTTATCCGTTCATGGTGGGGATCGCGTGGTGGGACGCGGGCGGACTAGAAGTGGAGCAGTTCTTCATGCGCGAACTCAGCGAAGAGCACGCCTTGCTGCTCACGCTGGCGGAGCGGATGACCGAGCGCCCGGTACTGGTGACGTTCAACGGAAAATCGTTTGACTGGCCGCTGCTGGAGACGCGTTATCGCATGACGAGAAAAATCCGGGCCGCGGCGCCGCGCGCGCATTTGGATTTTTTGCATCCAGCGCGAAACTTGTGGCGCGTGCACTTGGGATCGGTGCGCCTCGCGGAGCTCGAAAAACATGTGCTGGGTTGGAACCGTGGTGCGGACTTGATTTCGGAAATGATTCCGCAATTCTATTTCGATTATTTGCGCGGCGGACCGCCCGAGCCGCTGGTGCAGATCTTTCTCCACAATCAAATGGACCTGCGAGCTCTGGCGGGGCTCGCCAGCCGGATCGTCGCGGTGCTCGCTGACCCGCGGACGGACGGCGCAGACGGGCTCGAATTATACGGAGTTTCGCGCATTTGCGAGCGGCGCGGCGAAACGGCGCGGGCGAAGAAACATTATGCGCAATCTCTCGAGGCCGTGCTTCCCGCGGAGACGGACCGGGCTGCGCGGCGGTCCCTCGCGCGCTTGGCGAAGCGCGAAGGCGATTTGCCGCTGGCGCTGAAACTCTGGGAGAGCATCTTGGGTGGCTCGCGCGAGGGTCTGGAGGCTTACAGACACCTGGCGATTCATTACGAGCGCCAGGTTCGCGAACCGCAGCGCGCGGCCGTGCTGGTACGCCGGGCTCTTGCGGAGCTGCGGCGTCCGCCAAACCGGAGCGCCGGGCTAAGCGCTGCCCTGCTAAGGCGTTACAGGAGCGATTTCGAGCGCCGGTTGCAGCGCCTGGAACGCCGGATGCTTATCGCGCGGAGGACCGGCGGGACCCTGCTGGACGCCATTAATCCGGAGTCGCGGGCGAGAGATTAGGAATCCAATAGCGAAGATTTCGACGCGGCGGGGCAAAGGGAGCTCTCATGCCGGAAACGGATAAGGCAGCGACACGCATGGCGCGAAGCTCGGACGTGGAGGCCAAGGAAATGAGCGGAGTGAGCGACCCGTATATTCGTGAACAGCTTGAAAAACGGCGCACGGAATTGAATGCGGTGCTGTCGTCGCCTGCGCCGGCGGCTCCGACAGCGGCGTTGATGGAACTTCTGGGCGAAGTGGATTCCGCCCTCCACCGGATGGATGACGGGACCTACGGGATTTGCACGGAGTGTCATGATTCCGTGGAAAAAGAAAGGCTGCTGGCCGATCCGCTGCTGCGGCTGTGCCTCGATCATCTGACGAGCGATGAGCAGCGCGCTCTCGAGCGCGATTTGGAACTTGCGTCGCGCGTGCAACGCGGGTTGCTGCCGCGGACGGATCTTCGTCACGGGGATTGGCTCGTACATTACCAGTACAAGCCTGCGGGGATGGTCAGCGGCGACTATTGCGATTTAATTCCTCCATCGGCCGGAGATGGCGAATTGATTTTCTTGCTTGGTGACGTGACCGGGAAAGGCGTGGCGGCTTCCTTGCTGATGACCCATTTGCACGCCATGTTCCGCAGCCTCGCGGGCGTAGGTTTGCCGCTCGATAAGTTGCTGGAAATGGCCAACAGCGTATTTTGCCAAAGCACGATTGCGGGACAATATGCGACGCTGATTTGCGGCCGCGCAGGGCAACGCGGCGAAATCGAAATCGGCAGCGCGGGACATTTGGCTGCGTTGCTCATCGCAAAAGATGGCGTGCGGCAGGTCTGCTCGACGGGCGTGCCGCTGGGAATGTTTTCCACCAGCCGCTACACGATTCAGCGTGTGCGCATGGAGCGCGGCGACAGCTTGCTCCTGTACACCGACGGAATTTCCGAAGCGGTGAATGCATCGGGCACGGAATACGGCGCGGCGCGGCTTTCGAATATCGCGGGTGAGCGGCATGGATGGGTGCCGCAGGAACTGGCGGCAGCGTGCATGAAGGACGTGCAGGGTTATTCCGGCGGCAGGAAGCAGGCCGACGATCAGACGCTGATGGTGGTTCATCGCGCGGATACCGTGGAGCTTTCACTGAATGATTAAGTGGGCGGTGTGCGAAACTACCGGGCGCCAGCGTGACTGGATTCGACGGGCATTGATTGTCGCGTAATGGTCTCCGGTGCTGCAGGGACGCTCAGCGCCGCGGGCGCCGGTTCCCAACCGATGGCGTGGTTGATTTTGTCGAACGTTTCGCGCGTGGCGCTTTCCACGGTCAGGCACTGCGTGGCAACACAGCGCAGAAACACTCCGCCGGACTCGGACTGGAACTGAAAGAAGCTGGGCCGGCGCAAGTGTTCCGTGCGCGTCGTGTATTTGTGCTCCAGGGCTTCACTGTACTGGCCGAAGAAATGCGCCGCGTCGTCGGAATTGTCGAGCGCCAGGCGGAACACCAGCGGAGTGGACTTCGTTTTGGCGTCCTCGAAGACCGCGTAGCGATCGCCTTTCCACGCCGGAGCAAGCAACTCCGCGCGATTTTCGTCCAGCAGCTGTTTCAGAATTTCCTCGACGCCGAATTCTCCCATGGTATTTTCTTCCAGCAGTTTCCAGTCGCTCGGAACCAGGCCTTTCCAATCCGGCAGCGCGATGGCTTCGGGCTTGACGCCGTGCATGTACAAATCCGGATGAATGATCTGCTGCGTTGATACCGGCGGATTCTGAAAAATCAAATGCAAGTCTTGCCATCCGCTGTGCGCCTTCAGAAATTCCTGCGTGAATCCTGTGCCGGCGAGATACGGAAACAGGAGTTCGTCCCGAATATATAGGGGAGCTTTCGCGAGATTGGGATCCTTATCCATTTCGCTGAGGGCGCCGGCGCGGATGAGCAAAGTGACGTCTGGAACGTCGCGCACGCTGACTTTTTGGTCGAGCATTTCGTAGTCCACCATGGCGGCCATCGCGGAGCCCTCGCTGACGGCGTCGCGGGCAAGCTCGGCGTCATCGTTGGGACGCGCAGCTTTGATCCAGGAATCGATGTGGAAGGATTGATCTTCGAGCGCGTGGGTGAGCTCATGAGACATCACGGTGCGTTGCTCGTCCACCGGAATCCAATTCGCGATGTAAAATTCCTTAGCTTTCGGGTCGTACAATCCCGCGACCTGATCGGTCAAAACATCGAGCATGAAAGAATCTAATGGAAAGCCCTTGGGAATGAGCCCGAAAGCTTCCAGTGTTTTGTCGTCGGCGTAGCGTTCGGCGTCCTTTTTGTCCTCTTTGTCTTCGCGAATCAAGTAGTCGCGGACTTCCTGCTTGGAACGTAGCGTTTTCTTGAGTGGCTCCTTGATTGGGAGCGCGAGAATCCTGCTCATTTGCGCCAGCACTTCGTCAGCGGCTTTGATGAACTCGGGGCTGGAAGCCGAGGCGGTCTGCGGCGAAATTTTCGGCTGAGCAGCGGCAACGGATTTGAACGAAACGGCCGGGCGCTGCGCGGCAATAGCGATGCCGCAGGCCAGTAACAGCGCCAAGCCGATGTAGCGCGTGGCTCCGATCCGCCGTTGCATCCGCCTGAACAATTTCATTCAAACCTCCGGACGATTTTGCGCAAGGACGTTGGCGCGAGAACCAGAATAACAGGTTCGGCGAATTGCTACTCGCGGCCACGATCCGCTGCGCCGCGCCGCGTCCCTTCCGCATACCACAGGATTCTTGCGCACGCATCACGCTCGCGCAGGCACGGTTCCCTTCCAGAACCACACCATGCCGCCGAGGCGTTGCTCTAATGTGAGACTCTGCAGCCCGGCGTCGGTGAGCACGCGGCGGAGGTGGCCCTCCTCGAAGCGGCGATTGCATTGCGCGGAAGTGGCCCAGGCGATGAGTTTCCGTGTGTCGCGCGCGTTAAGGCGTTTTTCGCGAGCGTAAGCCAGGATTTTGGCAATGGACATGGACGCGTGTGGATCGAGCGACGCCACCAGTCCAGACGGACGCGTGACACGCACCATTTCGGAAAGAGTTGCAGCGAGATGTTCGACCCAATAGACCACGCCGGTGGCGTAGCAATAATCGAAGGACGAATCAGGAAACGGAAGCTTCTCCACGGAGGATAAGTGGAAGCGCACGGCAGCGCGTTCACGCGTCGCGAGTTTCCGGGCAATTCGCAGGAGGCTGCGACTGCGGTCCACGGCCGTTACGTCGTAACCACAATGCGCGAGTGCGCGAGCCACATGCCCGGGCCCGCAGCCGACGTCCAGAACACTGATCGTGCCGTGACCATTGCCAGAAGAGGGCAACGGCAAGGAATGGAGGAACTCGCGCCTCAGGTCTGCCTCAGGACCGGTGGCCAGTTTGCGCGCGTAGTAGCCGGCGCCGAGTTCGAAAAGCATTCGCTTGATGGGATCGCGGAACCAGCCACGCACCTGCGTAGTCACCATAGTTCGATGCTAACAAACGTGCGCGGGTTTCCAGAGGTTTATGTGGGCACGGCTGAACGGTTATGCCGCGGTATGGACCAGAGCCTGCTCCGCAACGAGCTGACCCAAGATCACGCGCAAGTTGGAGCAGAAGAGATCGCGAAGATGCGGCGGAGTGCCGCAGGGAACAAACAAGCGGAACAGCTCTACTTCCAGCCAGCGCTGCGCGATCTCGGCGGGCGGTGCCTCCATGCCGGCGAAGCACATGCGCAAATCCCACTCCAGCTGCCCGAAATTATTTTCGAGAACCTTCTCGAAAAGTTCCTCATGGCAGTAGAGCAGGGATCGATGCGCGGCGAGTTCGGAGTAAGCCTCCTGGAGAATTGGATGATGATAGCGGCTGGTGTAATTGTCGCGCAGCGTGGCCACGTGAACGAGTCTGCCGAGCGCGCTAGGGATGGCCACGAGCCACTGGGAGACAAACTCTTCGATGACGCGCTGATTCTTCGTGAAGCGTTCGAGCGGTTCCACGCCACCCCCCTCCACAACGATGGCCCTTCGGGTGGTGACCATCGGCGACGCGGCGGGCGAAAATATCTTCTGCCGGGCCCGCTTTGCCGCAATTGCCGGGATATTACTCTTAGTAAACACAAGAGTCAATAGAAATATGGTAAATGGGAGTATATTATTCGGGGTCAGGGGAGCTAATAACTACGGGAGGCAACATGTGAAATGAGCCTGCTGGCGATTTGCTGCCTGACGGTCGGCGCTGTCGGACTGCTAAAGCTGGGGTGGGCGGCGATGAAACCGCTGCCGGAAGAAATGGAAGGGCGCCGTCAGGATCGGATGGAAGACCCGCTGGCGCGGCATGCGCAACATTTTCCGCAGTTGCGGCAAGCACTCGACACTCGGGACGACGCGTATGTGCGGCGGAGAGCGTCCGGAGAAATTGAGCGGCACTTGCACGAGGAACGCCGGCGTATCGTGGAGAGCTTTCTGGCGGGACTCGCAGAAGACTGCGGCCGGCTCGAGCGCCTGATGAGAGTGGTGCGGGAGATGTCTCCCGCTGAGTCGCGGATTCGTCAATCGCAACGGGCCATTGCCCGATTTCAATTCCGCGTCAACCATCGGATCGCGTCGCTGCGGATCCCCTCGGCAAGACCGCAATCAACGAATCGACTGGCGCGACTCGCCGAACTGGTTGGGAATCTCTCTGAGCAAGTGGAAGTCAGCATGGTGCGCCTCGTCGTGTCCGCCGGCGACCAATCCTGGCAGCTGGGGCGCAGGTCGCCGGCGGATCCAGATTAGCTGGAAATTCTCTGAGGCGGGGCAAATAGGGGCCAGGGCCAGCGGTAGAAACCCACTATTGTGCAATGCAGCACGCCGGTGTTCGATTGGTCAATTAGGCATTTCCGGCCCGTGGGCAGGCTCTATAATGGAGTCTCTCGGGAGCCCATCGTGGACACGGAAAAAATTCTGGTAGTGGACGACGAAGAGGCAATTCGCGAAGTCGTTTCGACCCTGCTGGAAGCACAGGGGTACCACTGCACCGTGTGTTCGAACGGACGCATGGCCCTGGACGCTTTTCGCAAGGATACCTTCGACCTGGCGTTGAGCGACATCGTCATGCCCGAAATGGATGGGCTGAAATTGCTGGCCGAGCTTCGCAACGAAGATCCGGATGTGCCCGTCATCATGGTCACGGCGATGCACGACATTTCCATCGCGCTGCAAGCAATTCGCGCAGGCGCCTACGACTATATCCTGAAGCCATTCGAAAAAGATCAGCTGCATCTGAGCGTGCGGCGCGCGCTGGAACACCGCCGGCTGGTGATGGAGAACCGCACCTACCAGAGCGACCTGGAACACCTGGTAGCCGAGCGCACCCAGCAGCTTTCTATCGCCTTGCAGGACCTGGAGCAATCGTACGATTACACGCTGGAGGCGCTGGGCGGCGCGCTGGACGCGAAAGATGCGGAGACGGAAGGCCATTGCCAGCGCGTGACCGCGTTCACGATTAAGATCGCGCGGTCCATGGGCGTGGATCCAGGAGCATTGCGCCAGATCGCGCGCGGCGCGTTTCTGCACGACATCGGCAAGATGGGCGTGCCCGACAGCATTTTGCGCAAGCCCGGACCATTGACGAACGAAGAGCGCGAGATCATGCGCAAGCACTGCGAGATTGGTTTTTCGGTGCTGGAGCGGATTCCCTTCTTGAAGGAAGCGGCCGAGATTGTACTGGCGCACCAGGAGTGCTTCGACGGGTCGGGTTACCCTCATAAATTGAAAGGCGAACAGATTCCGCTGGGCGCCAGAATTTTCGCGGTGGCAGACACGCTGGACGCCATGATTTCCGACCGGCCCTATCGCAAGGCGCTGCCGATCTCCGCAGCGCGCGCGGAGATTCAGAAGTATTCCGGAAAGCAATTTGACCCCAAAGTTGTAGAGGTTTTTTTGTCGCATCCAGATCGCGTGTGGATGGAGTTGCACGAAAACGTCGGGGATCCGTTCCGCATGACACAGCTGACGCGCGCATAATCGTTCTTGTCGGTCGCGTCGTTGACTTCCCTTTCGCAGTCTTGCGCGCCACGCAGCGCGTAGGTATGATTCCCTGGCAACGCCCACGGGAGAAGTTTTCATGGCACTGATACCCATCAAGACGGCTTCGATCACCGGATATTGCGACTGCATCTGCGGCTGCTACGAGCTGGCGAGCCAGCGCGATGACGAAAACGGCAAGGGATACTGTCCGCGCTGCGCAAAAGAGCACCTGGAAATGAATCGTGGTATTGGCATTCCGCAACGGGTACCGTCCAAGATGGAGGAAAGCAAGGGCCCGGACCTGAAGATCGGGATTCCCGAGACGGCCGATCCGCCGGGCAGGTTGCGTTAATTCTGACTTCATTCCTCGCGGGCCGGCGGCCGGGCAAACTTCCAGCGGCGGCGTTCATGGATATTCCTGGGCGCTAGAATATCTCGAGCAAGAGTTTCACCCCCTTGGCAAAGTCTTCTTCGCGCGTAATCAGACTCACAATCAAAAATCCGTCGGATGGGAAATCGTAGAAATGGCCCGGATGAACATAGACGTTTTTTTGGTTCAACAGTTCGATAGCTAGTTCTTCGTCTGACCGCGTCGCGGGGACGCGCAGCACCGCGTACCAGCCGCCTTCCACCACAAGCCGAGCGCAGGATTTCTGCGTTGCCAGTTGGTGATCCAGTTCCGCCAGGTTTTTTTGGATACGCGACGACAACTGCGTTTGAAACGACTGGCGCTGTTCGAGCGACGCGGGGATTGCCCACTGAACTGGGGCGTTCATCGAAAGGTAAGTGTCCGCGATTATTTCCAGGCGCGCCAATGCGTCCGCTTTCAGCCCCTCGGGTCCGCTGGTGATGAGCCATGCGGCTTTCATCTGCGGCAGACCGGATATTTTGGACAAGCCGCTCATTGTGAAGGTCAGGGCGGCAGAATTTTGCGCGAAGCTGAATGGCGCGCGGCCTCGGTGCAGTGTGAAATCCAGAAACACTTCGTCGGCGATGATCGCCAAATTCCGGGCCGAACAGATTTCGTTCAGCTTCGTCAGCTCGCCAGCTTTGGTGAAATGCCCGGTCGGATTATTCGGGTGGACGACGATCACCCCGCGCGTGCGCGACGTAATGGCCTGCTGCAAGGTGTGGAAATTAATCTGCCAGCCGTAATCATAGGCGAGCGGATAGCGCGCGAGCTTCACGTCCTGAATATCGGCAAGGAACGCGAAGAGCGGATAGCTGGGCTCGGGAATCAGGATTTCGTCGCCGGAGTTGCAGAGCGTGCGGAAGACGTAGGAGTAGGCTTCGCTGGTGCTGGTGGTAAGGATGATGCTGTCAACCGGCACTTCCGTGCCGCGTGCAGCATAGTACGCGGCGACCGCATGCCGAGCGCTCGGCAAACCTCGAGGGTCTGGGTCGTACGCAAGACTGGTCGGATTCGCGAGCGCTTGCAGGATGGCGCGACTGTCGTAATCGAACCCGCACTCCGTGGGGTTTGAGGCTGTGAGATCCAGTAATGCTTTACCCGAAGTGCGATGCTGGGCGAGAGCTTCGCTCAGCGGATTTGCTTTCAGGTTCCAATTGGTGCGATCGGCAAACACTTCGTCCGTGCCCCCGGTGTGACTGACGAATTATAGGGAAAGCGCGACGAAGGAACAGCGAAATCCGACGTGCGCTTCTGGCGCAGAGTTTACGCCGCCGTTACAAGCAAAGAGGCGAAACATGGCTATAATTGTGGTGCGCAGTTTGCAAATTCAATAGGAGATAACCGATGAAAAGGATCGTCACTGCCGTCGTCGGGCTTCTCCTGCTGCTGGTGCCGGCGGGTCAATTCTCCGCCGCGGCGCAGGAAGATGCCATCGCCAAGACGAACTTGAAGGTGGGAGACGTGGCGCCGGACTTCACTCTGCTGGCGAACAACTGGAAGCCGGTGAAGCTGAGTGATTTCCGCGGCAAGAAAAACGTGATCCTGGCTTTTTACGTTCTCGCGTTTACCGGCGGTTGAACGAAGGAATTACAGGCCTATCAGGCTGATATGGCCAAGCTGGAAGCAAGCGACACCGTGGTACTGGGAATCAGCATTGACAGCCCCGCAGCAAACGCCGCATTTGCAAAACAGATCGCAGTGACGTTTCCGCTCCTCAGCGATATGAACCGTAAAGTCCTTACCGCGTACGGAATCTTGAAGCCCTACGATGTGCAAGGGGACAAATACGAGTGGGCGCAACGAACCACCATCGTAGTTGATAAAGAGGGAAAAATTCAGCATGTCGAGCAGGGAGACGGCGCCGTGGATCCGAACAGCGCTGTTGCGATCTGTACCGATTTGCACAAACCTAAAAGCTAGCCGAGCGGAGTACCGCGGCAATTGCGGCGCGGATGCCCAATGAACTCGGCATCCGCCGCTGCGGCGGCTCGACTGGATAGCGTTGAATTAACGCGCGACGTTGCGGCGGCGGTAAATCAGGGCAAAGATTCCTACGAACAAGCTAATCGCGGGTACGAACAAGAGCAAAATGCCGTGGCGCAGCGCCGCGCCGCCTTGCGCGCCGGAAGCTGCCGCGCCTTGGTAACACATGGCGCAGCTTTGCGCGTGAACGTGCGGGATGGGCAGCGCGATCAGGGTCGCGCAACAAGCTAGCAGCAGCACTGCACGAATTATGGCGTCACTCTTCACTTCGTTCTCCCGCGTTTCTTTCGCTCGCAGCAGGAAGCAATTACGCACAGCCATCGCGTCAATGCGGCCTGAGGTGCATCAGGCGGACGCTATCTGGAAAGAACATGATCAGCATCATGCAGATGCAAAACACCATGGCCGGGATCAGCAATAGGAATAATCCCAGACGCTCAAAGCGCATGTGCATGAAATAGGAAATGATCAGGGCCGCTTTGATGAGCGAGAGGCCCACCAGGATCGTAATCATCAAATGCACTTCCAAGCGCAGATAAGCTAGAAAAACCTCCACGATCGTCAGCAGCAGCAGCCAGACCCAAACCGTGGCGAATAGTTTGGTCGTGCCTACCGCGTGCTCGTGCGTGAGCTCGGCGGTGTGTCCCTGTGCGCTCATCGGTTCGCTTGCTCCCTTGTTATCGATGTCACTTCGGGTTCACGCTCAACAAATACACCATCGGAAAAATAAACATCCAAACTAGGTCCACAAAGTGCCAGTACAGGCCGCTGACTTCCACGTGCTCGGCCGTGTATTTCCCCTTCCCGAATCCCCACGCGATGATCGCGAGATAAACCACGCCGATCGTGACGTGCAGCATGTGCAGGCCGGTAAGACCAAAAAACGTGCCACCGAAAAGCGGAGCGGCCGGATTGAAGGGGTTCGACCACGGCGTGACGCCTTCACCCACAAGCGTGACCCATTCCGTTGCGTGAATCCCGACGAAGGCTATGCCGCAAATAATTGTGGCGATCAGGTAGCGCACGGTTTTCTTTCGGTCGCCGTTGAACGCGGCATTTACCCCCAGAACCATCGTCAAGCTGCTGGAGAGCAGCACGAACGTCATCAAGGACGATTTGGCAATGGCCGGCCAGATTTCAAATGGGCGCGGCCAGTTCGGTGTCTCGAGGCGAACGTACGCATAGCTGATGAGCAGGGCCGAGAACGTGAGCGAATCCGAAATGATGAACAGCCACATCCCCAATTTTTTCGAATTGATGGCGAAGGGAGACGCGCCGCCGGACCACGGCGATGCGACTATGCCTTCGAATTCCGTGTCACTCACGCTTCACCTTCCCAGGTAGAGGAGTAGAAACAAGAAGACCCACAGCCCGTCCATGAAATGCCAGTACATGGAGACAACTTCGATCGCCGTGCCGCGCGCGACCTTTCTGGTGGCTCGGAACTGCACGTAGAGCAGCGCCAGAATTCCGCCCAGCAAGTGCAAACCGTGCGCGCCGGTGAAAACGTAAAAAAAGCTGCTGCTGGGATTGCTGGCGAGGAAAATTCCCTGGGCGGCGAGCTGGCGCCAGGCGATGATTTGTCCGGCGACGAAAAGAATGCCGAGAAACGTGGTGGTGGCCCACCAGTGGCGGAAGCCTTCCTCGTCTTGCGCTTTGAAGCGATTGTGCGCGCGCCCGAGGGTGAGGCTGCTGGCAATCAGAACCAAAGTGTTGAGCCACAGAATGCGCGGACCTTGCAGCGGAATCCAGGCGCTGTTAGGCATGTCCTTGCGGACGATGTAGGCGCTGACGAACGCCATGAAGAACATCAGTATGCCGGCGAGCGCGATGAACATTCCGGTGACGTAAGCGCGCTGCGGAACCCTGGTCGCGCCGGACGAATCGCCGCGGCCACCGTCTCCGTCTCCGCCGTTTCCTCCGTCGCCGGAGGAATCGCCTCCGCCCGGGCCCTTGCCCGAATGAATCAGTTCGATTTCTTCGGTAACGATTGTGCTTGGCATTGCATTACTCCAAAACTTGCTCAGTCCCTGGCTAATCCTGGCGGGTGGTCCAGGAGGGCTACTGCGCTATTTTACACGCGCTACCTGCGCCGGCTCTTGCCATTGCGGGATGAAGTCGTCCACCGCGCCGGGAACGCTGAATTCGTACGGCCCGCGATAGACGCTGGGATAGTGGCCGCCAAAATTATCAATGGGCGGCGGCGAATCGGTGTCCCATTCCAGAGTCGTGGCGTTCCAGGGATTCTTGGAAGCCTTCGGCCCGAACTTCAAGCTGTAGAAAAAGTTGCACAGGAAGAACAGCTGTGCGGCGCCGGTGATGAACGCGGCGATGGTCATGAATTCGTGCACGGGCTGCAGATGCGCAAGGAAACCGACGGCGGAGGCGTCCGCGTAACGCCGGATGCCGCCCGCGATTCCGATGAAGTGCATGGGCATGAAGATGCAGTAGGCTCCGACGAACGTGAACCAGAAATGAATCTTGCCCAGCGGCTCGTTCATCATGCGTCCGAACATCTTCGGGAACCAGAAATACGTGGCGGCGAAAATTCCGAATATGGCGGCGACGCCCATCACCAGATGGAAGTGCGCGACCACGTAGTAAGTGGCGTGCAGCATGTTATCTACGGCTGGCTGCGCGAGAAACAAACCGGAGAGGCCGCCTGAAACAAACAGCGAAACGAAGCCGAGCGCGAACAGCATCGGCGTCTTGAATTGAATCTTGCCGCCCCACAGAGTGCCGAGCCAGTTAAACGTTTTAATGGCCGAGGGCACGCCGATGGACATTGTCAGCACGGAAAACGCGAAGCCGGAATAGGGGCTCATGCCGCTGACAAACATGTGATGGCCCCAGACCATGAATCCCAGGAAACCGATGGCGCAGATGGCGTAGGCCATCGCGCGATAACCGTAAACTGGCTTGCGCGCGAAGGTGGAAAGCACGTGCGAGGCGACTCCCATGCCGGGAAGAATCGCGATGTAAACCTCAGGGTGCCCGAAAAACCAGAAAAGATGCTGCCACAGCAGAGGTGAACCGCCGCTGTGCGCCTGCAGTTGGTCGTTGACTACTAAGCCCGCGGGAATGAAGAAGCTGGTGCCCGCAGAACGATCCAGCAGAAGCAAAATTCCACCGGCGAGCAAGACGCCGAAAGCCAGCAAGCCCAGAATCGCGGTGACGAACCAGCCCCACACCGTGAGCGGCAAGCGCATCAGGCTCATGCCGGGAGCGCGCAGGTCAATCGTGGTCGCGATGAAATTCAGCGCGCCGAGCAGCGACGCGAGGCAGAAGAGCGAAATACTCAGGATCCACAGAGTCTGGCCCCAACCTTCACCGGGTCCCGTGATTTCGCCGAGGCCGCTGAGAGGCGTGTAACCCGTCCAGCCGCTGATAGGCGCGCCGCCGGGAACGACGAACGCGGCGATGATGCAAACGAAGGCCAGAAACGTGACCCAGAAAGAGAGCATATTCAAACGGGGGAAGGCCATGTCCGGCGCACCAATTTGAATGGGCAGAAAATAATTGCCGAAGCCGCCTTGCGGAGCGGTGGTGAGCACGAAGAAAACCATGATGGTGCCGTGCATGGTGACCAGCGCCAGGTACTGCTCTTGCGACATCTGCCCGCCGCTTACGAATGGCAAAGTCGCGTTGGGCCACACCAGGTGAAAGCGCATCAGCAACGAGAGCACGATCCCGATGACCACCGCCGTCAGCGCCAGCAGGAAATACTGGATGCCGATGACCTTGTGGTCCACGCTGAAAATATATTTCCGGATGAAACCGCTGGGCTCTGCAATCGGAGCGTGCACAGTCGATCCACCTGTGTGCGCGTGCGAACTCATGCCTGGCCTCCTGGAAATTGGGTCCGGTTCACTGGGCGTTTCGTGGAGCGAATCATGGGTTGGATCATGATGGATAGGATCACTGGCCCGCCGCCTGCTGCTTGAGGAATGCGTCGTAGTCTGCGTCGGAGACCACGTTCAGATAACTGTGCATGCGCGAGTGACCCAGCCCGCACAGCTGCGTGCAGACCACTTCGTACTGCCCAATCGTATTCGCAGTGAAGTGGAGCGGAATCACCATGCCGGGCATGGCGTCTTGCTGAATGCGCAGTTCGCGCACGTAAAAATTGTGAATCACATCCTGCGAGCGGATCAGCAGATTGACTTCGTGATTTACCGGAACCGTGAGCGTGGGAACTACGATGTCGTCTTTGCCCGCGGGATCATTGGCGTCAATCCCCAGCGGATTTCCGGTGGAGGCGCTGATTTGCTTCGGGTCGAGCCTGCCGAATTTTCCATCGGGGCCGGGATAGCGGAAATTGAAAACGAACTGGTTGCCGGTGACTTCCACTTGAATCGCGTCGGGAGCCGGCGCAGTGAAGCGGACTTCCGCCCATGCTTTGTGGCCCATCAGTCCAAGGCCGAGAAAAAGGACGATCGTGGCGGTGGTCCAGATGGCCTCCAGAGTGTTGCTGCCGCGCGTGAAATGCGCTCTCTGGCCGTGGTCTCGAAACTTGAAGACGGCGAAGGCGAGGCCCAGTTGCGAGAGGATGAACACCGTGCCTGTGACGGCGAGAGTCAGATCATATTGATGATCGATCTCCGCGCCTACGGACGTGATCGGGGCTGGCCGGACTGCCCAAGGCAAATTCGACGCGAAAACGTAAACGGTGATTGCCACGAGTACTACGAGGATTAACGACAGCAGGGCCGGGGTTGCCACAGAACCACTATTGCGCTTCCTGATCCGCATCGCTCTTGCTCTCCTGACTCCGTTGGCAAAAAAGCGTTCGATAGGACCGCAGGTCCGCTTGCAAAATCAAAACAGCACATCATATACAACGCGGCATGAATATCAAGAAGGATTGTAGTGGGTTGCGTTGCCAGACAGGCGACGTGGACGCCGCCCCATCCGCGCAGGCCTCACCCGAAACACGAATGGTTAGTTTCAGGCTTCTCCGTTGAACCCAAAATGAGAAAACGTCTTCGTCTCAGGGGAGTACTGTAGATTGAAGAAGCAGGAGCCTCCATCCAGAATAATCGTCTGTTCTGTCATCCATTCGTCTGAGGAAATTTGGCAAAAGAACCGAATAAAAATCTGTTTGTGGCTGTGCAATACCACGCCTCGGTATTGGCGTTTGTAAGTCTCAAGGCGTTTGAGAATCTCTGGCGCTTTGGGATTGCCCGATTGCTTCAAAAAAGGCGTGAGGGCTTCCTCGGCCGAAAGAATGTCGGATTCTGCGGGTGTCCAAAACGACGCGCCTTTAGGGTAGAGATCCAGATCAACCCGGGTCGTTTTTCCGCTCGCAGGAAAGATGACGCCCACAAACCGGGGACCTTTGACGAGCGCTGGCCGAGAGCCTGAGGTGTCCTGAGTTTGTGCTGGTGTGCTCGCAGGCGTTTGCGAAACGTGGCCTTGGGTTCTTTCCGTTGGCTCCCCCGAGCTGCACGCAGCTATTGAGGACAGCAGCACGAGCAGCACGCGAATTATCATGATGTATTTCTTAACACATTTGTTAGCGCAGCTCTACCGGCTAGCAACACCCCAATCGCCGACGCAACGGTTAGATTCCTCGTTGCTCGCGTACTCGGAAACTGGCCCGCTTCTGGATTGCGAAGTACTAAACGGTGGGGTGAGAAGACGCTCGTTGGGGGAGGAATGAGCATCACCCGAGACGGCAATTCCCGGGCCTGGATTTTGGTGCGGTCGAGTGGATTCGAACCACCACGGTATTGCTACCGCCAGCCCCTCAAGCTGGTGCGTCTGCCAATTCCGCCACGACCGCATTCTGAGCAGGACGAAGGGAAGTATATCAGAAGGTGCGGATTCCTAGGAGCCGGGTTGTGGGCTGGCGGTTGACCGGTTCGCGCATGAAATCGGGTCCAATTCCGCCTCGCGCGCGAAAATTCTGGGAATGTCTGCGCGGGTCACGAATCGTATGTGAAATTCGCCCGGGAGCGCGACGCCATCCGACTTGTCGGTAACGCTGGTTTCCGCTGCGGGGACGAATTTATCGAGCATGCGATTGAGGCTGAGATTGCGCGCGCGCGTTTGGTGAATCATCCGGGAGATTGGCGCGATGTCGAAATACGCCTGGATGCGGTGGGGATAGAGAGCTGTCGAGAGGCCCTTCGCGCGCACGGCTGGCACGATGATGTGCCAATGGGAATCGTTCACATCGTCGGAATAGCGAACGAACAAGGTGTAGCCGACCAGTCGTTCATCCAGCGTGATCTCGAGGGAAATAGTGGGCTGCGCCGAGTCGCCTGTGCGAATCGAATTCGAAAAGCGCTTGCGCATGTCGTCCGCGCCGCCGAGCTCGTGCCGGTCAATTCCCAGGAAGGCGATGTATTCGTTAGGGCTTGAGAGCCAGTAGTCAATAATCGCGAGAAGATCCGCGGGCCTGAGGACTCTTAAACCTGCGACTCCGTTTGGGGTTTCTACCGCCGCGAATATGCCATTCCATCCCCGCTGCGCGCTTCACAATGGTCGCAATCGTACGAATTGTAGCTGGCTCGGCGCTCGCGGTGGCAGGTCCAAATGGGCGTACTGCGACCGTCCACGTGCGAACGGTCTGACGCTGAGTGTTTACTTCGGCGGCTGCTGTTGGCTTGGAGTTGCCGGCTTCTGAGCCGGAGATGGCGGTGGTGTCGGTTGCTGCGCTGGCTGTTGCGTCGGCTGAATCGGAATCTGAATTGGCGCGGACGGAGTCGGCTTCGCGGGAGCCGTGCCGGACTTCTGTGTCTGTTCCAGGATCGAGCCGGTGCTGGGCACATCGCTAGGCGCGCGCCGAACGGAGAGCGTGAGCGACGTCATCATGAAGACGATGGCGCACCAGGTGGTAGCATGCGAAAGAAAAGTGGCCGCGCCGCGCGGACCGAATGCCGTCTGGCTGCCCGCACCGCCAAACGCACCAGCGAGGTCAGCAGCCGAACCGCTCTGCAGCATGATGACGATGATCAGCACGAAGCACACGAGCACGTGCAACGTTACCAGAACGAATGATACGCGCCAGCCGACGGCGATCAGTCCTATGGCTACCAGCAGCGCCAAACCCCATTTTGCCCACGACGGCATTGCTAACTCCCTATGCACGGGGTGCCATTTCCAGGCGCACCCGCGGCTACAAAAACCCTGCTAAAACCCAAAAAGTTACGTTCAGAAATTCGCGATGGCCGCAAACGACTTCGCGTCCAGGCTTGCTCCGCCCACCAGCGCGCCATCAATCTCCGCTTGCGCCATCAGACCCTTAATATTGTCGAGTTTGACGCTGCCGCCGTAGAGGATGCGAATTCCGTTGGCCTGCGCGGGCGAAAAAACCGTGGCGGCAAGCTCCCTGAGGTAGCGGTGAGCGTCCGCAGCCATTTCAGGAGTAGCGGTCTTGCCGGTGCCGATCGCCCAAACCGGCTCGTACGCTAGCAGAATACGCGAGAACTCGTGCTCGGTCAACGCGTCCAGGCCGCCTTCAAACTGGCGTTTCAGGATGGAGTGGGTCAGGTGCGATTCGCGTTGCGCGAGGCTTTCGCCGACGCAGACGATGGGCGTGAGCTTGGCTTCGAGCGCGGCTTTCACCTTGCGGTTGACCGATTCGTCGGTTTCACCGAAAAATTGGCGCCGCTCGGAGTGGCCGATCAGGACGGCTTTGCCCCCGGCATCGCTAATCATGCGCATCGAAATCTCGCCGGTGAAGGCGCCTTCACGTTCCCAGTGAGCGTTCTGCGCGGCTATGGTGATGGGGCTGCCTTGGGCGGCGGCAGATGCGGCGGCCAATGAGGTGAATGGCGGCGCGACGATGATGTCGCATTCGGGAGTCGCTGGCAGCAGCGGCTTGAACGCCTCGAAGAACGCACGAGTTTCCTCCAGCGTCTTGTACATCTTCCAATTCCCGGCGATTACTGGACGGCGCAAAGGTTTCTCCTGAAGGCAAGCGTTTCGGTTGGTGTGATGATGCGCTTCATGGTTTGTTGGTGAGCGCTTCCACGCCGGGAAGTTTTTCACCGGCGAGAAATTCCAGCGAAGCGCCGCCACCAGTTGAGATGTGCGAAATCTGCGACGCGAGGCCGGATTGTTCCACGGCCGCGACGGAATCGCCGCCTCCCACAATAGAGGTAGCGCCCTTGCCGGATGCAGCTGCCACAGCGCTGGCAATCGCCAGTGTGCCCTGCGCGAATGCGGGCATTTCGAACATGCCTAGCGGGCCGTTCCACACGATGGTGCGCGCAGCGGAAATTTCACGGCTGAATTGGCCGATGGTTTTGGGGCCGATGTCGAGACCCATCCAACCTGCGGGAGTTTGCGCGATGTCCGTAACGCGCGTTACCGTGGAATTAATAGATTCAGCGATTACGTGATCCACAGGCAGAATCAGTCGGAATTTGCGGCGTTCGGCCTCCGCCAGTAGATCGCGCGCGAGGTCGAGTTTATCGTTTTCCACCAGCGACTTCCCTATCGGCAGGCCCTGAGACTTCAAAAAAGTGTAGGCCATCGCGCCGCCGATGAGCATTGCGTCGGCCAGCTTCATCAGATTCTGCACGACTTCGATTTTGTCAGAAACTTTCGCGCCGCCCAGCACCGAGACGAACGGGCGATCGGGATGCGAAATGGCCTTGCCGAGATAGGCCAGCTCTTTTTCCATCAGCAGGCCCGCAGCGGATTGGCGCACGAATTTCGTGATACCCACCACCGATGCGTGCGCGCGATGCGCGGAGCCGAACGCGTCGCAGACAAAGAGGCCATCGCAGAGGGCCGCGAGCTTGCGCGAAAAGTCGGCATCGTTGGCTTCCTCTTCGGGATGGTAGCGCACATTTTCGAGCAGCAGCACTTCCCCATCGCGCAGCGCTTTGCTCTTCGCCTCCGCTTCGGGTCCGATGCAGTCTGTCGCGAAGCCCACGGGTTTGCCGCCGAGCAATTCCTGCAGCCGCGCCGCGACGGGAGCGAGCGAATACTTCGGATCAACCTTGCCCTTGGGCCGCCCCAGATGCGATGCGAGTACGAGACGCGCGCCGCGCTCGGCCGCCAAACGCAACGTCGGCAACGTTTCGCGGATGCGCGTGTCGTCGCCCACTTTTCCGCCGGACGTAGGGACGTTGAAGTCCACGCGGATGAAGACGCGCTTACCTTGCAGCTGCAGGTCGCGGATCGAAAGTTTGTTCATGGCCTTGCGAATTCCCTTAGCGAACATATTTTGCCCGAACTAATCCAAGTCATCCGGCACGACGGCAGCCACACCATTACTTGCAGACTACGCGCGGGCTTTCGTGGAATCGCCGAACCCGCTACTTTGCCAGAAATTTGATCAGGTCGCGGCAGCGCGAGGAGTAGCCCCACTCATTGTCGTACCAGGCCAGAATTTGGACGCAGTTGTTGCCAACGACGCGCGTGTACCCGGCATCCAGAATCGAAGAATGTGGGTTGCCGCGAAAATCGACCGACACGAGTTCCTCCGTCGAGTATTCCAGGATGCCTTTCATGGGCCCTTCCGCGGCCGCCTTCAGAGCCGCGTTCACTGTCTGCACTGTCGCAGGCTTTTCTGTGAACACGGTAAGGTCCACCACGCTCACGTTCGGAGTCGGAACGCGCATGGCGTAACCGTCGAGCTTGCCTTTCAATTCCGGAATCACTAGTTGCAGCGCCTTGGCCGCGCCGGTGGACGTGGGTATCATGGAAAGCGCCGCGGCGCGCGCGCGACGCAAATCCTTGTGCGGCAGGTCGAGCAATTTCTGGTCGTTCGTGTAGGAGTGAATGGTGGTCATGGTGCCGGCAGTGATGCCGAAGGTATCCGAGAGCACTTTGGCAACGGGCGCCAGGCAATTCGTAGTGCAAGAAGCGTTGGAAATCACGTGATGTTTCGTCGGGTCGTAGGTCTTGTCGTTCACGCCGAGAACCAGGGTGGTATCCGGATCGGTGGCGGGCGCGGAGATAATCACTTTCTTCACGGTGCCGCGAATATGTTTGCGCGCGCTCGGGCCATCGGTAAATAACCCGGTGGATTCCACCACGATGGTCGCGCCCACCGAAGACCAGTCCAGCTCGCCTGGATCCTTCACGCGAAATACTTTGAAGTTCTTGCCATCCACGGCGATGGAATCGTCGGTGTGCGTGACTTTATTCGGCAGATTACCGAGGATCGAATCGTACTTCAGCAGGTACGCCAGCGTTTTGGAATCGGTGATGTCGTTGACGGCCGCGATTTCGATGGCGGGATCGCCCAACGCCGCGCGAAAAATGTTGCGGCCGATGCGGCCGAATCCATTGATGCCCACCTTGATTGCCATGAATCCTCCGGGGATTGGCGCTGCGCGCCTTCGTGTGCAGAACTAGTGTAGCAGTATTATCAGACGGAAAATGCTAGGGGTTGCCTGGAAAAAAGTCAACGCGCCATCAATCGAATTCCTTGACGCGCACTACTTTGTCTCCGATGAAGGTGACGAAAGTAGTTCGCGCCGGCGGTGTGCCGTAAATCCAGTCCTCGGTTTCGCTGCCGTCCGGGTCGCGCTCGCGCACCTTGTGTCCGGGACGGCCCAGCGCGGCCAAAACCATCTCGTGATTCATGCCTTCCAGCGCCTGGTGATCCTGAATCGCTTCCTTGAACTGCGGCGGTAGCGTGTCCAGCCAGTTCACGGCGCCGGAGTGCTCTTTTGTGAAGTCGAGGAAAACCTGCAGATCGGTCATCAAATCGTCCGCGCTCATGTCCGGCACGGAACGTCCAAAGTCGAGCACCAGCGTGCCGCCATTATTCTTGTGCGATCCGGAAGTCTCAAGAGGAGTCTGCATCGTCTGGCCGACCCCGACCTGGAGATGGTCGCGAATGTTAAAGCTGCTTCTGCCGCCGCCGTTGATCTCCACCACGATTTCCTTGTTGCGAAATTCGATTGCCGTAACCTGCACCGTGTCGCCGGGGTTCGCCGCCTGACCATGCGAGCGGAGGGCCGTCTTCAGTTCGTTCTCGTCCAGTTTCTTGCCGACTTCGACCTTGAAGCCCTTCTTCCCGGCCGGGATGGGCTTCAGCACTTTGGCGAACTCGCCGGACACGTAGCGGACAATCTCCAAGCGGGATTGCGGTTGCAGCGGCGTTTGCTTGCCGGAAGTTTGCTGCACGACGGAGACGTAAATTTCCGGCATGGGCCCGGGATCGGGCAGCGAACCTAGGGTGGGCGAGCCAGCCAGCACCGGAGTGCGGTAGCGGTTGACGTCGGCAGTATCGGCCATTAGCGCTAGCGCCGCAGCCAATACGATGGTCGTTCGAAAGTACATGGCGGTCCGCCTGCGCCTATTCTATTGCGTTTTGGGCCTTCCGTGAATATAGATTCGTGCACGGCTTGGGGGGTTGCAGCGGTAACCCTGGCTCGAGCTTGCAGCGGCGCTAGCTGCTAGCGGCGCGGACTTTTGCGACCGAGGCGGCCTTCTCTTCTTCGATTTTCTCGTGGGCCAGGTGTGGCTCGAAACAGCGACGGCAGCGCGCTTCATACATGTTGCCGGCGCCAACGATGATCAGCTCTTCGGACGCCACCAGGCGCTGGGTGTGCACGGCGGGATTGCCGCAGCGCATGCAGATGGCCAGAAATTTGACGATCTCTTCGGCCACTGCCAGCAGGCGCGGCATGGGCTCGAAGGGACGGCCCATAAAATCGGTGTCCAGGCCGGCGACGATCACGCGCTTGCCCATGTCGGCGAGTTTCACGCAGCTTTCCACCACTGATTCGCCGAGGAATTGCGCTTCGTCAATCCCGACCACTTCGGTACGCGGCGCGACTTTTGCCAAAATGTCCGCGCCGTCTTTCACCAGCTCGGAATCGAGCTCCAGGCCGGAATGCGAGACGATGCCGTTCTTGGCATAGCGCTGGTCAATGACGGGCTTGAAAATTTGCACGCGCTGTTTGGCGATTTCGGCGCGGCGCAGGCGGCGGATCAATTCTTCACTCTTGCCGGAAAACATCGGCCCGACGACGACTTCGATCCAACCCATATTGCCCTTGACGATGTCCACGCGTCCTCACCTCTTGGCGTTAGGCTAACACATACGATTGCAAAATTTCAGGTGCCCGCGCTCGGGTCGCTCGCAGCATAGAACTCGCGATTGAAAAATGGCGCGAAGGCGTTGATCACTGCGGCACGAAAAGAATCCTGCCGCGTGGTCAAATTGCGCGTCAGGACGCCCCAGGCGCCTTCGGCGTCGCGAAGGTTGTGGCCGCCGGCGAACGCATCAATCGCTTGCGAAAGCTCGACGCCATCGTCAAGGACGGTTTTCGCCAGCGTTTCGGGCACCAGCACCGCACCGGACTGACCGAAGGAGCCGCGGCCGGAACCGTCGGTAACGTAAGCCCAACTCTCCAGGAAGACCCAGCGATTGCTTGCTTCGCTGACTACGTCAAGTGCGGGCACGACGTCCAGGCTGGGGATCACGTCGAGCCCGGCGATTACATCGAGGCCACCTTCGAGGCCCACGAAATATTTCCAACCTTCACTTTTCGCGCGGGCCATTTGCAGCAGCGCTTCCGCGCGCTGGCGGGCGCCGGCCATCAGATCCTCACGCGAGAGCGGGGTGTGCCGGACGCCGCTCTCGACTTCGACGCCCACAACTTCGAACGCTGGAGGGAAATCGGAGACGGTCCGAATCGCCGTCAGCGCTTCGCTGACCGCATTCACTTTCGGGCGGCGCGTGCTGCCGACGGCGACCAGGATTTTCTCCATGCGCGGCGAATTCTATCAATCTTTCCAGAGATGGTTCTGTTTTTCTCGCGCAAAACGCGCCGTGAGGAATTCTTTCAGGTCTTCGACGGAAGCGAACACCTGATCGGAACATCCCAGCATCCAGCCGCTGATTTCTGCCGTAGGAAGAGTGGTCACCAGGTACACCGGGATTCCCTTGCGATGCGCGATGGTCAATTCGGCGGAGGTGCCTCCGCTTTTGGCCGACGCGTCCCAGTAGCATATGAGGTAGTCGGCGTGGTTTTCGATGATGTCCAGATCGAACGCGATGATTTTTCGCACCACGCGGCGGAAACGCTCGACGTCGCTGGATTTCCACTCGCGGAAGTGCGCAGCTTCCCCTTCGGTGAGGTTTTTCTTTTCGTCTTCGGCGGGATCGTACACGCGGTGCCCAAGCTGCTCGCGCAAATACGGCGCCAGCTTTCGGCGCCAGAGCCTGCTGCCGTCTACTGCATATTCGATAGGACCACTAAGATAGGCGAGCATCTGGGTTGGGCGGGTGGGACTTTAACACGAGGTGACACGGACGGCTAGCAGGTGCGCGGCGCCTGTTCGTTGCAAAAGTGGAGCGGGATAAGGGAATCGAACCCTCGCCTCGACCTTGGCAAGGTCGCGTACTACCACTATACGAATCCCGCGTACGAAAACTTCACGCCAGGCTTTTATTTATAGCATGGCGGTCTAAGCCGGACAAGTGCTTGCGCGGGTTGTGTTCCGGACGCGCCTGTTCCTTGCACCCAAGCAGCATCAGTCTTGAACGGAGCATGCTGCGACGATCATGGCGCGACCACCGCGGCGGAACTGGCCTCCACGAGTTTTTGCACCGCTGGCGCGACTGCCAGGACCAGATCCGCTGTCGGCTTCGCCACTTGCTGGATCATCGCGACCTGCTGTAACTTCCACGCCGCCGGCGCCGCTTGGTGCGCGTCAATGTAATCGAGAGCTTGCGCTCCCGCGACGCCCAGCGACGCCAGATTCTGCGAGACCGGCGCAACTTCCTTCAGTAGGAATGAATTTTGCAGCAGCGATTGCAACGCGCTGTCGTTGTCCCGCCACTCCTGCAATTTTTGCCGAATGTAGGATTCCACCGTGGTGTCCTGGAACTTGCTCGCGATGAACAGGTCCACCGCGGACGAGAATTTTCTCGCGGCTTCGCTTTCCGGTGAAATTGCATCCACCATGCGATTCAGCGGAACGTCGCTGGTTTGGATCCCGCCGGCCTTCTGCGCTTCCGTCTCGCGAATTGTGAGGCTGGCGGGTTGCACTGCTCGAGCCAGCACTTGGAGTGCGGCGATGTCATCGGTCCCGGCGATGCGTGCCAGCATCACTTCGCTGCTCGAGCGGTGCGTTAGGCCTAGTTGCTCCAAACGCGCGCTGAACGCCGCCAGTCTGCGATACATCGAATTCACATCCTGCAACTGCTGCGGCGACCACAATCGCTCAGCGACCGCCGCGGCGCGCGGCCAAATTCGCGATTCGATGCTTTCGTCGGACGCGAACTCCTCCCACATGCACGCCTCGCCTCCGAGTATCAGTTTTTGTTGCTCTGCCGTTAGCGTTGCGCCTGCTCCGGACACAGGATCAACCAAATAGTGCTGCTCTGCAGGTTGGATCGCGTCCAAGTAGTACCCGCTCGATAGAATTCCCCGGTATCCTTGCCTGGCTGCTTCGGCGAGCGATTCCTGCCCGCGCCACGATTGGATCACGATGTCCTTGGGCATTCCCGGCGTCAATATCTCGTCCCAGCCCACCATGGACTTGTGATGTTTGCTCACAATTTTCTCGATGCGAACCGTGAAATATTGCTGCAGCTCCTGGTTGTTCTTCAAATTGTGCGCTTGCTTGAACTCGCTTATTTTCGGGTTCGCGTCCCATTGCTTGCCGTTTACTTCGTCGCCGCCGATGTGGAAATAACGGTCCGGAAAAATAGAAGCCATCTCAGCAATAAACTTATCCAGGAACTTGTAGGTGGATTCGCGCGTCGGGTCCATCGCCGGATCGAAAATTCCCCAGCGGCGCTCGATCTGGTAAGGCCCAGCTGCGCTCGAAAGGTCGGGATAGCCAACGAACCACGCGGTGCTGTGCCCCGGCATGTCGAATTCCGGCACGATGCGTATGCCGCGGTCGCTGGCGTACGCGATCAGCTCGCGCATTTCACTCTGCCGGTAGTACATGCCGTCCGAGCCCAGCTCCTGCAGCTTCGGATATTCCTTGCTCTCCAGGCGGAATCCCTGGTCATCGGAAAGATGCAAGTGCAGCACGTTCAGTTTCGCCGCAGCCATCGCGTCCACGTTGCGCTGCAACACTTCCATCGAAATGAAATGGCGGCTGACGTCAATCGATAGCCCACGCCACGGAAACCGCGGTGTATCCTCGACATGAATCGCCGGCGCAGCGTAGCCCTCCGGCGTCACTTCCACCAACTGCAGAAAAGTTTGCAGGCCGTGCATGATTCCCAGTGGATTCGGCGCCGCCAACTTGGCGCCCGCGCTGCTCACCTCCAGGACGTAACTCTCGTCCGCACCTAAATCCTGCACGGGCTCGCCGCCATGATCTGCGTGGATCGTGAGAGTCGCACGGCTCGCGTCGGCAAGCCGCTCGCTCAGAAAGTAACCGGTCTGGCGGCTGAGGTCGCGCAGAAATCGTTGCGCCGCGCGCTCCAGTCGTGGTTCGTTGTAGCCGGCAATTCCTACCGAAAAAGTTTGCGGGACCAACAGGCGACCGGCGGTTGGCGTCACCGTGGCCGGCATCGGCATCAGCTTAATTGGTGATGGCGCTTGCGGTGTTTGCGGCGTCTGTCCAGTGGCGGCGAAACTAAATAAAGCGAATACCATTATCAGTAGGTAACCACAGTGCGTTGCATGCTTTCTGATCCCAGAGTGAACGCCCATTTCTCTCCCGAGTGCGATGCGGAATAGTACGCTACGCCGCGGAAATCACAAAAACTTTTCGGCCTGATTCCCGCACAGGCACCGGCACTAGCAAAACTTCGCCGTGCTTTGGTATTGCCTCGGCCGAGTGCGTCTAACCAATGGGGAAATCTTCACCGCGCCCGGGAGCGCGCGAGATTCGGTTTGTACGGAAGTATCGCTTCTGACTTGCAGCCAAGAGTCAAGCACATCCCCCAGGGAGCCTCTGCCTAAGCGTCGCGGCTCCGCTTTTTCCCATTTCATTCGAAACGAATTCCGTCCTGGTGGGAGTACTTGATCACTTCTACTTCGGACATTGCGATTATGCCTTCGTGCATCATCTCATCCAGAAACGGCAGCACCGTCTGGATTTTTTCCTCGGAGTCTATGACGCTGACCATGATGGGAGCGTCCGAGGAGAAAGACAGAAGGTGCGAGCGATGAATCAGCGTGCTGGCGCCGTATCCTTCGATGCCGCGAAAAACGGTGGCGCCGGCCAGATCCAGCTCCCGGCATTTTTCGACGATGGCGCGGTAGAGCGGTTTATCCTTCCACTTGTCGTCTTCACCAAAATAAACGCGCAACATCTTGGCGCGGCCTTCCAGTTTCATGGGCGCACCACCTTCCTGCGTTCGCCGTCCTGGTAGTGGTGCGTGTATTTGATGACATCCACGTCGGAGAAAACCGCGAGGCCCTGCTGCACCATGTCGTCCAGCACCGGGAGAAATCCGCGGAGCGTTTCCCTAGCCAAGTTTTGACCAGCTACAGCCAAACAGATGGTTCTCCGGCGGAAGGAATGTCGAATCAATGCACTGGATGGTGTCGCATCGACCGGTCGAGCTGGCACGACTTATTAGGATTTGGCCCGCTGATTTCGTTGTAAACTACCCGACGTCACTGGCTATCTGACAGGCACTCGCTGGCGGAACGAGCGTGAATACCGCTAGCTGCTTGGAGTAACTTGTATCCTCGTTCCCGCAATTCGCTCAATTCGCCGATATTGCTCTTCTGCTCCTGCGCCTGATGGTCAGCATCGTGTTCATCACCAGCGGCTACAAACATCTAAGAGACCCGGCGACGCGGAGCATGGACATTGGTATGAGCAAGAGCTTCACAATTTCTCTGGGTGCAGCCGAGTTAGCCGGCGGCCTTGGAGTAATTTCGGGCGTTCTCACCCAAGTCGCCGCCGTCGCTTTGATTTTGGTTATGCTTGGCGCCGTACAGAAGAGAATGTTTATTTGGCACACCGGCTTCCGGGGCAAATCGGGGATCAACGGCCGGAGTTACGACACTCTGCTCGTCGCTGTGAATCTGGTTATCGTCACCCCGGCCGGCGGAAACCTGATTCTCACCCACCTGATCAAGTAAAACCCTCGATCGCGTTAGGAGGCTCAAGATGAACGATCAACAAAAGCAGGAGCAGTATTCTGGCGTGCGAGATCAGGTGATCCGTGCGGCACTGGATCAGCATTGGGCGGCATCCGATGCCAACGATTTTGAAACGGAACACCGCATCTATCTCGACGACGCGGTGCTGGAATACCCGCAGTCAGGCGAGCTAACCCGCGGTCGAAGCAATATACAGGGCCAACGCGCCAGTCAGCCGAACAAGAAGCGGTTTTCTATCCGACGAATCATTGGCAGCGGTGAGCTTTGGGTCACCGAATTCATCCTGACATATGACGACAAGCCGTCCTACACCGTGAGCATCATGGAGTTCAAAGGCGACAAGGTCGCGCGGGAAACACAGTACTTTGCGGATCCATTCGTGGCTCCCGCATTCCGCGCCCAATGGGTCGAACGGATGAAAACATAATCGCGAGGCGCGAGAAATCGCCAACGACGACGCCGTTTGCAATTTGCAGCGGCTCATCAGTTACGCCGGGGGCGGCCAATTCGTTGTGTCGATGGCGGGAGGAGCGTACGATGCGCCAGTCAAACGTCTAAATCGAAAGAGTCCGTCAGGAGGTGTTCATTGAGAATTCACGTTTTGCGGATTTTGGCGTTGGCGCTGGTGTGTGTGGCGGCGATTCCGTGTCGAGCACAGGATAAAGTTACGATTCTCTACGATGCCTTCGGGGAATCGAAAGAGCTGACCAAAGATTGGGGATTTTCCGCTTTGGTCGAGCACGACGGCATGCGGATCTTGTTTGATACAGGTAATAATGCCGCGATTTTCGAACACAACGTGAAGGCTCTGGGCGTAGACCTGACGAAACTCGATTTTGTGGTGATATCGCACCGGCATGCAGACCACACGACGGGGCTGAGATATGTGCTGAGCGTGAATCCGAACGTTACGGTCTATGTGCCTGCGGATGCAGGGAATGGATTTGGAGGACCGCCATTTCCGGACGCGTTTTTCCGAGCGGACGACAGCTTACCTGCGAAGCTGCGGTATTTCGACGGGACGAAGCCCGAGCATTTGACATGGGGCAAGCTGTATGACACCGGGAATTTCGTGTTGCTGAATCAATTGACCGAAGTTTCGCCAGGTATTTTCCTGGTGCGGACTGTTTCGCAGAAAACAGGGAGCCTGGAGCTTCCGGAGTTGACGCTGGCGATCAAAAGACCGGATGGACTGCTGCTAGTGGATGGATGCTCGCACGCCGGGATCGAAGCAATTCTGGGAGCGACAAGCGCGGTGGATCCGCGGACGGAGATCGTGTTCGGCGGATTACATCTGGTGACGACGCAGTTGGTGGAGATTGATTCGTTGGTGGAGAATTTAAAGACGAAGTGGAAGGTGCAAAGGATTGCGCCGGGACATTGCACAGGAGAACCTGCATTTGCGCGATTGAGGAAGGCGTACGGAGAGAACGATTTGTACGCGGGTTTGGGAACGACGGTCGAACTCAAGTAAACCAGACTCGCACGATCACCAATAAAGCCCGTCGGCACTACAAAAGTTGGCAATGCCTGAGTAACCCGGTTCGCCGAGAAGTCGAAGTGCACGATATGGGGCATCGTTGCAGCACGTCCACCGATGGAGGAACAAGGGATGGATTGGAAACGGTTGGTCGAGTTTGCGCTGTCGGGTAACAGGGATCTGGAACAATATGGAATCCTGCTGGTGCGCGTTTCGATCGGGCTGTTCTTCGCCATCTCCGGGGCAAACAAATTGTTTGTCGCCGGCGGCACGAAACCTGTTTACGATACGCTCGTGCAGGCCAAGATCCCGTTTCCCCGCCAGACGGCTTATTTCGTGGCGAGTGTCGAGTTCGTCTGCGGCTCCTTGGTGACCGTGGGGTTTCTTTCCAGCCCGGCCTGCGCGGCTTTAATGATCGATATGCTTGTCGCCACGCTGACCAACGCCCTTTCCACCCTGCCTAAAGGACTTTCGCCTCTTAACTGGCTCGACGATTTCCTCTACCTTCCGGAAGTCCTGTACGTGCTCTTCTTTATCTGGCTGATCTGCTCCGGCCCGGGAAAGTTCAGCGTCGATTACTGGCTCGCCGGCAAGTTACTTGGCTGATCGAGCGACGATGTAGCTTGCGGCGAGACAAGAGCTTGATGGTCATTGCCAGAATCTTTCAGCTGCAGGATTGGCGCTAGGATCTGATTGACGCGCCAACCGGCGAAGTGAAATCGGAACCAAACCACTTGTAAGGGATCGCGCAAATCAGGACTTAGACTACGTCCGTGATATAGACTTTCGGCTGAGCAAACCTGCAATTTCGCAAAATATCATGCATCCAGTTATTCAGGTTTCCGGAGTGCGCAAAACCTACGGCTCGAACGTGGCGGTGGATGAGGTATCGTTCGAGGTCAACGACGGCGAAATCTTTGGTTTAATCGGGCCAAACGGCGCGGGAAAAACGACCACGATGGAGTGCATCGAGGGACTGCGCACGCCCGACCGGGGCGCTATCTCGGTGCTAGGCCTCGATCCCTTCCGCGATGTGTACAAGCTGCAAAATCGAATTGGAGTGCAGCTCCAGCAGGCGCAGTTGCAGAAGCGTATCAAGGTGTGGGAGGCGATAGACCTTTGGGCTTTGCTCTATGGGAAGCAGGCGACAGACGGCGAACGCTTACTCGAACAGCTCGGCCTCGCCGATAAGCGGAATGCTTGGTTTATGACTCTCTCGGGCGGACAAAAGCAACGGCTGTTCATTGCGCTTGCGCTCATCAACGATCCGGAGGTGGTGTTTCTGGACGAGCTGACCACCGGGCTGGACCCGCAGGCGCGACGCGCGATCTGGGATCTGGTGCGCGGCATCCGCGAACGCGGCAAGACGGTTTTCTTGACCACTCATCTCATGGAGGAAGCGGAACGGTTGTGCGACCGGGTAGCAATCATCGAGCACGGACGCATCATCGACATCGACAGACCGCAGAGCCTCGTCAACCGGCATTGCCCTGATCGGTCCGTGGTTCTCGCCTCGGACGACCCGCATGCTGCAGAGAGGTTTCGGGCGATCCCTCAGGCGGAGACGGTGACTTGCAGCGGAACGCAGATCACCATTCGCGGCCGAGGTGACGACCTAGTGACCGAGGTGATTCAGTGTATTTCCGAGAATCGCATCCGGGTGACGGATTTCCGCACGATTCTCCCCAACCTTGAGGACGTCTTTCTGAAATTGACCGGCCACTCGATTCGCGACTAGGCGGGATAACGATGCTGCGTGGACTCTGGAAACTGACTTGGATCGAGTTAAAAATATTCCTGCGAGAGCCGCTTGGGGCGATCGGGACGATCGTAATCCCAGTTCTGGTGTTCATCTTGGTTGGACGGGCCATCGGCCCCAAACTCGGACCAACCGCAAACGCTGCCAACACTTTTATCGGTGTCGGTCTGCCGGTCCTCGCCTCGATTCTGATTGCCATTAGCGCCGTGCTTTCGCTCGTGACAATTATTTCGATCTACCGCGAGGGCGGCATTCTCAAGCGACTCCGTGCCACTCCGCTGCGGCCCCACACGATCCTAACCGCGCACGTAATTGTCAAACTGCTGCTCACGGCGGCGACGTTGAGCCTGATGGTGTTGGCCGGCAAGCGGTATTACCCTGTCGGCATTCATGTTCGATTTGTAGGATTTACGATCGCGTTGCTGATAAGTACGTGCAGCATCTTGTCGATTGGCTTTCTCATCGCCAGCATCGTGCCCACCGCGCGGTTTGCGCAGCCGATAGGTGCCATCATCATGTACCCGATGATCGCTGTTTCTGGACTCTTCGCGCCGATTGCGTCGCTGCCGCCCCTGCTGCACGCCGCAGCGGTAATCGTGCCTCTAACCTACGCGGTTTCCCTGCTCGCAGGAATCTGGCGGGGCGACCCGTGGTCCGCGCATTTAGGCGATGTGGCGGCACTGGCCCTGGTGTTTTTTGTCTGCACGGCGCTCTCGGCGAAGGTCTTCCGTTGGGAATAGCAAAGACTTGTCCTCGTCCGCTTCACTGTCCCATCCACGTGATTAACGCGCTTGCCGGAGAAATCGGGCAAAACCGCTCGTACGGTCACGCGACCAGTTAGGACTTGGGCCTCTGATTTCGTTGTAAACTACCCGACGTCGCTGGCTATCTGACCGGCACTTGCCGCAGAGCCCACTGATATTCGCATTTCAACACTGGGTCTAGCGCTCGGGAAGGTGTCTCCAAGCATTAGCACAGCGTTCCCTCGGCGATAGGGAGATTCATGCGGGAGGAATCCTAACGGTATGGCTCGGCTGCTATCGGTGAACGTCGGCCTTCCGCGCGACATCGTGTGGAAAGAGCGCACGGTACACACCGGAGTCTGGAAAAATCCGGTGACGGGTCGCTGTCGCGTCGGCCGCTTGAATCTCGAGGGAGACGGTCAAGGCGATCTGGCCGGGCACGGAGGTGAACATCGAGCCGTCTTCGTATATCAGATTGAAGCGTATCGGTACTGGCAGGAGCAACTGAAGCGGAGCGATTTCGTCTACGGGCAGTTCGGCGAGAACTTCACAGTCGAAGAGTTACCCGACGATGTCGTGTGCATCGGCGATCGATTTCAAATCGGCACTGCACTTTTCGAGGTCACGCAACCTCGCGTCACGTGCTTTCGCGTCGGCATTCGGATGAACGAACCCCGGATGGCGTCATTGCTGGTCTCCAGCCGCCGGCCGGGCTTCTATTTCCGCGTTCTGCGTGAAGGTGAGGTGGGTGCCGGCGACGAAATTGTAAAGGTGGGAGAGGCGGCGGAGCGCATGACCGTCGCCGAGATCGACGCGCTCCTCTATTTGCCCAATCATGCACGTGATCGTCTGGAGCGTGCCTTACGAATCGAAGCCCTTTCGCCCGGATGGCACAGTTCGTTTGAAGCGCTACTCCACAGTGAGCAAAACGGGGCGGAAACGGGAAACGCGGGACTCGCCCCTGCCGCGGCTGCGCATCCGGCATCGTCAGGATTCCAGTCGCTCGTCGTCACCTCAATTGATCGCGAGTCCGCGGACGTCCTCTCGTTTGCCATGCAGAGCGCTGACGGTAACCAGCTCCCTGCGGCTCTGCCAGGTCAGTATGTGGTCGTGCGTATGCAGCCCGCCGCCGGCGGCCCCACGCTTTTTCGCAGCTACTCGCTCTCGGGTCCACTTTCGAGCGAGCGTTATCGAATTAGCGTGAAGATTGAGCCGGGCAGCGCGGCTGGAAACCACCTGCGAGAGCATCTCCGTGTGGGCGGTCGCCTCGACGTCAGCTCGCCGCGCGGAAGTTTTATTCTGCAGCCGGGAGAGCGGCCGATCGTACTGCTCAGTGCCGGAATCGGCGCCACACCCGTGCTAGCGATGCTGCACGCACTCGCGGCGGCAGGCTCTACACGTCAGGTCCTGTGGTTGCACACAGCGCGTGATGGGCAGCATCATCCGTTCGCCGGCGAAGTGCGCCGCCTGATGGGCGCGCTAGCGAACGGCCACAGCTACATCTGTTACACCAGACCGGAATCAAACGACAAAACGGGTGAGGATTTCAACGCGACGGGTCGCTTCTCGCAATCGGTTTTCGACGAACTCGGACTGCCACGAGACGCCGATGTCTTCCTTTGCGGCCCAGCCCAATTCATGGCGGACATGAAAGAGGCGCTCACGGCCTTAGGCGTGGCACCAGAGCGTATTCATATCGAGATCTTCAACGGCAGCGAGTCCATGACCCCTGGCGTCGTCGGCGCAATGACGCGAGCTCCGCATCCGCCTAGCAACGAGGCAAACACTGGCCCGTTGGTGTCGTTCGCGCGCAGCGGCGTTTCCGCGCACTGGGGCGCGTCGCGGTACGCGAGCATCCTGGAAATGGCCGAGGCGTGTGATGTCCCGGTTCGTTGGGCGTGTCGCACCGGTGTTTGTCACAACTGTGAGAGCGGTTTGGTCTCGGGCGCGGTTGTCTACGACCCGCAGCCACTCGACAACCCGGCTGCGGGCAACCTTCTCGTCTGCTGTTCACAGCCGACGAGCGATGTCGTCATCGATTTGTGAGGCTGCAGCGTCCGGATTGACCGCGATGACGGTTAGCCGATCATGAAAAAAACTTTGCTGCCATTGTCATTGGAAGTGGGCAGTCAGGACCCTATCTGGCTCGCCGCACAGAGGATGAGGAAATTTGCTGGGGCGGGTGCCAAGCCCTTCCACATAAGCCAAACGAACGCCGTTGAATTTGCGGGTGCCGCACCTACGCCTGCCTGCCGCAGGCAGGGCGAGGGCGCGGGTTTAGACGCAGCGTCTCTACAGCTGTCCCATCGAACTGTTACTTCGCTTAGCGACCCCCGGTGCGTGGCCGAGGAAAAAACCTATTTGCCTTGTTTTTCGCACATTTTTGGACAAGGAAAATATCTAGCGATGTCCGAATAATCGCTCACAGAGCTTCTAATTGAGAAAAGTTTTCAAAGCCATTTTAGAGGTTAGGTTTTTTCACAGCTTCATACCGAAGTCCGCGCCACCCGCGAATTTCTAACAGAAGTCCAACGATCTGGAGTTTTGTTTATGCCTGCGCAAGCCGGAGAAACACAGGATCGAGAGGGCGCCCGCAAGCAAAAGCTCCCATGTGCCGGGTTCCGGGACGGAGGTTCCTCCACCACCGCCGCCTGTGCCTGCGGCAGTAATGCCGTTCAAGCCGTTGCTGCCGGCCAAATTACCAGTGCAGTCGGTGGAATCGACCTGGTTCTCAATCTTGGAAGTCGCGTCCTGTCCGGCAAACGTCACTTCACCATTGCGCGCCAGGGCTCTACCGCAGAGATCGGTGGCGCCGGGATCGAAGAAAATGCTGGTGAGCGCGAGGATATTCCCATCGAAGGCAGTGTTGTCACCGAGAGTCGCGGTGCTGCCGACCACCCAGAACACTTGGTCAGAGGGAGAGAGGCCGGCCACATTAATCATGGAGCCGGGCGAAGTGATCAGCGTACTGGACATCTGGAAGACGAATATGGAACCTGCGACGCCATGGTCGGTGAGAGTGAGCGTTCCCGTCAAATTGCTGGTTGCCGCGCCAACAGTATAGACGCCCGGGCCGAGGGTCAATCCGGTGAGATTACCACCAGTGATTGCGCCCGTGCTCGGCAGGAGACTTTCCGTAGTGTAGGCAGTGGTGAGATCTTTCTGTGCTTGCAGCGCGATTGCGTTACCCAAATCCACTGTACCGTTCACGATGCCGGCACCCAGAGTGCAGCCCGTGCCGGCGACAAAGCCAGTGCATGCGGACGCTGGGGAGACACCCATATTGCCGGTGATGATGGTCGCGTCAACGTTGGTTACTGTAGTGCCCGCCAGGACCGCAAAATTGTCCGCGGAATTGAGGGAGTCGGCGGATGCGAGGGGGGCTAGCATGGCGCCGAACATACCTACCGACAGGACTGCTAGAGCTGTTCCAAAAATTCGCATGTCCTAATCCTCCTGATGCGACTGGGATGCAGGGAGACAGGACTTATAGCAGGGGAGTGAAAAAATGACTGTTCACTTTTGCACACATTTTGGTCTTTCCGCGACGGCCGAGGCGAACCACCGCTCTTCCGACTTTGCAGTGCCTGATTGATTTACCGTACAATTAAGTGAAATCGGCCGATCCTCAATGATGTCCGGCAACGCGACTACGCAGGAGTTTGCGGGTTTTTTGGGATATTAGTGAACGGATGGATAGATCTCGTCATTTATCCAATAACTAGCCAAGACAATCGCGAAGAGCGTTCCAGTCAACCACAGTATCCAGCGCCAGCGCCGCCAAACGGGGCCAATGGACGAATGCTGCAATGGAATGTCCACGAGATATGCGGCGCAGTAGCAAACATTTGCGAGCAACGCAAGGACCGCGAGAGGAGGAAGTGAAGACCAGGCTAGGGCTGAGCGAAAATGCGGCCACGCCACAGCGAACCAACCAATAGACACAGCTAACAGTGCAAAATTGTAAATAAAGCGACGGGGTTCCCAGTATCGGACTGCTTCGGCAAAGAAAGTCCGAAACGGGCCGGGATTTGGTGCGCCCGTCCCGGGCGATTGCATCGCATGCGAGGTTTCCATGAACACTTTGCCTCCAGAACATCAACGGCTGGTATTTCAAAGATACACCCACTCTTCTTTCTGTAAAGTACTCTGTGCTGCAAAGTGACTTGAGGATGTTCTACTTGGATGATTAACGCTTATCAAGTTGAATTTCGGCCAAAAGCAAATGTCCGGTAACGCGACTGTGCCGCCGGAGTACAAGAAGCTTGGCAGCCTACCCGCTGACCAGTTCGTTCCTGCACTGATGCAGCGGCGACACACAGAATATTATGCAGGGCTGCTCACGGCAGCTCAGTGCCACGGCGCGGCTCATCACCGTCCGCAGGTGTTCCAGGTCATGCTCGACAAGAATGAACGGCCAATTCGATGCGGGGCTGTACACGTCTCCGTTATCGCGCGGAAAAGGCTGCGGGAAGTTCCCGTGGACGCCTTCAACACACCGCGAGGCGCCGTGCGGCTGCCCGAATCACAAAAACGTGCCGTGGAGAAGGTGGCAGGCGTATTGTTCCCTAATGTTCCCGAGTTTTCGGCGGCTACAGAAAATGGCGAAGTGAACTGATTGAAAGGAAGTAGGTTACAAAATCTGGAGCCGAGGCCCGGACTTGAACCGGGGACCTGCCGATTACGAATTGGCAAGTTCGGCTCCATCCCCTTCATATTGAATCCCGCTCACTCTCTGTTCTTCGGCTTAGTTTGGGCACAGTCCTTTGCGCAACTTACAACGTAATTTACAACAAAAAAGTCGCGCTCTGGATGGCCAGGACGCCCGTAACAACGTCGCTTGATGTTGCTCAAAGTGAACGGCGACAATTCAGAGACACCACATCAGAGAATATTGATTTTGGGTTGGGTGGAACGGACGTGCAGTTTTGAAAACCGTTGCTCTGCGCTGAACCGTGGGAACCCGTGCATACGCACTCGACGCACGCGCCTCGGAATTAACTGTAAAGTTTACGGTCGCGAGCCCAGAGCCCCAAGGAGCGACCAAGTATCTGTCGTCCAGCCCTTATGTTCAGAGTCGGCCATGAGAGGACGAAAGCCTAAGGCGGAATCTCAAGGAACTCGATTTCGCGCGAGCATCGCAGAGTGGAAACGAACGCCGGCGTTTGTGCGACCGTCGCTGCGGGCGCTGGCCTGCGAACTCGGCACTTCGCACCAACTTCTGAGCTTCTACCTCAAGAATTTGCACAAATGGCAAAGCAAGAAATACTGGCGCCAGGCGAAGGAGATTCGCTCGCGGGCGAAGTGGCGTCCACCCCGGCCCTGGCGGAGCAAACAAGAGAGTCGGATGATCAGGCGATTCGTGTTTCAGTGGTTCATCTGCCGCGGCAAAAAGCCGTCAGGTCGCAATTGGACTCGGCAGCTTGGCGTCAGCCACACCTGGCTCCAAAAACTGGTTCGGAAATTTACGGCCGACTCAAGTGAAATGTGGCGGCTACAGGCAACGAACGGAGATCCCAAATTCGCGGAGCTCACTCGTGCGCAGGAACATAGTCGGCAGATGAGCGAGCGTGGAGAACTTCGAGGAGACTCAAATTTGACTCGCAGAGCAAAATTGGCAAGGATATTTGAGCGCTACTGAGTAAATCGAATATTGCCCGTTACTCATTTTAGTCAATTCGATTCAAAGGGATATCCCGACCGCCGGTGTGCAGAACCATTCTGGTGACGCGGCCGTGGTTGTCAATCTCAAATGTGAAAACGTCGTCCGCGGTCTTCGAAAAAAAGTCCCTTTCGCTCTCGGGAAATAACTCCTCTTTGGGTTCGTCATTTTCCTGTACAGAGATGTGATCGCCTTCCTGGCGCACGATCAGGATCAGATTGGGCGGATTTCCGTAGCGCCCAAGATACTTCTGAAAGATATTCGGATCGACTTTTATCTGCGTATGTTGTTTCAGCGCGGGCCGCGGCGGGAGTTGGTCATAGGGAGTAAAGCCCTCCCATTCGATCGGCGTGTAGGTATTGCCGAGCAACGTCTCCAACAGAGCTTTGTAGATACCTTCACCATTTCCGCTATTGGTCATGATGAGAATTCCATCGCCAGACTTAGAAAAACAGACGGTGTAATTTCTCCAGCTGTCGTCGTGTCCTTCCTTAAAGAATGCTTCGCCATACGGCGTCCAATAGAGTCCCCAAGCAAGACCATAGCTCAGCCGGATCGGCTTGTTCTGCTCGGTGGTGTCATCGTCTAGGGTCGGGAATTCATGCTTGGATAGAATCTGGATTTGAGACACGAGCATCTGGTTGCGCATTTGTTTCGATAGATCTTTCCCTTGCATGACCGCTTGCATAAAGAGTGCGAAATCGTGGGGCGTGGTCAGCAAGGAACCGGCCGCGTCGGCCTTGGGGCGCTTTTGCGCGCCGAGAGAACGCCCATACTCGTCATAGCCGTTCGCGTAATCCCGTTCAAAACTTGGCTGCCAAATCATGCTCGAACGCGTCATTCCGAACGGTTGAAAGATCTGTTTCTGCATGAGTTTCTCGAGGGGCTGATCGGTAACAGCTTCCACAACGAGCTGCAGCAGGTCGATCCCTTCGCCCGAATAGGCGTAGCGCGAGCCTGGCTCAAAATGAATTTTCAACTTCCGGTCGTCTTCGACCCAGCGCCAATTGGCAAAACCGCTGGTGTGGCTGAGCAACATCCGCGCGGTGATTCGTTTGTACCGCCGATCACTAGCCAAATCCGCGTAATCCGGGTATTCCTGCAGTGGCTTGGGCAAGTATTCATAGACGGGCTTATCGAGATCGAGCGTGTGTTGATCGGCGAGTTGCAGCACCAAATAGCCAAAAACGACTTTTGTGAATGATGCCCCGGACATCACCGAATCCACTGTCAACGGCAGGTTCTTCTGTTCGTCGCGAACACCGTACGTTCTCAAATAGGCAATGTTGCCGCCGTTGAAGAGAGCAAGCGCGAGCCCCGGAACTTCGGCAGCCTTCATGAGTTTTGCAACAGTGGCGTCGACTGCAGAAGATTTGATCGTGCTGCCGTCGAGGCGCTTGATTTCCAGAGCCTGCTCGCGCTGCGCGAACGCAAAAACAGTGCTTACGAACCCAGCGATCGCGAGCAGTTGAAGTTTGTTTCTCATGCCGACCTCCTGCGCGCCATTTATGGTACGCATGGCGATGGGATTAGGTTCACTATGCATGTCAGCAGTTGAGTTTCGTCAGAACCAACTTGGAGTGCCCGGCTAAGCAGCAAAGTCTGATAAGCGTAACCGAACATCTGCTTTTGGCCGAAATTCCACTTGATTGCATAAGCGTTAATCAGGAGTTAGGGTTTCGATTACTCTTCACATTTTCCGATCAACGAGTTCTGGCAGTGGCGGGTTATATTGAGCTGCGGGGATTGTGATGAAGCTCTTGATCTTTGCTCTTTGTGTAGTGTTTGCGGTTGGCGGCGGAAGCGCGCAGCAGACTACGTGGCAGCCGTCGCCGGGTCATACGCAAGTGCCGATATGGCCGGGAGCTGTGCCTGATCAGCAGCCCGTCGCGGAGCCGGAGGTCGCTAAGACGACGGGGAAGGAATTCCTGGTTGCCGGCAGGCCGGCCGTGGGAGTGAGCCACGTGTCGCAGCCGACGATGACGGTCTATTCGCCAACGGGGAAAAATACGGGGGCTGCGGTCGTCGTCTTCCCCGGTGGCGGCTATGAGGACCTGGCCATTGATCTGGAAGGCACGGAGGTCTGTGACTGGCTGACGGCCAAAGGGATCACGTGTGTGCTGTTGAAGTACCGTGTGCCGGGTGACGAAAGGTATCCGAAATCGGCGCCATATCCGAAATCGGGGCCGTATCCGGAATCACCGATGGCATTGGAAGATGCGCAGAGGACGCTGGGGCTGGTGCGTTTTCACGCGGCGGAGTGGCAGATCGATCCATACAAGATTGGAGTGCTAGGGTTTTCGTCTGGCGGGCATCTGTCAGCTGCGATCAGCACGCATTTTGCGAAGCGTTTGTACCCCACTGTCGATGCTGCCGACAAAGAAAGCTGCCGCCCGGATTTTGCGGTGGCCATTTATCCGGGACATCTGTCACTTTCCGCGGCGGAATGGGATGCCAACCAGAGCGCCAAGAAGTTTGTGGTGCCTCATCCGGCGAATGCCGATAAAGAACTTTCGTTGAATCCCGATATTCCTGTCACCAGCCAGACGCCGCCTACGTTTTTGCTGCAGGCGGAGGATGACCACGTGGACAACGTAGACGATTCGCTGGCGTACTACATCGCGCTAAAGAAGGCCGGGGTTCCCGCGGAGATGCATTTGTATGCGCAGGGCGGGCATGCGTTTGGGTTGCGACGGACGGAGCTTCCGATAACGGGATGGCCCGAGTTGGTGGAGACTTGGCTGGGGACGATCGGAATGATTCCGAAATAATTCATATTGGAATTGCGCCGGAAGTTGAGACCGCCTCTCGAATTGATTTCCCGAACTTCCCTGCCAACCCGCGTTGTTATATAAGAGCTAATTATGAGAACTCGCAACCTCAAGAAAACGGTGCTCCCACCATTTGCGATTGCCGCCGCCGTAATTCTGGTCGTAATTTTATCGCTCGCAACGCCGCACCCTCGCTCCGCAGATCACTCAGTGCCTGCCAATCCTCCACCGCTCTGGACGATTGATCTCGCTCAATTCGGCTACCAAGGGCGTCCGCCAATCAAACTATCCAACGCCGACAACTGGGGCGGCGCAACCTACAATCAAGGAGTCGTTTTCACCGATTCAGAAACTCTCGTGGCGTATTTTGTCGTACACGAAGATCCACCGGGAGCGACCGCCGACCGCAAACCACTACCCACCGACCCTTATCGTTTGGTCGCCGTATTCTTTAATTCCGCCACTCATGAATTTATCAAGAAAATGAGTTGGATCATGCCGGGCAACGACCAATACGTTTCCCTGGCGAATTTCTTTCCCGCTACGAACGGCCGTTTCGTCGTCCGGTACGCCGACACCCTTGCGCTGTACTCCTCTTCGTTCAAATGCATCACCTGGCGCAAAATCGGCTACGGAATCGACATCATTGCGAGTCCTGCCGGGGACACACTTTTGCTGCTCGAAACCAAGCAGACGGACGGGCGGTGGACGCAGAAATTAGAGATCATCGACACCGATCGCCTCGCGACCGTCAAATCCTGGACCTCGACTCCCGATCATAGGGACGAAGCTTTGTGGGGCGAGCAAATCATTGCCCGTAACCGAAGCTCGACTTCGATCCAACTTCTCGACGCCGACCCGCGCCCGTGGTTCGGCTCGGACGTTAACGCCCCCAAGTTTCTCAGTCCCGATACCCTCGCCGTGCTCGGCGGTGGCGCCGTACAAAATGTCATGGCCGTTTCGACTGACGGCAAGGTTCTTCGGAAATTTGACCTTGGACTGGAGCAGTCTTCTGGCCCAATCGTTGGCTCGAGGGACGGACATCGCTATGCGGTTCCGGCGATGCGCTGGGGCGTAGGCCGAAATAACATTCCCGACGTTGTTCACGCTAGAGTTTTCAGTCTCGATCGCGACGCGCCGATACTCACCCTCGACGTCTCGCGCCATACCAACGGTAGTCCAGATTTTTTCACTCCTTATGGGGACACTCGGTCTGGCGGTGGCCCCCTGGCTCTTTCGTCCGACGGACTTCTGCTCGCGGTAAAATCCGGCGGAATTGTGCAGCTCTATTCGGTGCCAGCTTCGGGAAGTTTGCCGGAATCTGAAGCGGCCACTCAGGCGACGTCACCCGCACAGCTGCCTGATTTGCAAGCCAGCTACACGGGTCCTTCCCAGCCGCCGGCACCGCTCGTCGAGCAAGCTCTTTCCTGGCTGCCCGCGAACACCGAATCGGTGGTCGCCGCAAACGGCCCCTTCCCGTTCCCCGATCTGCAGATGGTAGATGACGATGCTCAGGATAACGCCAGCGGTGCCCAGCCGACCGCTCAGCCCAGCGAAGCGGCCGAAATTCAAAATGGCTTTCGATCTCTTCCACTCTCACTGTTCGGAATGTTTGGTTCAAAGAAATCGCCCTTTGGGCCATCGTCCTTTCGCGCGAAGGTCCTTCTGGCCATCGAAGGCAGCCGAAATTTCGGGGCGCCGCATGGGCTCGGTATCGGGCTTTATCAAGGTTGTGACATCGCAATTTTCGATCACGACATTACCACCGACACCGAGGCCTTTCTAAAATCCGCTGCAAAGAAAATCTTTAAGACCGAGAAAATTGAAGGACACCAAGTGACGGTGTTTCGGGAAAAACTCGAAGAAGACACTTGGGCTACCTATGTGACATTTCCAAAACCGAATATCGCTATCGCTGCAACCAGCGAAGCCTACTTGCGTGAAGTCCTTCTCCGCATCGACGGAAAAACTGGCCCGCGCGCTCTGCCCGCAACGCTACCCGAATGGGAATACGCCGACACTCACGCCGAATTCTGGACTCTCCGTCATTTTGACCGTGAAGGTATGAAAACCGATCCGAGCTCGCCGTTTTGGGGCGAGAATTCCCAGACCGTAGCAGACAAGCAGGCCATTGGATTCACATTCAAATTCAATCCGGCCACTTCAAAGACCGCTTCGCTTGTGTACCTGTCCGACGACAAAGATATTCGTCCAGCGGTAGAGAAATTCTTCTCGGCAACCAGCCGAGAAACGGGAGCTCGCGAAATGAACATGGGGTACCAACCACTCGCTCCCGGCATCATCGAAGTTTCCGAGGATCTCGACCACTACGAATCAGCGACCCTCTCATTGCTTATGCTTCTCGCTCTGGTCGGTCACCCTGTCTACCTCTAGCGTCCGGCTGCGGCGGATTTGCATAATTAGGAATATCCCTATTCCACATGCCTGATAAACGCCGTCCAAGTGGATTTCAGGCAATTTGACTTTTCCGGTTACGACAAACCAGGACTTATCAAGCCAGAATGTCCCGACAGCCTTCTGACTCGGAATAGCTTCAGGTTAGCGGCGCGACTGACCCTGAGCAAACGCGAAGGGCACCCACCGGTACGCCGACATCATCAAATCCAACTAAGACTCCACCAACAATCCCAGTCCCTTTTCGCATCTCGCCATCCATTACGGGATGGACACTCTGTCACGTTGTGGCAAGGCCATAGAGCAGTAAGGCCTTAACCCGCGGTGGTCACCACTTCAGTGCATTTGTCGGCAAGAATATTCTCTTCGCCCTTGTCGTCTTTTCCTCGCCGTTTCCGATTGTATAGATAGAGAGTCGCCAACGCTCGCACATCGAGAAGCTGTGAGGAGGCGGTACCATGAGATATTTCGGCAGGTTTATGCTTTTGACATTGGGCCTAGGTGTCGTCGCTTTTGTCCTGTCGTCTCTTCCGGGGCACCCGGTAGTCGCGGCGGCAGAAGGCCCGGGGGTCACAGTAGTGAATACGCCACTGCCGGTGAACGTCGGCAACTTCCCCTCGACGCAGGCCGTAAGCGGGACGGTGAACTTCGGAAATTTCCCTTCTTCGCTTGGCGTGAGCAATGTGAGCGGCGCTCCCCTCTATGTCCGCGATGTCGATAACGCTGCCCACCATCCGTTCGCCGCGGGGTTGTCCACGGGGTTGACTTGTACCGTCGCTCCGGGCAGCGGCGTCTGCAATGCTTCATTCTCGGTGCCCTCTGGCGAGGAGCTGGTCATCGAGACTGTCTCGATCGACGCCTTTCTCAGCCCCGGGTTCAAAGCCATTGGCATCATCGCGGTGACCACAGGCGGCACCGCCATGGCCTGCGCGCTTCCACTCAACTTTGTGGACACCATTTCCGGATTCGACCAATGGATCGTCACCCAACCGATGCGCTTGTATGCCGACCCAGGCTCGACCGTCGGGGTAAGTATCTCTCAGAATGACACCGGCGCGGGTGGCACGAATCAATTCGAGATTTCGGGCTACACCGTCGCATGCGGCGCCGGCACGGGCTGCCCGATACCCTAGCGCCTGCTAACTTCTAGCGGGAGTTTGCATCCAGTGGCAAGCCTGACGCACTTTCATATTCTCGTCGAGTTTAGGCAACTGGTCGATGTCGAGCCACAGCTATTGGAACGAGCGCTCATTACCCACTACACGGACGAAGTGCCTGATCAATCGAAAACTGGTTCGTTTCCGGATAGGTATCGAGAACAGGGAGTATCACCACCTAATGGGCTACTGCCTAACGCATTAATCGGAAACTGGCCCTCATTGTCCGGTTACGACAAATCAGGAGTTGACGGCAGGCTCACCTTTGGTGCTGCGTGGAATCGTTCAGTTTGGCAACTCTTTCTATCGCCTTGTCCACTTCCCCTCGGACACCATCGACGTCGTACGGATTGCCTCTCGGGTCTATATATACGGGCCCGTTCACGCTTGCGACGAGGCGCTTATCGTCCTGCTTTTCCTGCCACAATATCGCAGGCTTGGATGGTATGCCGTCATTGTTTCGACGACCGCGACGCTGACGTCCTTTGTCCTATCGACGGCTGTGCTTTATTTCGCTGCGAAGGCCGCAGACCCAACTATGAAATGGTCCGGTCTAGCAGTGATCGGAACATACGTCCTGGCAATCGCAGTAGGAATTGCGGTAGGTGGAGTTGCGGGCGCGATTCTGACTCGCAAGTTGCTCTCCGGCGGCAAGCGGGCGTCAACTGATTAACGCTTACCGGAAGCTAGCCCTCATTGGTGGAGTCGAGGTGTGGCGCGGTGGGTTAGGTTCAGCCTATCCGTTGCCGACTCTTTCGTCTGTCGGTGCCTCACTCGCTGGACCATGCTGCCGTCTTCACACCCCGCTCATCGAACCGGACTGGCGGATTGCCCACATCCGGCTCTCGGAGAAAGTCTCACGATGTCGCCCACGGAAGACTGCGGGTCCGTCTGGTGAGACGGGCTAGGCCCAGCTTATCGTGGATAACGGCGTCCGAGAACCTCTGGCTCACCTGCCACGAAATACTGTGCTTTCTACGCAGCCACTGACGCAACCTTTGCAGGCATGAGTGTCCACCGCCCGATAGGCTTTGCTGACTGGCCCGAGACAGAAGTAGTTGGCCCATCCAATTATCGTGCGGTTGAGCTTGGCTACCACCATCCCCTGGTCCAGTAGAGTTTGATCCCGTCCGGTCATTTCACTAATCGTCTCGCAGATGCGGTTCACCCGCTTCTTCGAGGGAATCTGGCCTATCGTGATCTCGCGGGTCGTCTCCGACTCCGTGCGGCGACTCGACCATCGTCGCCGCACGCTCGCGGTCAACCGTCAGTTCTTCGGATGGAAAGTGCTGAACGAGAATTTGCTGGCCATAAGCTGGCCTTCGTCGGGATCGAGCGGCTGGAAATCCATACCCAGGAATCCGAAGTCGCGCGTCCACTTGTTTTTCACGCGGAAGAAGTACACGACTCCGGCTTCCGCCGAGAGATGGGCGGCCGCAGTCGGGTGGCCGTGGCCCAAAGCCACCTCTGTTTGCCAGCTCGCGCAGAGATGATGCTCGCCGGGGTCCACGGTAAAGGAAAAATAGGAATCGCCATGCGTCGCTCCCACCCAAACGCCGTCTACGCCCGCGCGGACGGTGGGTCGGGGGAATGAGCCGTATTCCGTATCGTCCTCAATGAGATAAACCAGCGCCTTGCCCGCTTGCGGCTGACCGAGCGGGTGCTGCTTTTCGGTTTTCACTTCGAATTTGGCGTTGTCCAGGCCGCAACCTCCCGGAGCGACCGCAGTGCCTGCAGCGTCTTGTGCAAAAGCCGGCGCCGCAAACAGAAACAATACGGTAAGCACTTTCGTATATCCACTTACATGCAGTCTGATCATTTTCATCTCCCTTCGGCTGCCGCAGCCCCATTTGCATTGGTTCTCGTTACACTCAATAGGACGTGCCACAATCGCGAGCGAGTACGCCTGTTCGCATGAGTTTCCGTCCCTGCAACATTCGGGATAGAATTTTTGCGAAATGCCGGACCGAAGCGCGCTCTTTGCCTCGCGCATGCAGTTGCGGGACCTCGTGGCCTGCAACGATCTCTGCGTGCGAGTCCACGGACACGACCGAGGGGGCGAACTAAGCGATGCAATTCAACAAGGCGCAGCCGTCGTCGCCGAATCGCGCGGTCGCGTCACTGCCTATGCTTCCTCTGTTGCTTTTTTGGGCCATGCCGTTCTCTGCGCTCGCATTCGCTATTATCGCAATCGGTAGAGGTTTTGCCTTCACGGCAAACATGCTTACCTTAGTGATGGTTGACCAAATCAACCTGAAACTGACGGAAAAAGAGCGCATCCCTTCATGGGCTTGGGACCTCACGGCCGGACAGAAACACAAGCGGCTTTATCCGGATAGCAAACTAAGTTTTCTCTTTGGTTTATGCTGGATTTCAACGGCCGTGTGTTTCCCGATTCTGCTGTGGTCGATGGGATTTTTTGGCCGAAGATAGCGGTTTGCTGGCCAAGTCCTGACGCATTAACCGGAAAAGTGCTTCTGAAGCCGTGAAAAAACCTATTTGCCTTGTTTTTCGCACATTTTTGGACAAGGAAAATATCTAGCGATGTCCGAATAATCGCTCACAGAGCTTCTAATTGAGAAAAGTTTTCAAAGCCATTTAAGAGGTTAGGTTTTTTCACAGCTTCTTCTTCAAATGTGCGGCCAATGCGTCGCTTCGTCGTTCATTACGCGGGCGTCGAGGCCCAGCCTTCCCGCAGCATCGATCTGCGGTGCGCTGGCATCGCCTGGGGGTGACGCAGCTTTCCATTGAGGCGAACTTGTCAGTGAGCAAGTCGTAGCCGCAGCCGAGGTCCAGAATGCGTTCCTCAGCACGGTGCCAATCGTGGTCCTACTATAATGTTTAGAGTGACGGCGCACAGAGAGTCGGTGCGCATCGATGGAAGACGCCAGAAGACTCGGGCGTTCCAAAAACCTCTCCGAAGACGCCGCCGTAAATTGTTGAATCAGCACGCTTGGATATAGCCCGGTAGCGCGTTCCGAAATCAGATATTTTTAGCACACCGCTGACGTGGATGAGCACTGACCTGCAACAAGCTTGACCCTTCTTGACTCATTCCGATAGCATTCCCCGCATTCGGCTCGCGCTGTTTCGACCGATGGCGATTAACTTACAATCGGGCCGCGCCCTGAAAAGGGGGTGAGCACGTCGAAAAGCTTCCGATCTGTCTTCGCGACGGCTGTCCTAGTCTTTGCCGTTCTCTTTACTTGCGTCGGAGTAGGACAATACTGGTTTTTGCGATGGCAACTTAATCAAGAAACAAAGAGTGATCTCAACCTTGCAACAAACAGCGGTACCCTTCCAAACTAGAGCCTCGCAACTGCTTCTCTAGCTGAAGGTTGGATGGAGCCGAGGCCCGGACTTGAACCGGGGACCTGCCGATTACGAATCGGCTGCTCTACCAACTGAGCTACCTCGGCGCCTGTTCGACTGTAACATCCGCGGAAAAAAACTGTCAAACTTTGGGCGCGTCTGGTGCGTTGCGTGGGAACGAACTGCCGGCGCGCTCGACGTGGCGCGCAGCGACGGGTTGCTGGCACACTTGGTGCATCGCGCCGGAACGATTTGCTTGCACGCGCTCCGTCACTTGCGCCACTACGGAATTCTTCAGCGTGAGATGGGATACATCAGCCAAGCCACGCCTACGCCGACCAGCACGAAAAGCGCAAAAGACCAAAGCGCATATTTGACGCCGCCCGCTCTGGTGCGCTGCGTCAGGCACGCCAGCGCCACTGAAACCAGCAGCGCGAACAGCAGCATCGCGCCGAGATGGCTGAGCCGCAGCGCACTGTTGATGACTATGGACGCGCCACAATTCACTCAGCTCCTCCTGCCCGTTGTGATTTCGATCACGTCCAACACTGCCAGCACGTTTACTACTCCTGCGGCGGCGATGAAGCGCGTGCCGTAATCTCCCGCGGCGCGCGAGACGTCTGGTCCGGCGGCCTCGAAGAACCGCGAAGAATAATAGAAGACACCGGTGCTGGCGTCCGCCAGGAAACCGAGCGTGCCGAACGGATCTCCGGAACGTGGAGGAAAAACGTTGCCACGAAGCAGGTAGCCGGTGACCACCAAACCGCCGACCGCGATGAAGAACAGGAGCCCGCGGCCCCAGCGGCCCAGCAGCAGATGCCCGAGGCCCGGTACGAGCCACGCCATTATTCCCGCTAGCAGCGCGAGCGCGGCTCGACCGGCACTTGCCGCGACGGAACGCGAGGGAGCAATCGTGTGGGCAGCAGGTGTGTAGGTCGCCGGCGGTTGCTCCACAAGCGCGTCGTTGCCGGCGGCTTGACTCCCTGTTGTTTGATTCACCGGCGCTTCGCCGAACGCCGCTTCGTTCCCGGGGACTTCGTTCACGGTCACCTAGGCCAGCAACGGAAGAATTTCTTCCTGGATGGCGCCGGTAACGCGCGCTTCGTTCTCGCCGACGTACACGTTCACTTCGCTGCGCAATCCGAATTCCGGCAAGTAAATTCCCGGCTCCACGGAGAAGCATGTGTGTGGTGCGATTTTTCGATCGTCCCGCGTTTCCAGGCCGTCCATGTTCGCGCCGTTGCCGTGAACCTCCTGGCCGATACTGTGCCCGGTGCGGTGCACGAAATATTTTCCGTAACCTGCTTTGCGGATCGTCTCGCGTGTCACGCGGTCCACTTCCCAGCCGTGTACGGCGCGCTTCTTTGCCACCGCATCTTTGACGAATTCAATCGCTGCATTGCGCGCGTTTTTCACGATGCGGAAAATTTTGGCATAGGAGTCCGGCACGCGTTCGCCCAGATAGCCTACCCAGGTGATGTCGTAATACACACTCCCCGGCCGATTCAGCTTCGCCCAGATATCGAGCAGCAACAAATCTCCGGCGCGTATGGGGCGTGAACCTTCTGCCCTTGGTTCGTAGTGCGGACTGCCGTTATTCGGCTGCACTGCCACGATGGGCGGCTCCGCGGTGTTTAGTCCGCCCGCGCGGAATTGTTCGACGATCCATTGTTGCAGCTCGTATTCAGTGAGCGGCTTCCCTTCCCGCACGAATTTCGCGGCGCGCTGGAACGCCTCGCGCGTAATACGGTCCACGATCTTGCCGGCCTCGCGATGGCCTTGGAATTGTTCTTCCGACCAACTGGCTTCAAATTTCTGCACCAAATCCGCCGAGCTCACCACTTTTTTCTTGAGCTTCCGAATCAGTTCGATCGTTCCGGCGTCCACCAAACCGATATATGGAATATTGTTGTCCGGAGAATATTGCATGGCGATGGTCTTGCTTCCGGAAAGCACCTTCGGCAGCATTTTGTGCAGTTCTTCCCAGCCAGCGTACAGAAATTTCTTGCCTTCGAGGGAGTCCAACGTTCCCTGCTCGATTTTGTGCACCAGCTTGCGCGCTTCGCCTTTGGCGGGAATGAAATAGAACCAGCGCCGCGTGACCATGGCGTTCGGGTCGAGGCCGAGAATATTTCCCGCAATCGGATCGCGATGGTGGTGATCGCAAAAAAGCCAACCATCGAGCTTGGCGGCACGCAATGCAATCTGAATCGCCTTGATATCGGGCATTTCGTCAGTCCTTCGCTTTCTTCGTCGGGCGTTTTGCTGCGGAAAGCAGCGCCAGCACCCGTTCGCGTTTCACACCAGTAACGACCACGCGTTTTCTGCGGCTCTTTTCGCCGGCCACGATTCTAACAGCCGCCCGCGGCACGTTCAAACGCTCCGCGAGCAGGCGCACGAGGGCTTCGTTCGCGCGATCGTCCACAGGGGGCGCGGTCAGACGAATTTTCAATGCATCCGAATATTCGCCTTCGATGGCGTCGCGGCTCGCGCGAGGCTGCACCTGCACATAAAATGACACGCCTCCGTCACCGGCAGCGATTTCCATTTGTCTCACGATTTCCTAGCGGCTCACGCCAATCCCGCGCCCCGGAGCCAGCGAAACTTATAACGGCTCAGAGACGTCAAGTAGAGGTATGCTTGCCAGTTTCCCATCAGACTCCTCGCCCGAGAAGGAGGGCGCCACTTATGTCCGGCACCGGCTTTGCTTTTGCGAATCCCCAACCGTCTCCCGATAACTTTAACACTTTCGACCCAAAGGATGTTTATGCGGACTCCGCGGTAGTAGCCACTCCCGTGATCGAAGCGATTCCCGCGCCGTGGAAAAATCCGCCCGTCATGGCGCTCGCTGATGTCCTGGGGAGCACAGTTGTACAGCAAATCCAAAATTCGGGACAAATCGTTCTTCACTCCGTCGGCGACACTGGGGGCGTCAAGGAGCCTTCGCACCAGTTCGCGGTCGCGGATGCGATGACCGACGATCTGAGCGGAAAAGATTTCACCAGCGGGCGCCCCGCGTTTCTTTTCCATCTGGGAGACGTCGTCTATTTCTTTGGCCAGGAACGTTATTATTACGATCAGTTTTACGACCCTTACCGCGACTACGCCGGACCAATTTTCGCCATTCCCGGAAATCACGACGGAGTGCTTTTTCCGAGCGAGCCGGTAAAATATTCTCTACAGCCTTTCTACGAAAATTTTTGCTCGAAGACGCCTGCAAAGGATCCCTCCGCCAAGGGTTTTGCACGCACCACCATGACGCAAGGGGGCGTGTACTTCGCGCTGAACGCTCCCTTCGTGAAGATCATCGGCTTGTATTCGAATACTAGCGAGACGACGGGGGTCCTGAGCGGCGGAGTGGCCGGCACGCAGCAAACCGCTTTCCTGCTCGCGCAATTGCAGGCGGCGGCCGCGCAACGTAAACAATCCGGCAGCGCTCCATTCGCGCTAATTCTGGCGGTACATCATCCGCCGTTTACGATCAGCAGCGAACATTTTCCCAGCCCGCAAATGCTCGCGGAAATTGACGCCGCATGCCAGACCGCGAGCATTTGGCCCGACCTGGTGCTTTCCGGGCACGCTCACATCTACGAACGTTACACACGCGTGATGAAGGCGGACGGACGGCAAATTCCCTACTTGGTTGCGGGAAACGGTGGCTACTTCAATTTGAGCAAACCGAAGACCGGAAAAAATGGTGCGTTGCCGCAGCCCGGTGCCGTGGGAAATGACGGCAAGGGCAACCAGCTTACGCTGATCGCCTACAACGACAATGTATTTGGCTTTTTGCGGCTTACCATCAGCGCCAAATCAATTCAATGCCAATCTCTCGGCGTGGATGAAACGACGCGCACTAGCTCGGTGATGGATCAATTCACTCTCGATTTGATGAAGCACGTGATTAGCAGCGGCGCGTCCGCGGCGAAATCGCGCAAGAAGGCAAAATTGGTGACCTTGGTAAAGAGGAAAGTTCCGCGTCCCGGAGTTCATTCGCGGATGGGCCGAAAGAAAAGGAAATAGAGGACGTAGAGCAAAACCAGCCGGCCTGCCCGGCGAATCAGGTCGCGGACCCACGAGGACCGAACAGCGCCGTGCCGACGCGAATTTCGGTGGCTCCCTCCTCGATGGCGACTTCGAAATCGTGGCTCATGCCCATGGAAACGACCGGCAGCGCGCGGCCAAGCCGCCGGCGCAAGTCGTCGCGCAATTCGCGCAGCCTCCGGAAATAAGGGCGTACGCGCTCAGGCTCATCGAAAAACGGCGGAATGGTCATTAGGCCTGCGAGTTCCAAATGCGCGAACGGCGCGATGCTTGTCGCCAGGGCCAGCAAATCCGCTTCGGCCACGCCGCTCTTCGTTTCTTCGTCGCCAAGACGCACTTCGATCAGGACCGGCAGGCACTTCCCTTCCGCATCCGCCGCCGCGTGAAGTTTTTTTGCCAGCGCCAGATCGTCCAGCGAATCGACACGCCGAAAAAGGTGCGCCGCGCGGCGGGCCTTGTTACTCTGCAAGTGGCCGATCAGGTGCCACGTCGCGTCGAGGTCCGCCACCTTTGGCTGCTTCGACTCCCACTCCTGCACGCGATTTTCTCCGAAGTGGCGCAGCCCAGCTTTGTACGCTGCTACGATCGCTTCGGCCGGATGGGTTTTCGACACCGCCACCACGGTGATTTCATTCGCGCGGCGGCCACAGCGCTCGGCAGCTCGCGCGATGCGCTCCTGAATTTGCGCCCAGTTCGCGGCGATCGGCGACGATTGGTTAATCATCGCCGCGATTCTAACATGGCGAAAACCTGTCTCTTAGCTTCAGCCACGGGCCACGCCTGACGAATCGCCCGCCTATGCTAGACTGTGTTTCAAATCAATGCCTGCCCGCGGCAAATTCATCGTGCTGGAAGGAATTGACGGCTCTGGGAAGCGCACGCAGCTGGAAATGGTCGCGCGCGCGTTTTCGTCGCGAGGGATCGCGTTCACGCAAGTAAGCTTCCCGCGCTACGATGGATTTTTCGGCAAGCTGGTGGCGCGTTTCCTCAATGGAGAGTTCGGCCCGCTGGAATCCGTGGATCCACATTTCTCCGCGCTGCTCTACGCCGAAGATCGCCGCGAATCACGCCCAGCGCTAGAATCGGATCTCGCAGCGGGAAAAGCGCTGCTAGCCGATCGTTATATCGCCTCAAACTTGGCTCATCAGGGTGCCCGCGTTTCGCCAGCAAAGCGCCGCGAATTTCTAGCGTGGCTCAAAGAGCTTGAGTATCAGGTGTACGCGCTGCCGCCCGAGGATTTGGTCATCTACCTTCGCGTGCCCGTCGAAGAAGCTCACCGCCTGGTGGGAGAAAAGGCCAAACGCCAGTACACCGAACTACGGCGCGACCTGCAGGAAGCGGATCTGGCGCATCTGCGCGCGGCTTCGGTGGTTTACGACGAGCTCATGCGCCAACCCAATTGGGTGAAGGTCGAATGTTACGACGAGCACACCGGAACCCTGCGCGCTCCGGAACAAATTCATAAGGAGATTTTGGCGGCGATCGAAGCGCGCGTGTTTCCCACGCTGCACGCCAGCCGCTGATCCCATGAGCTTCAACGAATTTCTCGGCAACGAACGCATCGTCACCGCGCTGCGCGGGATGCTGCGCCGCGACCGCGCACCGGGCGCATTGCTATTCACCGGACCGCGCGGCATCGGCAAGTACACGCTCGCGCGCATGTTCGCGCAGGCCGCGAATTGCGAGCGGCTGCAGGATGATTTTTGCGGCGAGTGCGAATCCTGCAAGCGCATGGCCGCGCTCGTCGATCCCGCGGCGCTGGTGGCGGCCGGTCTCACGGAACGCGGCGAGAGCGCGGACGCCGCGATGGTCGAGCGCATGCCGCTGATTATCGAAACGCATCCGGATGTGTGGCTGCTGGTGCCCGACCCCGTGCGGCGGCTGGCGCCCGTCGCGCGCCCGATGATTCGCGTGGGCCAGCTGCGCGCGGTGCAACGCGCCGCGTACTTCAAGCCGCAGGGGCGTCGACGCATTTTCATTCTCGACGACGCGCACACCATGCGCTGGAACGATGCCGACCTGTTCCTGAAAATCCTGGAGGAGCCGCCGGAAAGCTCGACGCTGATCCTGCTGGCGCCAACTCCTGACTCCGTGCTGCAAACAATCCGCTCCCGTTGCCTGCAATTTCATTTCGCGCCCGTCGCAGTGGAGCAAATCGAATCGTTTCTTGCTGAGCGCACGGAAGCCAAGGCGCCGGAACGCAAACTCGCCGCTCAACTTTCAAGCGGCAGCCCGGGCATGGCGCTGGCTTTGAACCTGGAAGAATCCACGCGCCTGCGCCGCAGCGTCCTGAACCTGCTGGAAAAAACAATCAGCGGCGGAAAGGCGGCGGAAATTTTCGCCGCGACCACCCAGCTCGCCAAACAAGAAAAGGAATCGTTTGAAAATATCCTGACGCTGTTCTATAGTTTGCTCACAGACCTTCTTGAACTATCCCAAGGTCCGAAGAGCAGTCTCGCTCGAAATCCCGATTTACGCCGTGAATTGGAAGCACTCAGCAGGAAAATAGATTTCGAGTGGGTCTCGCGGGCCACCCAAGGGCTGGATCGCCTGGAAAACCGGCTTAGGCGGAATATTAGCCGCCAGTTGGGGCTGGACGCACTTCTGCTTTCGTTGGGTGACCGCCAGAGCGGCCGGACGATGTAAAGTTTTTTTGTAAAATATCTGCAACCTAAAACGTTTTTCCACAGTCATAACAGGATGTAGTCATCGCAAGGAGCCCTTATGGTGAACCGTAAACTTTTTCGTCCTACTCTTACGGATGTGAAAGAACAATTCCCGGCGCGTCCGATTCAAGCCGTTCCGGCGCAGGGTGCGCAGCGCAAGAAACCCGCGCCGCCTGAACAAACTCACGCGGAAAATTTCTACTACGTGAAGCAGATGCAATCCCGGACCCCGGTAGCGGTGGTGCTGAACGACGGCGAGATCTTGCGCGGTAGCGTTGAGTGGTACGACCGCGACTGCATAAAACTAACCCGCTATGGCAGCCCCAACTTGCTCGTTTACAAGCACTGCATCAAGTATCTATATAAAGAGGGTGAAGATGCGGCGCACGGCGGCACCAATGGTTCCAGTGGAAGCAATGGTTCGGGCGGGACGGACAGCTCGGACGAATAATCGTTTGTGAGTAATAATTTGTGATCAGGCGCGCACGGGGACGCGACGGGGAGTCCTCTGCGTGCGCTACGCGGGCCGTTTCTTGCGGTTCCTCCGGAATGGTCCCACAAAAAAAGTCATTAGAGCCTTACCCACCAGGCGGCGTGCATCGTCCGTAATATCGCAATCCACTACGGCGACGTGCCGGCCGATCCGCACCACGATTGCTTCGGCGGTGACGCTGCCACCCTCGACGGCTTCCAGATAATTAATTTTCATCTCGATGGTCGCGACGCGTGTGCCGCGCGGACACGCCATGTACGTCGCGAGTCCCCCTGCCGTGTCCGCTAACGCCGCCAGCACACCGCCATGGACCACGCCGTGGACTTGCAGGTGGCTCTTGTTCACGTGCATCCGCAGAATGACTTTGCCGCGCTCCGCCACGATCAGCGCGAATCCAAATTGCTTCGCGGTGTTGTTCTCCTGCAAACGCCGGCGCAACTCTTCGGCCGCCAGGCGCTCGGTGGACTTGGAGTTTAACGATTGAGATCGCACCATATCAGTATGCCGTGAGGCCTCCATCGAGTGGGAATGACGCGCCGGTAACCCATGACGCATCTTCCGAGGCAAGATACACGGCCATCATTGCCACATCGTCGGGCTTACCGAGGCGTCCGATGGGAATTTCGGCGATGCGCTTTTGGATCTGGGCTGCTGCGTTCCCGGTCTGCTGAATCGATTGCATGCCCAGCTCGGTCTCCACGATCGTAGGGCAAATGCAATTCACGCGGATTTTCTCGTGGGCGTGGTCGAGCGCCATCGCGCGGGTAAGGCCGGAGACCCCCGCCTTAGCCGCGCAGTAGGCGGCGCGGTCCTTGCGCGCCACCAGACCGAGCACCGAGCCGATGTTGACGATCGAGCCGCCACCTGCCCTCCGCAAGGGGGCCAGCGCGGCCCGCGAAACGAAGAATGTTCCGGTCAGGTTCGCGGCGAGCACTCGGTCCCAATCTTCATCGGAGGTGTGTTCGACGGTCGCGACCACCACCGCGCCGGCGTTGTTCACAATCGTATCGAGGCGCGCAAAATGCTTCTCCGTCTGTGCCAATGCGTCCTCCACCGATGACCGCTCGGTGACGTCACAGGCTAGCGCGAGCGATTTACCGCCCGCCACCGAAATTTCAGCCACAACCTTGTCGAGAGGTTCCCTCCTGCGGCCGGCGACCGCCACTTGCGCTCCCTCCCGCGCAAACGCCAAGGCGCAGGCCCGGCCGATGCCTGTGCCGCCGCCAGTTATGAACGCCACTTTGCCTGAAAGTCGCAGCATCGAGAAGACCTGTTGGTTCGTCTAATACCAGACCGGAAGGCGCGAATCTAGCATCCGGCCGTCCCCGGTGCAAGCTGACGCAAGCCAACGCACGCGAGCCCACCGAGACGGCCAGGCTTGCCGCTCGCGCGCGATGACTGTTACAGTGCCGGGAGGTCCCATGAAAATCGGAATCACCTGTTATCCAACGTACGGCGGCTCTGGAGTGGTGGCTACCGAGCTGGGCATCGAACTGGCCGCGCGCGGGCACGAAATCCATTTCATCAGTTACGCGATGCCCATCCGGCTAAGCTCGGCGCACGAGCGCATCCATTTCCACGAGGTGGAGGTGACTTCGTATCCGCTTTTCGACCATCCGCCCTACACCCTGGCGTTGGCGACGAAAATGGTGGAAGTGGCCGAGCAAGCGCAGCTGGATTTGCTGCACGTGCACTACGCAATTCCTCACTCGGTGAGCGCGCTGCTGGCGCGCATGATGGCTATGCCCAGGAAGCTGCCATTCATCACCACTCTGCATGGCACGGATATCACGCTGGTGGGAAGCGATCGCAGCTATTTGCCCATCACGCGATTTTCGATCGAGCAGAGCGATGGCGTCACCTCCATTTCGAACTACCTGCGCGAGCGCACCGTTCGCGAATTCGAGATCAAGCGTTCGATCGAAGTGATCCCTAATTTCGTGAATTGCGATCAGTACATGCGCTGCGCGGACCAGTCTGCGCGCAAACAGTGGGCCAAGAACAATGAGCCCATCCTGATGCACCTTTCGAATTTCCGGCCCGTGAAACGCATCACCGACGTGGTGGAGATCTTCGCGCTGGTGCGCGAAAAGATCCCGGCAAAACTGGTGATGATGGGCGATGGGCCAGACCGCGGCGCGGCCGAATACATCGTGCGAAAAAAAAATCTCTCAAACGACGTATTTTTCATGGGCAAGCAGGACGACGTCCAGGAAAAACTCGGGCTTGCTGACTTATTCCTGCTGCCCAGCGAAGAGGAATCATTTGGACTGGCAGCGCTGGAAGCGATGGCCTGCGAAGTCCCGGTAATCGCGACGAACGTGGGCGGCGTGCCGGAAGTCGTGACGGATGGAGTGGACGGCTACCTGATCGCGCCGCATGATGTCGCGGCCGGCGCTGAACGCGCCCTGGAAATACTTACCCGGCCGGATCGCGGACGAAGCATGGGCAAGCGGGCGCGCATCCACGCCAAAGCGAAGTATTGCGCAAACGACGTGATTCCAATGTATGAGGCCTACTACCGGAAGGTACTCGAGGCCGTAGAGCCCACCGCCAGCGCCGTCAACGCTCGCTGAACGGCTCGACTCGTAAAGTCTGCATGATTGTGTTGATGTCGTTCTGCGTGATTCTGCCAGCGGCTGCTTCGGTGGCGGTGAAGATAAATCGGAACTGGTGGTCGCGGTCATCGAACGCACGGACCGCCACTGGAACCTTCTTTTCAGGATCGCCGAACTGAAACCCCTTCGCATTACTCCAGTCAAAAGAATAAAACTCGCCGTCGCAGGGAAGATCGAGGCCGAAGGACAGCTTCCATAGCAACAGCACGTTCATTCTCATCGCGTCGGGCGGGGTCATCACCGGCGAGAGCTGTGCGGGCGTCGTTTGGTAAACCGCCTGATACATTTCGAAATTCGTATTGAGCGGTTTATCGCCAAACACGGTTACGAATTTCTGATATTCGGCGGGGTTGGACGTCTTTAGCGTGTGCATCGTGTCCACTTGTGAATCTGGATCGAAGAAAACAACTACCGGGCCGGAATCGTAGCGGAACTCCGTGTAGGTGAGCGATCCCTTCACTGTGGGGTTGCCGGGCCAGGGCGAATTGAACTCGTAGTTGTACGCCTTCACCTGGGCGGGCTTGGCGGCGCCAGGAAGCGGCGGCAGCGGCGCCAGCGGCTGCGAAAGGGGCTGCGGAACATTCGCGAGCCAGGGATTATCGGAACTCCATAGCTTCCCTTCCACCCAGGTCATCGTCTGCAATCCGTATTTCACGCTGAAGCCGGCAACCAGGAACACCACTATGAGCAATATAATTGCGGGCCGCGCGCTGCTTTTTTCCTGGTCGTCGATCATTCCACCTGTTCACTGAAAGGGATTTTAGCCCCGTCATTCTACGCTATCTGTGCAGCATGCCGCAAAATTTACCCGGGCTCGCTCGGCTGGGACCGCCGAGCGCATTTCGCTCCCGGATACGATGTCGCTCGGCCTCTTTGCGGTTGCGTGCGCTTTGCTCCGGCTTGGCGCGGCGCAAAATCGGTTTCGCCGTCACGCCCCGTTGCCGCATAGCAACTCAAGACAATGTGAAATCACAACTCTGCAAAGGGCTCAGCCGTGGCAAGCTCCGGAATCTCGATATGAATCTGCGTGCCTTGCCCTTCCTGGCTGCGTATGTCCATTTTAAATTGGTCGCCGTAGAGCAAGCGCAGGCGCTCGTGCACATTGCTGATGCCGATTCCTCCGCCGTACACCGCGGACAGGCGTTCCGGCGAGATACCCATGCCGTTGTCCTCGATTTCGATCAGCAGGCGGCCGTTCGCCTGCCGGGTGCGCAGGTGAATTTGTCCGCCTTCCAGGCGCGGAGCCAGTCCGTGCTTAATAGAATTCTCCACCATAGGCTGCAGCAGCATGCTGGGCACGAAGGCCTCCAAGGTTTCCTCGTCAATTTCCTTGAAGATCTGTAGCTTGTCCCGGCCGAAGCGAATCACTTCGATATCCAGATAATCGTCAATGAATTCAAGTTCCTCGCGCAGCGGGACGAACGTCTCGTGCTTGCGCAGCAGCCGCCGCAAAATATTGGAAAGCTTCAGCACCACGCCGCGCGCCATGTCCGGATCGAAGCGAATCAGCGAAGAAACCGTGTTCAGCGTATTGAACAGGAAATGCGGATTGATCTGGCTGGTCAGCGCGTCCATGCGTGCTTTCAGCAGCAACTGCTGATTCTGCTCCAGGTTCATTTCGATGCGCGTGTTGTTCCAGATCTTGATGGCCATAGCCACGCACATCATCGAAGACATCACCACCAACAGCGAGTAGCCCCAATTGCTGGGACGATAAGTAAATAGCCATTTTTCCGGCACGTGGCCGATGTCCGCGAATTCTATTTCCCCCACCGTCACGGCGACGCACGTCCACAGCGGCAACATTGCCCAATTTCCCTTGCCGTAGCGAATCAATCTCCAGATCCACTCCGGCACGCTGAGAAAAAGAAACGGACCGAAATGCCAGATGTCCTCTTTCTCCGGCATAGACTCGCGCACCACCCCCGCAATCAGCCCCACCAGCGCCGCCACCGGGCTGGAAAGCCATTCGTGATTTCCAAATGCCGGCAAACTGATCAGCGATCCGCCTAGCAGCCCCACGACCCGCCCGCCGATCAAGCCCATCAGGAATGAGCCTTCCAGCGTCAAATCGAAAAATCGGTAGCCGCCCAGCAGCCGCAGAAACACGCCAATCGCCAGCGGCGGCGTCAGGAACAGCAGCAACATTACTTTCTGGTCGGAATCGCGGATTTCGGTGAAGAGCAGGTTGCGGAACGAGCGAAAACGCACCAGCAGCGCCGCGAGCGACGCCGCGAAGCCAACTTTCAGCACTAGCGCGAATATCAACTCTTCCGGGCCAAAAAATGTGTTCATTTCGCTCGCGGAGCGCTGTCTGCGCAGCGCACCGACTAAGTTAGCCAAAGCAGCCAGCGATGTAAAGGGACGCGAGCGTTCAGTGCTGTCGCGCTGTGGTGCGTCCGCGATCGTCTGAAACGCTGTTTTCTAGCCACCAACCACTCATCACTAGCCGCTGACTTTTTAACCGAGCCTTGATGATGGTGCACCATCTACACTGTCGATGGGAGCGAATTCCGGCGAAGTCGCGCGCTCAAGCCGATTCTGCGAACCCTGCTATAATCGAAGTTTCCCATGCACCGCAAAAAACAATCCGGGAAGTTCAGCAAAGCTCGCATCGTCGCTAGCGCGCAATTGCCCACGGGCTTCGGTTCCTTCCGAATTGTCGGCATCGAAGGACGCAAGCCTGGAGAAGAGGCGGTGGCGATCCAGCACGGTACGTTGAAAGGTACCTCGACGGGCGCCCCGAACGGCTCGTCGCGCGCCACCGCGAAATCCCGGAAGGCGCCGCTGGTGCGCGTGCACTCGCAATGCCTCACAGGTGACGTCTTCACTTCCGAGCGCTGCGATTGCCGCGCACAATTGGAATTTTCGCTGCGCAAAATCGCCAAGGAGCCATCCGGCCTGCTGCTTTACTTGCCACAGGAAGGACGTGGCATTGGGTTGATCAATAAACTGAAAGCTTACGAACTGCAGGACGGCGGCCTGGACACCGTCGAAGCGAATCGCCAGCTCGGGTTTGCCGACGACGCGCGCGACTACGAATTTGCCGCCGAAGCTCTGAAGGCGCTGGGCATTCGCGACGTGCGCCTGCTGTCCAATAATCCTGACAAAGTCACGCAACTCGAAAGCGCAGGCATCCGCGTCGTCGAGCGCGTTCCGTGCCGCCCCCGCACCAGCCACCATTCGGCTTCGTATCTGCGCACCAAAAAAGACAAGCTCGGCCATCTGCTCGCGGGCTTGTAGTTCACATCGAAGCATGCTCTCCCCGTAAACTTTTCCTTGACAGGATTCAGCTGGGCGGCAATACTAAACCATATGGTTAAGTGTCCCGGCGCGCTGCTCGATTCCACCTTTTCCGCTCTCTCCGATGCCACGCGCCGCGGAATTCTCGCGCGCCTCGCACGCCAAGGCGAGACTTCGGTCAGCGATTTGGCCGTGCCCTACAAGATGTCACTCCCCGCCGTTTCGAAGCACCTCCGCGTGCTGGAACGCGCCGGCCTGGTCTCGCGGCAGAAAGACGGCAGGGTGCATCGTTGCCGCCTGCGTGGTGAACCGATGAAAGAGGCGGCGAGCTGGATCGAGCACTATCGCCAGTTCTGGGAAGCGCAACTCGATTCGCTGGCCCGCTATCTGGAAGATTCCGCAAACGAGGGTGTCCTCAATGAGCATGGCAAGCAATCGGCAAAGCGACACCGCCGTCGGCTTTGAGGAGGAAACATCATGACAGCAGCAACTCCAGGCCCGACCAGCAGACTCGAAGTACGCCGCACAATCGCCGCGTTGCGCGAACGAGTCTTCCAAGCATTCGCCCAGCAGGAGCAGATGGATCGCTGGATGTGCCGCGATGCCTCCGGCCACATCATCAAATATTTGCAATTCGACTTCCGTGTAGGTGGTGGTTTTACCCTGGAGATACGCACGCCGGGCGGCCATACCTACATCCAGCGCTGCGCCTTCGTTGAAATTAAACGCCCGGAAAAGATCGTCTTTACCTGGAACACCGACCACGCCGACGCTGCCGGTCACAAAGCAATGGATCACATCGAAGAAACCGTCGTCACCGTCGAGCTGTTGGAACGCGGAAAAACTACCGAAGTCGTGCTGACTCACGATCTCGGCGCAGCGGGAGCGAAGGAGCGCGGTGATTACCGGCGCGGCTGGACTGGATGCCTGGAAAAACTTGCCGACGCTGTGCAGAAGTAGGAAGATCTGAAAATTCACAATCGAGACCGTGAGGAGGGAGCAATGCGCAAGATGATCGTCATTTCGGCCGCGGCAATTGTGGCGCTGGGCGCTATCGCCTCGCGGGTTGGTTCACAACCGGCGCCCGCGAACGCGTTTGACCGGTTGAAAACGCTAGTGGGCGAATGGCACGGCACGGACCCCACACGCAAGCAGGTCGAGGACACGATCCGCCTGGTCTCGAATAACACCGCGCTGGAAGAGACATTTCAGAGCGACAAAGACAATCAAATGGTGACGATGTACACGCCGGAGGGAAATCGCCTGGCGTTGACGCATTATTGTTCAAAGGGCAATCAGCCGCACCTGCAGACTCCGGCCGTGACGGCGAGTTCCAATGAGTTTGCGTTCGCCTTCAGCAGTGCCGCGAATCTGGCCAGCAACGACGATATGCACATGCACGGTATGACGCTGAAGATCGAGGATAACGATCACTTTTCCGAGACCTGGACGCTAATGGCCAACGGAAAGGGACGGACCGAAACGTTTCACCTCACGCGCAAGAAATAGCAGCGCGCGACCGCGGGCGACGGGTTCTCCGCGCCACAAGCCACTGGCTCTTCGTGCGCCATTTTGGATATGCTCACGCGCGGGGCACACCTTCGATGCGAGCGCGACAAGGTATGAATCAACCCAGCCCAACGGACGTAGCCATGGCGTTCGTCGCCAACATCAACGCGCACGATGTGGACGGCCTGGTGGCGCTGATGACGCCCGACCACCTCTTCGTGGACGCTCTGAACAATTCCTTTCGCGGCGCCGAACAAATGCGCCAGGGCTGGAAGTTCTATTTCGGCATGTTCCCCGACTACGCCATCGAAGTAACGGACGAATTCGATCACGGCGAGCTGGTCGCGATGTTCGGAAAAGCGCGCGGCACGTTCGCCGTCAATGGCAAACTCGCCAGAGAAAACTTCTGGGAAATTCCAGCTGCGTGGAGAGCCGTGGTGAAAAACGGACGCGTCGCCGAATGGCGCGTCTATTGCGACAACGATCCCGCCCGAAAAATCATGGCCGCGAATGCTCCCGCGAAGCCGAACCGCTAACCCCCGCCCACAAAGTGCACAATCTCGAAGCTGTCGTTCGGCTGCACTTGCGTCTGCTTCCAATCCGCCCGCGGCAAAATATTCAGGTTGCGCTCGATGGCCACGCGTTCGCGCGGCATGCCCAAATGTTCCAGGAGCGCCGCAACCGCGATGCCGTCGGGCACCTCGCGGCGCTCGCCATTGATCGTCACCGTCATTGCGCCGCGCCGTCCGTTGGATTCTTCCCGCGCGTTCTCATCGCAAACCGGATCTCGTCCTTCGACGCATCTACCTGCGCCTGAATCACCAACGCCAGATCGCCTTTGCCGAGCGGCGGCAGCGGAAAATGGATGCGCACGCGTCCCTGATTGTCGCTGGTGCCGGAATGGCTGCCGCCATCGAGCGCTCCTTCGATCAGGGCTCTCACTGCGGCGCCGACTTGTGGCTGCCGGTCCGCTTTACGCGAAACTTCCAGCTCGAGCGAGACTTTCCCCGCCGAAAGCCACGATCCAGGATTCAGTAGCTGCACTTGAATGCCGCTGGGTCGGCCTGCTTGCGTCGCCGCTTCCGCAGAAGCAATTTCCGCGTCCAGAGCGCCGGACCGAATCGCCTCAATCACTGCGCGATGCTGCTCCTCCACTCGCCGTCGCAGCTCTTCAGCGCTAAAAGGCACGGCGTCGGCGTCCTGTTCGTAATTCGAGGCGCGCCGGTGCAGGATGCGCCCGTTCTGGTACACCACCGTATCTATGATTGGATGATTCGGCCCACGATCTTCGGTCTGCACGTGGAAGATATGTTCCCCTACTTTGACGTCCGTATTGAAGCCAGAGCTCATTGCGCTTGATTACCCGCGTCCCCCATGCACCCAAACAAAACTAGAGAAAATCGAAGTAATTCAGAGTTCATTTGACCGGCTGCTCTCGGGTCGTTATTATAACAGCGCCACTAAAATGAACAGCAACTACCTCGACTACTATGGCCCGCTGTTGCTGATGTTTATACTCTCCGCCGGATTGGCCGGAGCGTTGGTGGTGGCGTCCGCCGTTATAGGCAAACACAAGCGTTCGCGCGAGAAAGACGAACCTTATGAATGCGGAATTCGGGCCACCGGCGATGCCCGCCAACCCATATCCGTGCAATTCTACATGGTGGGCTTGCTCTTTATTTTGTTCGACATCGAGGCAATTTTCCTCTACCCGTGGGCGCTGATCTACGGCGACTTAAAGGTCTTCGGCTTTGTGGAGATGCTGCTTTACATTATAATTCTGCTGACCGGTTACATATTCCTCTGGAAGAAGGGCGCTCTCGACTGGACTCACTGAGCTGCCGTCCCTCGGAAACCGAACTCATTATGGAACCCCAGGACATCGACAAACATCCAGTAGTCCATAAACTCCGGGAGTGGAGCGCCTCGGCGGTCGCCGAAGTGCTGGAATTTCGCGGCGAAACTACCGTAGTGGTGCCACGCGAACAGCTATTGCGCGTCGCCGAATATCTGGCGACGGAGCCGTCCCTGCGTTTTTCGTTCCTTTCTGACATCACGCCTGTGGACCGCTTCCCCATCGAGCCGCGGTTTGAAGTGAATTATCACCTGGTTTCGCTGGATCGCCGCGAAAGGCTGCGCCTAAAGGTAAAACTGACCGGCAGTGATCCCCTGGTCCATTCCGTCACGGGGGTCTGGCCCACGGCTAATTGGCATGAGCGCGAAAGTTACGATCTTTTTGGCATTCGCTTTGAGGGCCATCCGGACCTGCGACGCATCTTGATGCCCGACGATTGGGAAGGTCACCCGCTGCGCAAGGATTATCCCATCGAGGGCTACCGATGAGCACCACGATCGAAACTGCTATCGGCGCCGCGCAGACTATGGTCCTGAATATGGGGCCGCAGCACCCGTCCACCCATGGAGTGCTCCGCGTGGTTCTCGAGCTGAATGGCGAACTGGTGGCGAAAGCCGAGCCAATAATCGGTTACCTGCACACCGGCATCGAAAAATCCTGCGAAGCGAAAACCTATTCACAGGTGATTACGCTGACCGACCGCATTGATTATCTTGCGCCGCTATCCAATAACCTGGGCTATTGCCTCGCGGTCGAAAAAATTCTCGGGATCGAGGTCCCCAAGCGCGCGCAGTACATCCGCGTGCTGCTCACCGAACTGACGCGCTGCGCTTCGCACCTGGTCTGGGTCGGCACCCATGCCATTGACCTGGGCGCGATGACCGTCTTCCTTTACAGCTTCCGCGAGCGCGAGGAAATTCTGAAAATTTTCGAATACCTTTCCGGCCAGCGGATGATGACCAGCTATTTCCGCATCGGCGGCCTCGCGCTGGAACCACCTCCCGGCTGGCTCGATAAAGTCCAGCGCGTAGTCGATTCCCTGCCCGGCCACATTGACGAATACGAAGATCTGCTCACCAAAAATAAAATTTGGCTGGGCCGCACCCAGGGCGTTGGGATCATCACCGCCTCCGATGCCATTGCCATGGGCTGTTCGGGGCCGATGTTGCGTGGCAGCGGCGTTGCTTACGACGTGCGCAAGGCGTTTCCATACTCGAGCTACGATGAATTTGATTTCAACGTGCAGACGCAGACCGCGGGCGATTGTTACGCGCGCTATCAAGTGCGCGTCGCAGAAATTCGCGAAAGCATCAAGATCGTGAAGCAGGCCATGCAGAAAATCCCCAGCGAAGGGCCGTTCCGCGCCGAAGTGCCCGGAATCATTCCGCCCTCGCGCGAGGAAATGAAGACGTCCATCGAAGGCCTGATCTATCACTTCAAAATATTCACCGAAGGATTTGCGCCGCCGCCGGGCGAAGTTTATCAGGCCATCGAATCGCCACGCGGCGAGCTGGGAGTATTCGTGGCCAGCGACGGCTCGGCCAAGCCATATCGCGTGAAGTTTCGCGCGCCATCGTTCGTGAACTTGCAGTCGCTGCCGAAGCTCGCGGAAGGCCGCCTGATCGCCGACGTCGTCGCCTGCATCGGCACTACGGACATCGTCCTGGGAGAAGTGGACCGCTAGACTCCAGGGGAAAAAAGGGATTTATGCAATTGCCAGCAGGACTGGAAGAAAAATTCACAACTCTGCTCGGACGCTACCCCGTGAAGCGTTCGGCGCTGATTCCGATGATGATGTATGCGCAGGATTATTTCGGCTTCCTCAGCGACGAGCTGCTCACGGATATTGCCCAGCGCCTAGACCTGAACATGACTGAGGTCACCGAAACCCTCGCCTACTACTCGATGCTGCGGCGCAAGCCGGTTGGCCGCTATCACATCCAGGTCTGCACCAACGTTTCCTGCATGTTGCGCGGTGGCAATGAGCTTTACGCGCACGTGCAGAAGCGCCTGGGAATCGGCAATAAAGAAGTCTCTCCGAGTGGCACGTTTTCTCTGGAAGAAGTCGAATGCATGGGCGCCTGCACCGGCGCTCCCGCCATGCAGGTGAATTTCGATTACTACGAAAATCTCGATCCGGAAAAAGTGGACGTGATTTTCGAACAGTTGCAGGACGGGAAGAAACCGAAGCCGGTCCCGGTAATTTCCGGCGCGCTGCACGAGCGCAATCCCAATGAAGTAGTCGTCATCAGCAAGAATTTCGGCATCCCCAATTCGCGCGCGATCGATACCTACATGCAGCGCGACGGCTACAAGGCCCTGGAAAAAGCGCTCAAACAGATGACCCCCGAGCAGATCATCGACGAAATGAAAAAGTCGAATCTGCGCGGACGCGGCGGCGCGGGATTTCCCGCCGGGATGAAGTGGAGCTTCGTTCCCAAGGATATTCCCAAGCCGAAATATATTCTGGCGAATGGCGACGAGAGCGAGCCGGGCACTTCCAAGGATCGTCCGCTGCTCGAAATGGACCCGCACCAGTTGATCGAAGGTATGGTGATCGCCGGACGCGCCATCGGCTCCAATCAAGGCTACGCCTACATCCGCGGGGAATATCGTTACATCATTGACATCCTGGAAACCGCGATCGCCGAAGCCTACGCCAAGGGTTATCTCGGCAAAAATATTCTCGGCAGCGGATTTGATTTCGACCTCGCCGCCCACACCGGCGCGGGCGCCTACGAATGCGGCGAAGAATCCGCGCTGATGGAATCGCTCGAGGGCAAGCGCGGCTATCCGCGCATCAAACCGCCGTTCCCAGCTGTCGTCGGCCTATACGGCTGCCCCACGGTGATCAACAACGTGGAAACTCTCAGCTCCGTCCCCGCCATCATTCGCGGCGGCGGCGATTGGTACGCCAGCCTGGGCACGCCGAAAAATGGCGGCACGCGCCTGTATTCGATTTCCGGTCATGTGAACAAGCCCGGCATCTACGAGCTTCCACTGGGATTCAATCTCCGTCAGCTCATCGAGGACGTTGCCGGTGGCGTGCGCGGCGGCAAGAAACTAAAAGCCGTAATCCCCGGCGGCAGTTCGTGCCCGTTGTTGAGCGCCGATGAAATTGACGTCAACATGGACTACGACTCTGTCGCCAAGATTGGCTCGATGCTCGGCTCTGGTGGCACGGTGATCATTGACGAAGACACCTGCATGGTGGATCTCGCTCGCCGGATCATGCATTTTTATGCGCACGAATCCTGCGGCTGGTGCATACCTTGCCGCGAAGGCACCACCTGGCTGCGCAAGATGCTCGACCGTTTCCACGAGGGCGGCGGTCGCGCGGAAGACATTCCGCTGATCGACGAACTTTCAAAAAATATGCTCGGGCGCACTTTCTGCCCGCTCGGTGATGCCGCGGCTATGCCGACAATCAGCATCGTCAAGAAATGGCGCAACGAATTTGAAGACCATCTGCACGGGAAATGCGCGCACAAGCCCGCGGAGATGATTCTGGGAGCTCACTAGGAAACGCATGGCGGAACAAAAGCAAGTCACTTTTAGTCTCAACGGGCAGCCGATCGTCACGCCCGCCGGCACGCTGGTAATCGAAGCCGCCAAAAAACAGGGCGTCGAGGTCCCTTCGTTCTGCTATTACCCGGGCCTTTCGCTGCAGGCCGCTTGCCGCATGTGCCTTGTGGAAGTCGAAAAGATGCCCAAGCTGCAAACCGCGTGCACGCTCGTCGCCACCGAAGGCATGGTCGTAAAGTCCGACACCGAGCAAGTTCACAAAGCGCGCAAGGACATGATCGAGTTCCTGCTTTCCAATCATCCGCTGGATTGCCCCGTCTGCGATAAGGGCGGCGAGTGCGAACTGCAGGACATGACTTTCCGTTACGGCCTGGACCACAGCCGCTTCACCGAAGAGAAGTTGCATTATCCGGAAGAAAAATGGTCGCCGCTGGTTTATTACGATGCCCCGCGCTGCATCATGTGCTTCCGTTGCGTGCGCGTGTGCGATGAGGGCATGGACGTAAAAGCTCTGGGCGTCGGCGCGCGCGGCGTACATTCCGTGATCATTCCCAACGAACCGGGCCAGCTGGCCTGCGAAGAATGTGGCATGTGCATTGATATTTGCCCGGTGGGCGCGCTGACCAGCGGCACGTATCGTTATCAGACGCGTCCATGGGAGATGCAATATGTTTCCAATCCCTGCACGCACTGCTCGAACGGCTGCAAGACCACGCTCAGCATCCGCAACAACGAAATTCTGCGCGCCAATAATCGCGATTCCTCCGGCGTGAATGGCGAATTCCTGTGCGGCAAGGGCCGCTTCGGCTTCGACTTTACCAATCACGCCGAGCGCGTGCGCCAGCCGCTGCTTCGCCGCAATGGCAAGCTTGAGCCGGCAAGCTGGGAAGACGCGCTCGAAGAAGTGGCGCGACGCCTAAAACAGGTTCGCGACAAGCATGGCGCCAATGCGATTGGCGTGATCGGCTCGAACCACACGACGAACGAAGAAAATTACCTGCTCAATCGTTTCGTGCGCGCGACCCTGGGCACCAACAATATTGACCACCACCGGACCGCGGACTACGCCGGACTCGCCGCGGCCCTGGGCCCTGAGGCGAAAAGCGCCCTCGCCACGATGTCCGACGTCTACACCGCGCCCGCCATCCTGCTGATTGGAAACGACGTCACCCAGCAAAACCCACTCGTCGCCTGGCAGATTCGCACCGGTGTGCGCCATCACAAGACGCGCCTCTACGTAATCAACGGCGTCGAAAGCAAAATCCATCGCCAGGCCACCCATCTGGTGAAAACCGCCGAGGATGGCGAGCGCGCCGCAGTCCGCTGGCTCACACACGGTGAAGGTACATTCGACGCTCCTACGACGGAAGCGCTGGTGCAATTAAAAGCCGCGCTCGAAGCGGAACAAGACGTCGTGATTCTGTTCGGCGCGAACATCCAAGGCCCCGCGCTGCGCGATCTGGTTTCCTTCGCGGCGCGTAGAAACGGCCAGACCAAGATCATGGCGCTCGGCGACTACTCGAACTCGCGCGGTGCTGCAGACATGGGCCTGCTCCCCGATCGTTTGCCCGGTTATGCCTCGCTTCACGATGCCGGCGAACGCGCTCGCTTCGGAAAAATTTGGGGCGTCGAAATTCCGTCCGCGCCTGGCATGACCGCGCGCGCCATGATGGACGCATCCGTCACCGGAAAACTGAAAGCGCTGTACGTCGTCGGCGCCAATCCCGTGAAAACTTTCGGCGTCGCGGAACCCGACAAGGTCGGCCGCCTGGAACTGCTCGTGGTTCACGACATGTTCTTGACCGAAACCGCGCAGCGCGCCGACGTCGTATTCCCGGCAGCGTCGTCCTACGAAAAAGACGGCACGCTAACCAACACCGCGGGCGAAGTCCAAATGACGCATCGATCGATCGACCCGCAAGGTCCGCGCAGCGATTTCGACTTGATCCGCATTCTTTCGCACCAGCTTGGCATGTTGGGAGTCGGCGCGCCCATCCGCCTGCGCACACCCGAAGCTGCCTTCGACGAAATTCGCCAAAATGTCACGGGCTATGACCTCCCGGTTTCCAGTCTGCTCGGCGGCGGCGCGCCGCAATCCGCTGCAACGTGTAAAGCTTCCGAGCCGTCGTACGATGTGCCGGTAGGAAATACTTTTTCGGCCAACGATTTTCTTTTTACCAGCGGCTCCCTGGGCCGTTACTGTTCCAAGCTCACTTCTACCAAAGAGGCCAAAGATACGCCGTGGATTTCATCACCCAGCATCCAGTCCTGGTGGTATCGCTAGCTAAAATCGTCGGTCTGATGTTTGTGTTGATGACGACGCTGGCGTACCTGTCCTGGTTTGAACGCAAGGTCATAGCGCACATTCAGTCGCGCTGGGGCCCGTACTACGTCGGCGCGCATGGCTTGCTCCAGCCGCTCGCCGACGGCGTGAAATTTCTATTCAAGGAAGACCTCACACCTCCAGGCGCGGACCGCTTCGTGTACATTCTCGCGCCGATGCTGGCGCTTACGCTCGCCATGACCACTCTGGCGCTGATTCCTTTCGGCCCGCCCAGCGTGCAATGGCTCGGGGAGTCTACGCTCATCGTCGCCGATAGCAGCATCGGCCTGATGTTCGTGTTCGCGATTACTTCGATAGGCGTATACGGCGTGGCACTCGCGGGCTGGTCGTCCAACAGCAAATATCCGCTGCTGGGCGGCCTGCGCAGCTCCGCGCAAATGATCAGCTACGAAGTAGCGCTCACCCTCGCGGTCGTCGGTGTGGTGCTGCTCTCGGGAACGCTGAACTTCAACGAAATGATTCAATCGCAGAGCGGCTATTATCTCCATTTCGTTCCGCGCTGGAACGTCGTTCCACAAATCGTCGGCTTCCTCTGCTATTTCATGTCCGCCGTCGCCGAAACCAATCGCGCCCCCTTCGATCTTCCAGAGGGTGAAACCGAACTCGTCGGCGGCTTCCACACCGAATATTCCAGCTTCAAATTCGCCATGTTTTTCATGGCCGAATACGCCAACATGATCACGGTATCGTGCCTGGCCACAATTCTTTTTTTCGGCGGCTGGCTCTCTCCCTTCCCGGAATCCTGGACGTTCATGCGCTACCTTCCGCCCGTGGGATTGCTGGCGCTCGCAGTCTATCTTGCCTATGACACCGTAGTTCTCGCGCGCGGCATCGCGCGCATCCAGCTCATCGTCGTCACCGCGGGCGCACTGGTAATCGGCCTAGCCTGCCTGCATCCCGTGGTGCTTGCGATAATTCAAGGGCCGTTCTGGTTTTTGCTGAAAGTCGGCTTGATTATGTTTTTCTATGTGTGGACCCGCGCGACGCTGCCGCGCCTGCGTTATGACCAGCTGATGTCCTTCGGCTGGAAATTCCTACTACCGGTTGCGCTCGCAAATCTGGTGATCACGGCGCTGGTGAAAGTCTGGCCGATGCTGGTGAACCACGGATGACGCTACCCTTCATAATGTTCTTCGTGTGCGCGGCTCTGGCCGTCATCGGCGCGCTCACGCTGATCCTGGCGCGCGAACCTATCCACAGCGCGCTGGCGCTCGTGCTGGTGATGGTCTCGCTCGCTGTGCTCTATCTCTTGCTTGGCGCCGAATTCATCGCCGCAGTGCAAATCATCGTCTATGCCGGCGCGATCATGGTGCTATTCGTGTTCGTAATCATGCTGCTCAACGCGGGCGTCGAAGAACGCACGGACTACAGCAAGCTCGCGAAATTTGCCGGCCTGCCGCTGGGCATTTTCCTGTCGCTCGCGCTCGCGTACTGGATGCTCGAATCCTTCATCGGCAAGCAAATCGCCAATGGCTTAGGCGGCACCAACGCATCGGTTTCCACGCGCGAGCTTTCCGCGCAGCTTTTTCAGAAATATCTGTTCCCGTTTGAAGCCACTTCAATCCTGATCTTGATCGCCATTCTCGGCGCGCTAGTTCTGGCGAAGAAGGACGAATGAGCATAGTCCCCATTTCGTATTACCTGGTGCTGAGCGCTGTCCTGTTCGGCCTCGGCATCGTCGCGTTTGTCGTCAAACGCAACATCATCACCATCTTCATGGCCATCGAGCTGATGCTCAACGCCGTGAACCTGGCCTTCGTGGCTTTCGCGCGCGCGCATAACCAGCTCGATGGCCTGGTTTTCGTCTTTTTCGTGATTGTGGTCGCCGCAGCGGAATCTGCGGTGGGCCTCGCCATCATCATCACGGTGTACCAGAACCGACAAACTCTGAACCTCGAACGGATAAACCTACTCAAATTCTAATGTTCATACTGGACCATCTCTGGATCATCATCGCGCTGCCGCTCCTCGGCGCGGCCATCAACGGTCTCCTCGGCAAGAATTTTTCCAAGCCCATCGTAAATTCCGTCGGCATCGGCTCCATCGCGCTGGCGTTCCTTTCCTACGTCGAAGCGGTACGTGAATTTTCACAGCTCTCCGGCGACCAGATTCCTGTGGTAAAGAGCTACTTCACGTGGATCACCGCGGGCCAGTTCAAAGTAGATTTCGCTCTGCAGGTTGACCAGCTCACCATCGTCATGCTCGGCGTCGTGACCTTCGTCAGCCTGCTCGTGCACATTTATTCCACCGGGTACATGGCGCACGAAGAGGGCTACTACCGCTTTTTCAGCTACCTGAACCTTTTCGTCTTCTTCATGCTCACCCTGGTGCTCGCCACCAATGTCGTCCTGATGTTCGTCGGCTGGGAGGGCGTAGGCCTCTGCAGCTACTTACTCATCGGTTTCTGGTTCCTGAAGCAGTCCGCCATCAGCGCGGGGAAAAAAGCCTTCATCACCACGCGCATCGGCGATTTCGCCTTCACTGTCGGCATTCTGCTGCTTTTCTGGACATTCAACTCCGTCGACTTCGCCGCCATCTTCAAGCAAGCCGCGAACGTGCAGCCGGAAGCATTTGCTCCCACCGGCGTCCTCACCGCGATCTGCCTGCTGCTCTTCACCGGGGCGATCGGCAAATCGGCGCAACTACCTCTGTATGTCTGGCTGCCGGACGCGATGGAAGGCCCCACACCGGTCAGCGCCCTGATTCACGCCGCCACCATGGTCACCGCAGGCGTCTACATGGTCGCGCGCATGAATCCGCTGTTCTCCCGCGCGCCGTTCGCGATGTTCGTCGTCGCCCTGGTCGGCGCGCTCACCGCGTTCTTCGCCGCCACCATTGGCCTGGTGCAAACGGACATCAAAAAAGTTCTCGCCTACTCCACCGTCTCGCAGCTCGGCTACATGTTCCTCGGCCTCGGCGTCGGCGCCTACGCCTCTGGCGTATTCCACCTTATGACGCACGCCTTCTTCAAAGGTCTGCTCTTCCTTGCAGCCGGCAGCGTGATTCACGCCATGGGCGGCGACCAGGAAATGCCGCACATGGGCGGCCTGCGCGATAAAATTCCCATTACGTTCTGGTGCATGTTTGTCGCCACATTCGCGATCGCCGGCATTCCTGGATTCGCCGGATTTTTCAGCAAGGACGAAATTCTCGAAGCTGCGCGCTCGGGCCCCAACGCCAATATCTGGCTCTGGCTGCTCGGCCTGATCGGCGCAGGCCTCACGTCGTTCTACATGTTCCGCCTGATTTTCCTCACCTTCTTCGGCAAGCCGCGCTACGACGAGCATAAAGTGCACGTGCACGAATCACCGCGCAGCATGACGGTGCCGCTAATCTTCCTCGCGATTCTCTCAACCGTCGGCGGATGGGTCGCCGCGCCGCACCTCATCGGTCGCACGGATTACTTCGAGAAATTCCTGCATCCAGTATTCGCTACCTACGCGCCGGCAGTCGCCGAGGGCGCCCCAGAGGCGTTGGAAACCCCTGGGATAATGTTGCTGCACGCGCTCACCGGATGGCCCGTCATCATCGCGCTCGCGGGTTTGCTCGTAGCCTGGTGGTTCTACATCAAGAGCCCGCAAACCCCGAAAAAACTGGCGGCGAGCCTGCGCGCGCCTTACACACTGCTGCTGCACAAATATTATGTGGACGAACTTTACAACGCCGCAATCATTCAGCCGCTGCTCTGGGTCTCGACGAACGTGCTCTGGCACGTAGTGGATGAAACTGTGATCGATGGCACCGTGAACGGTGTCGCTCGCGTCGCACGCGAGTCCGGCAGCGAGCTGCGCGAAATTCAATCCGGTAACGCGCGCAGTTACGCCACCTGGGTTGTGATTGGCGCGGTCGGCGTCACGGTGCTGATGATCGGACTCTGGGGGATGGTGCGCTAGCGTGGAAATGCAATCTCATCTGCTTTCGGTGATCATCTTCCTGCCGCTGCTGGGTCTGCCGGCATTGCTGATGCTGCGTTCGGACGATCACACCTGGATTCGCCGAATCGCTCTAGCCGTCTCGCTCGCGGAATTCATAATTTCGCTCGCGTTCTTGCTGCCCACGTTCGATTCCGCGATTCCCGGTTACCAGTTCGTAGAAAATCACCGCTGGATCGGCGATATGATCCGTTACCACATCGGCGTGGACGGCATCAGCCTGTTCCTCGTGCTGCTCACCACCTTCCTTACGCCGCTCGCGATCCTCTGTTCCTGGAATTCCATCCACGAATACGTGAAGGGCTTCTTCGTCGCGCTACTGGTGATCGAAACCGCCATGATCGGCGTATTCGTTTCGCTCGATCTGTTCCTCTTCTTCGTCTTCTGGGAAATGACGTTGATTCCAATGTATTTCCTAGTCGGCATATGGGGCCACACCCGCCGCATCTACGCCGCCGTGAAATTTATTCTCTACACCATGTTCGGTTCGATCCTGATGCTGGTGGCGATTCTGTGGCTTTACAATCTGAGCAGCGGAGCGAGCGGCGCCGTCCGCACCTTCGATTTGGTTGAACTCGTCGGGCGGCTGCAGCGGGGCGACATTGTGATCCCCGCACACACCGAACTCTGGCTTTTCGGCGCCTTCTTCCTGGCGTTTGCCATCAAAGTCCCGCTCTTCCCGCTGCACACATGGCTGCCGGACGCGCACACCGAAGCTCCCACCGCCGGCTCCGTAATCCTTGCGGGCGTGATGCTGAAGCTCGGCACCTACGGCATGATGCGCTTTTGCCTGCCGCTCTTCCCTGATTCCGCGCACCGCATGGCCCCGCTCATCGGCGTCCTGGCAATTATTGGCATTGTTTACGGCGCGCTGGTCGCCACCATCCAACCGAATTTCAAGCGGCTGATCGCTTATACCTCCGTCAGCCACCTGGGATTTGTGGTGCTCGGAATTTTTTCCTTCACCACCATTTCATTTCAAGGCGCCATCTTTCAAATGATCAGCCACGGCGTTTCCACCGGCGCGCTCTTCCTCGGCCTGGGCATGATTTACGACCGCCGCCACACCTACGAAATCAAGGAATTTGGCGGCCTGGTGAATCCCATGCCTGTTTTGATGTCCTTCTTCCTGTTCGTGTGCCTGTCGTCGCTCGCGCTGCCGCCGCTGAACGGATTCATCGGAGAATTTCTGATTCTGATCGGCGTCTTCCAGCATCATCACGCCTGGGCCTCCTGGGCTGCCAGCGGCTCGGTGCTCTCGGCGATTTATTTGCTGTGGTCGTATCAACGCGTCGCGCTCGGTGAACTCAGCAACGAAAAGAATCGCACGCTGCCCGATGCTTCCGGCCGTGAACGCCTGATTCTCGTCACCGTCGCCCTCGCCATCGTTTTTATGGGTGTTGCGTCGCCGCTCTTCACGCGCCGAATGCAGACGTCGACCGATACCCTGGTCCAGCAAACAAAGGGCCTGCAGCGGAACGATGCGACGCGGTCTCCAGGGCCGGCACCCGCGCTCGCAGCCGGACAAAGGATGCTTCTAGCGCCACCGCAGCCGTTGCATGATCGCTCGCTCACCTCCACCGCGCCACGGACGGTGCAGCCGTGATCCAGTTCCCCGCTGAGCAGCTCCAGAACCTGCATCGCCTCGCGCCGGAAATTGTCCTGTGCTTCTTCGGCATCATCATCATGGTCGCCGACCCGTTCCTCGGCCCCGCGAAACAGCGCATCTTAGGCTGGGTAGCATTCGCGGGTACGCTCATAGCGCTCATCTCAGTTCGCCTGATGGCCCTCGATCAAGGCATGGCGTACAACAATCTGATCAGCGCCGATGGCTTCAGCATTTTTGTGCACGTGGTGATCATCGGCGCCGCTGCGCTTGCGATTCTCGGCTCCATGCAATACCTCGACCAGGAAGGCATACAGCGCGGCGAATATTATTCGCTCGTTCTGTTCGCAGCGGCCGGCATGGGCATCCTCGCGGGGGCAAACGAACTTGTTACCGCGTTCATCGGCCTGGAAATGAGTTCCATCTCCACCTACATCCTCGCCGGATTTCGCCGCCGCGCCGTGAAATCCAATGAAGCGGGACTGAAATATTTCATCCTCGGCTCGTTCGCCACTGCATTCTTCCTCTATGGCATCGCCATGGTGTACGGCTCCACGGGAACTACGCGCATTGATCTGGTGCGGGACGCGCTCGAAACAATGATCGCCGGCCCTCAAGGTCGCCTCGATTCACTCTCCATCGTCGGCCTCGCGCTAATCTTTGTGGGCCTGGGCTTCAAAGTCGTTGCCGCGCCTTTCCACATTTACGGCCCGGACGTTTACGAAGGCGCCCCCACGCCCGTCACGGCTTTGCTCGCTTCGGGGCCCAAGGCCGCCACCTTCGCGCTAATGCTGCGAATTTTCTACGTGGGCTTTGGCACTACGGACGGCCTGTGGTTCTGGCCCATCGCGATTTCCGCCGTCCTCACACTGTGCATCGGCAATTTCGCCGCGCTCGTGCAGACCAACGTCAAGCGCATGCTGGCCTATTCCTCCATCGCGCACGCCGGATACATTCTGGTCGCCTTCGCCGCAGGCACCGTTTACGGCGTCGCCGCGGTTCTGTTTTATCTCGCCGCCTACGTCCTGATGAAAGTCGGCGCCTTCCTGGTAATCGCGCATCTCGGCCAGCGCGACGAACAACGCCTGGAAATCACCGACTACGCCGGGCTCGGCACCAAGCAGCCGGTCCTCGCCGCGTGCTTCACCCTATTCCTATTTTCGCTGCTCGGCTTGCCCGCCACCGGCGGTTTCCTCGGCAAATTCTTCGCGTTCCAGGCGGCGCTCGATTCGCGCATCGTCTGGCTGGTAGTGATAGCCGCGATCAACAGCGTCGTGGGTGCCTACTATTACCTGCGCGTAATCGTCGCCATGTATTTCTGGGAGCCATCGAAGGACTACACGCCATCGAAAGTCGCCCCCGCGCTCGTCCTGGCGCTCAGCATCGCCGCCATCGGCACCCTCTACCTGGGCATCCTTCCCAGCCACGTCCTCGACTACGCCAAAGCCGCCGCGGACTCGCTCACCTTGCATTAATCGCAACGATCCACTCGCATTTTGCTCTTATCGATGGGATGCGTGGGGCGCTGCTTGCTGCGCCCCGGCTTGCCCAGGCGTCAATCCCACAGAACGTGCTCAGCCCGCGGCGCTCATCCAACCACGCCGCAAAATAAAAAGGCCCGGAAGCTCGCTCTCCGCGAACTTCCGGGCCGATTAAACTTCGATACCGCCCTACTAGTAGCCCACCTTCGCAAATACCACGACCAGCGTGAACAGCACCAGCGTCTCAATGAAAACCAATCCTAGAATCATGGCCGTGCGAATCGCGCCCGCCGCCGCCGGATTCCGCGCCATTCCTTCGCAAGCTGCAGCCGCTACGCGCGACTGAGCGATTCCGCACGCCGCCGCCGCAATCGCCATCGAGAACCCCGCAGCCAGCACAATCCACCGCGCCACATGCTCGGGCGGCTTTCCGGCCTCTCCTGCTTGTGCGAACGCAGGCGCCGCCGCTATGGCCGCAACGAACAACATAGACAACAACCCCGCAACCTTTTTCATGTTCATCTCCCCTTTTATTAAACGCCGCCAGGAGGTGGCTCCCGTCATCCTCAAGCAGCCGGGATCACACTGGTCGGCAATCAAGCCAGATTAATGCTCATCCGCGGTTCCCATGCCGATATATATCGCGGGAAGAATCGTGAATACGAAGGCCTGAATGATAGCCACAAACAGATGCAAGCCCAGGAACAGAATAGGAATTACTGCCGGAAAAATTCCCAGCACAATCCCCAGGATGGGATGCGTGTGGCTTACCGACATTACCGGCGCGATGAACGCCGTCAGAAAAATTATATAGATCAATTCGCTCGCAAAAATATTGGCCCACAAGCGGACCGTCAAGGAGAGCAAGCGCGCCGTGTGGCTGATGATCTCGACCGGAAATATCAAAATCGCCAGCGCCGGAACCGGGCCGGCAAAGTGCTTGGCGTAACCAATCGGCCCGTGATGCTTTATTCCCAGCCAGTTATAGTAGACGAAAGTAAGGATGGCGCAGGCCAGCGGAACGCTCGGATGACCCGTGGGCGAAAGGAACGCAGGTAGCAGGCTGATCGCGTTCGCAAACAATATAAAAATCGAAATCGCGCCCACCAGCGGCATGTAGTTGCGGCCTTCGGGTCCTACGTTTTCATCCAGCAGATCGCGGATGCCCACTCCCATCGGGTTCGTGAGCAGCATCTCCATCACCTGTTGCGTCGCGCCAGGACGCTCCGCCGAAATTCTCGGCCGCAACCAAAGAAAGAAAATCGCGGCCAAAATGCATACAGCCAGCGACGCCGCCACAAAATTCGGGATCGGATGCTCCGGATCGTGAGGAACCACATGAACCGCATGCAGCACAGCCAGAGCCGCGCCGCCGAAGACCTTGTTGAGTAGGACTGTAAACCAGTTCAGGTGCTCGTTCATTCGCTATTCGGACCCCGTGCTGACTTCGTAGACGCTGCCCACAATGGCCCCTGCTCCAAGTGCCAGAAGCCCTACTAGAACGGATACAAGAGGTAATGCAAAGTAGTGGACAATAACATAGATAACCACTGCTATCAACACGTAACGGCCCACCAGCTTCCAATAAAAACTAGCCGGCACGCCGCGCGCTTCCGGGCTGTCGGGCTTCGCGGTCGTCACGGTCACCAGCATACCCAACGACTGGTCCAGCCACCGATAGTTGACCCAAGCCAGAACCGTTCCTATTGCGATTCCAATTCCCGCGCGATTTGATTTCGCAAAAAATACCACCGCCGCGGTCGCGAAGCCCAGGGCTAAAGTCAGCCAGGCAACCCGTTGCGTAGCTCGCGTAAGCTTTTCTTCATCCGGATTTTCCGGCGTTGTCGCGGTCACTTTTCTGCAGCCTCTTCAGCATGTCCCACAATCCCGCTCCAAATCCAGTGGCGCCGACCAGCAGCATCAAGATTGGCTTCGTATGCAGCCAGTGGTCCAGCAGGTAACCGAGGAACCCTCCCACCAACGCGCCGCCGGCCAGCAAAAAAGGGAGTTCCATCGCGAGCGCCATCTGGCGTGAGACTGCCCCGGGACTCTTGCGAGGCGGTGGATTTTCGGGGGTCATTTTTTGCTGCCGGTCAACGGCCGCTTGTCGTTGGCCACCAGTTACTGGCCAAACGGCGTCAATATAGAATACGTCGCCAACCGCAGGAACTGCTCTGGAAACATTCCCGCCGCGAGCGTGACGATCACCATCGCTCCCAGCGCAAATTTCTGCGCCCAGGAAATCACCGGTTGCGCCCTGTCGCTCGACTCGCGCACCCACATCGCCTCAACCATCCGGAAATAGTAATACACCGCCGGAAGAATGTAGAGCACGCCCAGAACCGCCAGCACCGTGTGATGCGTTTCGATCAGCGCCCAAAAAATCAAAAGTTTCGCGACAAATCCAGCGGTAGGCGGAATCCCTGCCAGCGACAGTAGGAATATCAGCATCAGCACCGCCGCGCCCGGACTGCGCTCGATCAGCCCATTCAAATCATCGATCTCGTCGCCAATAATCCCTTTCCGCCGCAACAAAATCACCACCGCGAACGCGCCGGTATTGAAGAACACATACACGAACAAATAAAACGCCATCGCCTGCAGTCCCCGCTCGTTCAAAGTGCCGTCCGGCTTTACGGCAGCGACAAACCCCAGCAAAATGTATCCCACCTGTGCGATGGAGGAATACGCCAGCAACCGCTTGATATTCGTCTGCGTGATCGCCGCCAGCGTGCCCACTGTCAGCGACAGCACTCCCACCGCCTCCATGATGCGCACCCAATCCAGATTCACCGGCCAGAAAACCGTGAGGAACAACCGCAGCAACAGCGCGAAGCTCGCAGCCTTGGAGGCGCCGCTAACGAACGCCGTAATCGCAGTCGGCGCTCCCTCATAAACGTCCGGCGCCCACTGATGAAACGGCACGCCCGCTATCTTGAAAAATATTCCCGCCGCCACGGTTCCCAGCGCGAGAAAAGTCAGCAGATCGGTCCCCGGAACTGACGTGTGCCGGTACCGAATCGCTTCTTCAATCTTCGCCAGGTTCGTCGATCCGGCCAGCCCGTACAAAATCGAAAATCCATAAGCCAGAATGCCCGAGCTGAAAGCCCCCATCAGCATGTACTTCATCGCCGCTTCGTTCGACCGCCGATCGCGTCGCAAGAATCCGCTGAGCACGTAAAAACTCAGCGCCATCGTTTCGAGCCCAAGGAACAGCACTACCAGATCGTTCCCGCACGCCAGAAACATCATGCCCACGGTGGCAAACAGCATCAACGCGTAATATTCGCCGTGCTGCTCGTCCTCAATCTCCATGTAGCGCACCGAAATTAAAATCACCAGCGCGGTGGACGCGAGGAACAAAAAACCAAAAAAAATAAAAAATGGATCGATCACGATGGAATCAGAAAAACCCGGCGCCGGGCCAATAGGCGCTGCGGCATAAGCCCGCAGCATGTAAAGCGAGCCGGCGCTGAACACCACGCCCAGCATCGCGGTCAATGCATTCCAGGATTTCTGGGGCTTGGTAAGCAGGAAATCGCTCAGCAAAATCGCGAGGCCGAAAAATATCAGCATCGCTTCCGGCAGCACCAAGAAGAAATCCCCGCGCGTCTGCTCGAAGATCTTCTGCCAGGGCATTTATTTCGCCTCGGCCTGAGCGCCAGACGGATTCGTCGCCGGAGCCGTCGCGCCACCTTCCGCTGCCGCAGCCTTTTCGCCCGGCGAATGCGTAGCCGCGTAGTACCCCGGATGCACGCACTCCACCAACCGACGCACCGGCTGTTGCACCACTTTGAAAAGCGGCGCGGGATAAATTCCAATCCAGAACGCCAGCACCACCAGCGGAATCAGCGTCGCGTATTCCCGCGCATTCAGATCCGGCAGATGCTCGTTCGCGGGATTCGTCACCGAGCCGAACATCACCCGCTGGTACAGCCACAACAAATACGCCGCGCCCAAAATCACGCCGAACACGCCCCACGCCGCCCACTGCCAGCTCACCTCAAACACACCGCGCAAGATCGTGAACTCGCCGATAAATCCGTTCAGCAGCGGCATGCCCAGCGAGCTAAGCGTAATAATCAAATACACCGCCGCGAAATTCGGCATCGGCGTCGAAAGCCCGCCGAATTCCGAAATCAGCCGCGTGTGCCGCCGCTCGTATAGCACGCCCACCAGCAGGAACAGCGCGCCGGTGGAAATGCCGTGATTGATCTGCTGAATGATGCTGCCGGAAAGACCCAGTGGCGTCAGCACGAAAATCCCCAGCGTGCAAAATCCCATGTGGCTTACCGACGAGTACGCGATGAGCTTTTTCATGTCCTTTTGCATCATGCAGACGAGCGCCCCGTAAATAATTCCGATTAGCGACAGCACAATCACGATGCCGCGGTATTTCACCGTCGCGTCTGGAAACATCGGCACGGAAAATCGCAAGAATCCGTACGTGCCCATTTTCAACAGCACGCCAGCCAGAATGACGGAACCAGCCGTCGGTGCCTCAGTGTGCGCATCCGGCAACCATGTGTGGAACGGAAACATCGGTACTTTGATCGCAAATGCGAAAAAGAATCCCCAGAAAAGCCATTTCTGGAGCCACCCGTCCTGCGCCGTGAAAGGGTGCTCCAGAATCGCGCGCACGTCGAATGTGTTGCGGTAATAATAAATCGCAAGGATCGCCAGCAGCATCAGCACCGACCCGGCTAGCGTGTACAGGAAAAATTTGATCGCCGCGTACAGCCGCCGCTCGCTGCCCCACACCCCAATCAGGAAGTACATCGGCACCAGCATCACTTCCCAAAAAACGTAAAACAGCACGAAGTCCAGCGACATGAAAACGCCCAGCATGCCCGTCTGCAGCAGCAACAGCAAAATGTAATATTCCTTTTCGCGTTTGTGGATCGCCGACCACGACGACAAAATCGCAATCGCCCCCAGCACCGTCGTCAACATCACCATCAGAAAGCTCAGCCCATCAATCCCCAGCGTGAAATGCGCCCCGACCGACGGAATCCAATTCGCATTTTCCACAAATTGAAATTGCGGCGCGCCCGGCCCGGATTGAAACTGCCATATCAGCGGCAGCGATACCAGCAATCCGAGAAACCCAAACAGATTCCCCATCCACCGATGCAGGTCGGCACGCTCGCGCGGAATAAATAGCATCAAGATCGCGCCGACCAGTGGAGTGAACAGGACGATGCTTAAGGCGTATTTACCGTAAAAGTCCATCCATTCCCTCGCGTTCTTCTACCACAGCAATTTGCAGACCGTGCCCGCCTGCATGGAAAGCTAGTGCACCGCGTAATGCGCCAGATAAAAGTAATATCCCAGGAACCCAATCAATCCAATCACGATGAACAGCATGTAACTCTGCACCAATCCGTCCTGAATCAAGCGCACTGGAAAACTAAGCACCCACACAATCCGCGCGCCCAGTTTTACCGAACCGTCCACGATCCACGTGTCCCACCACATCGAAACGCGCGAAACGAAACGCGCGAGCCATCCCGCGCCGTCCACGCCCACGCCATTGATCACATTCGTATCGAACCAGCCCAGCGCCAACCCCAAATCCTTCGCGCGATTCACGAACAGCGCGTCATACAGCTCGTCCACATAATATTTGTGGTACACCAGCTCGTAAAATCCGTTCAGGCTCTTCGCAATTTTCGCCGGCAATTCCGTCCGCTTGATGTACAGATACCACGCGCACAAAATTCCCAGCACTACGAGCCCTTCCGACAGCAGCATCAAATTAATCTCGCCGATGCGCGAACTCGGCCCCTTCAGCGGCTCCATGCGCGCGTCATGCGCCGCACCCACGACTGGCTCGAGAAAATGCACGAAATGGCTGTTGCCTCCCAGAATTTCCGGCCAACTGACCAACCCGCCCACAATCGAAAGCCCGGCCAGAATCACCAGCGGAACAAGCATGGCTTTCGGCGATTCATGAATGTGGTGCTCCACCTCGTGGTCCACGCGCGACGTTCCGTGGAACGTCATGAAAATCAGCCGGAACATATAAAACGCCGTCATGCCCGCGGTGAAATACCCTATGGCCCACAGCAGCACATCTTGTTCGTACGCTTTGCCGAGAATCAGGTCTTTGCTCACGAATCCGGCAAACGGAAAAATTCCCGCGATCGCGAGCGTCGCGATCAGCATCGTCCAATACGTCACCGGGATGCGCTTCGATAGCGCGCCCATCTTGCGCATGTCCTGCTCGCCCGAAAGCGCGTGAATCACGCTGCCCGCCGCAAGGAACAGCAACCCTTTGAAAAACGCATGCGTCATTAAGTGGAAAATTCCCGCGGTAAATGCGCCCACACCGCAGGCCAGGAACATATAACCCAGCTGCGAAACGGTCGAATACGCCAGAACTTTTTTGATGTCGTTCTGCACCACGCCAATCGTTGCCGCGAAAAGCGCCGTGATCGCTCCGACCAGCGCGACCACGTACATGGCCTTCGGCGCCAACTCATAAATCGCGTTCGTGCGCGTCACCATGTACACGCCCGCGGTGACCATCGTCGCCGCATGAATCAACGCGCTCACGGGCGTCGGCCCCTCCATCGCGTCCGGGAGCCACACATACAGCGGAATCTGCGCCGACTTCCCCGCCGCGCCAACAAAAAGCAGCAGCGCGATCGCCGTCAACCACGGATCGCCGTTCTGAAAATGACCGGCTCGCAGCGTCGGACCGATATCGCTGAAGCGCACCGTCCCCAGCACCGCCGAGCACAGAAAAATTCCCAACAGAAATCCCGCATCGCCCACGCGATTGACGATGAACGCCTTTTTCCCCGCGTCCGACGCCGACTTGCGGTGAAAATAAAATCCGATCAGCAAATAGCTGCAAGTCCCCACGCCTTCCCAACCCACAAACATCATCAGGAAATTATTCGCCAGCACCAGAATCAGCATCGCGAACATAAAAAGGTTCAGATAGCCGAAGAACCGGTAATACCCGCCCTCGTGCGCCATGTATCCAGTGGAATACACATGAATCAGGAATCCCACGCCGGTAACCACCAGAATCATCACCGCCGAAAGCGGATCAATCTGAAATTCCCAGGACGCCACGAAATTCGCCAGCCGCCCATCGAACATGTGATACGGGATCGCGGGCAGCCACTGGAAAAGTACCTTCGTGAAGAATCGCTCGCCTTGCGGCATTGCGACCAGCTGAAAAAATGCGCCGACCGAAAAAATGAACGAAACGAACACGCTTCCCGCGCACAAATAGCTCACGATGTTGTTCGCCAGCTTTCGCCCGTAGAACAACATCACCGCCGCCGTCAGCAGCGGAAACAGCGGAATCAGCCAGATATGCTCCAGGAAATACGGCGCGTTCATCAGTAAGCCTTCACCATTTCATGATGTCCATTTCATCCGCCAACACCGTCTCGCGATTGTGGAAAAACGCCAAAATAATTCCCAATCCCACCGCGGCTTCCGCAGCCGCATCGGTAATAATAAATATCGCGAACACTTGCCCATCCACCGTGCCCCACATCCGCGAAAAAACCATCAAGTTGATGTTCACCGCGTTCAAGATCAGCTCGATGGACATCAGCATGATGATCACGTTGCGCCGCGTCAGCACACCGATCACACCGATGGTGAAAAGCGCGAGACTCAGAAACAAATAGTAGTCCACCGGAATCATCCCACTCTCCGCTTGGCCATCACCACCGCCCCAATCATCGCCACCAGCAGCAGAATCGAAGCAATCTCAAACGGCAGCATGTAGTGGCTGAACAGCGCGTCGGCAACCGCCTCAGTATTTTTCGGCGAGATTTCGTCGGCCATCGCGGGCAAACGCAGCGCTCCCCTTCCCGCCCAAATCGCGAACAAAAATTGCGCCGCCAGCACCAGCGCCAGCGCCCCCGCCACAAACCATTGCCGGTTGAATTGCACCTGACGCATCGAAACGTCCAGATTCACCAGCATGATCACGAACACGAACAGCACCATGATTCCGCCCACATACAAAATCACTTGCACAATGAAAAGAAACTCGGCCTCCAGCAGCAGGAAAATTCCCGCTGTGGATAGAAGCGTGGTGATCAAAAACACCGCGCCGTGCACGATATTCCGGCGCGTCACCATCAAAATCGCGGAAGCCACCGCCAACACCGCGAAAAAAATAAATAGCGCCTGATTCAGGGTCTGCATCTAGCTATTCACCGTCCGCCGTCTGTGCCTCAGAAACCGGCGCATCGTCTTTCGCCAACAACATCGCGACGCCCAAAGTTGCCAGCGTCGTGGGAATCAACGACACGATCGGCCCCCAAGCGAATTGCTGCCGCAGCACAATCGCCACGCCCACACCAATCACGTTGACCAGCGCCAAAGGAATCAAAAATCGCCAGCCCAGCCGCATCAATTGGTCAAACCGATACCGCGGAAACGTAAACCGGATCCACAAAAACGCATAAATGTACGCGAACACTTTCGCCATGAACCAAAAAGCGCCATGAATTCCCTGCATCACACCAGCAGGCGCAAACAGCGCCCCAGCCAATATGCCAGCTATGCCCAAGCACAGCACCGCAACCAACCCCATCACGATTTTCTGAATTTTTACCGGCTGCTGCGGCGCAAGCTTCAGCGAATACAACGCCACGCCCAAAGTCAGAAGCGCAGGGAGTGCATCCAACCACTCGATGCCTGTCCCTGGAATATGTTCGTGGTAACGCGCACCCGGCCGCAGCCACCCACCCAAAAACAAAGTCGTCGCGATCCCCGCCACGATAATCATGTTCGCGTATTCCGCCAGAAAATAAAGCGACCAGCGAAATCCGCTGTACTCCGTCATGTATCCGGCCACCAATTCCGATTCCGCTTCCGGCAAATCGCATGGCGCGCGATTCGTTTCCGCGATCGACCCCACCAGATAAATGAAAAATCCGAATGGCACCGAGAATCCGAACCACACGCCCTGATCCGACTGCGCCTGCACAATATCTTTCATCGAAAGCGAGCCTGCCAGCAGCAGCACCGAAATCAATCCCAGTCCCGCCGCGGTTTCGTAACTCACCAGCTGCGCCGCGCTGCGCAAAGCCCCCAGCAGCGAATAATGGCTGTTCGACGCCCATCCGCCCAGCACAATTCCGTAAATCCCCAGCGAGCTGACCGCCAGAATAAAAAGCAATCCAATATTCAAATCCGCAATCTGAAACGCCGGACCGATGGCCAGCGCCGAATAAGCCAGCAGCGCCATCGTCACGCTCACCAGCGGCGCAAACCAGAACATCAGCCGGTCCGCCTTGTCCGGAATAATATCTTCCTTCAACAGCAGCTTCACCGCGTCCGCGATCGGCTGCAACAATCCGTGCGGCCCCACGCGCATCGGACCGAGCCGCGCCTGCATATCCGCCATTACTTTTCGTTCCATCAACACGATGTAGCCGGCCAGCAGCGGCAACACCGCCACGATCACCACCGCGTACAAGACCGGCAGCACGTACGGCATGATCGATGGTGGAATCAGATGGCCCATTTTTTAGCGGTCCACTTCCCCCAGCACAATATCAATCGTCCCGATGATCGCCACGACGTCCGCGATCAGCGAGCCTTTCGCCATTTTGTCGAACGCCTGCAAATTAATAAATGACGGAGGCCGCACGCGCACGCGATACGGCTGCGTGGTTCCGTCGCTCACGATGTAATACCCAAGCTCGCCCTTGGGCGCTTCAATCGAGTGATACACCTCGCCCGGCGGCGGCTTCAGCACTTTCCCTATGCGCGCCATGATCGGCCCCGTAGGAATATTCTCCACCGCCTGCAAGCAGATGCGCCGCGACTGCCGCATTTCTTCCATGCGCACCACGTACCGGTCATATGTGTCGCCGGTTTCGCGCGTCGGAATATCGAATTCGTATTGGTCGTACGCAGCGTACGGCTGCGCTTTCCGCAAATCCCATTTCACGCCGCTCGCGCGCAGCACCGGCCCGGTCACACCCAACGCAATCGCATCTGCCGCGTTCAGAATTCCCACACCTTTCGTTCGCCCGACCCAGATGCGATTCTCCGTCAGCAGCGTTTCGTACTCGTCAATCTTGTGCGCGAAATCGTTGCAGAAACGCTTCGTGTCCTCTTCGAAGCCGTCGTACGTCTCGTACTGCAATCCGCCAATGCGAAAAGCATGAGTCGTAAGCCGCGCACCGCAATACTTCTCGAAAATTTTCAGGATCTCTTCGCGCTCGCGAAAGCAGTAAAACACCGGCGTCAGCGCGCCGATATCCAGCGCATGCGTCCCCAGCCACAACAAGTGGCTCGCGATGCGCTGCAGTTCCGTCAGAATCGTGCGCACCACACGCGCGCGCGGCGGCGCTTCGGTGCCGAGCAATTTCTCCACGGCCTCGCAATAACCCAAGCCGTTCGAAACCGCCGCCACGTAATCCATGCGGTCCACATACGGCGCGAATTGCTGGTAGCTGCGATGCTCGGCGATTTTCTCCACACCGCGATGAAGGTAGCCGATGATGCATTCCGACCCCGCCACGCGCTCGCCATCCAGTTTCAATTTCACGCGCAGCACGCCGTGCGTCGAGGGATGCTGCGGCCCCATGTTCAAAATGATTTCGTCTGCGCCCAGCACCGTGGTGTCGACGCTGTCCATCCCCGAAATCGTTTTCGTGGTGCGCTCGTCGTTCATTCGCCCGTGGCCGTCTTGCGGCGCTACTGCCCGCTCTCGATTCCCAAATTTTCCCGAACCCAGTCGGTATCCTGTTTCAAAATATCGTAATCCTTGCGCAACGGATGGCCCTGCCACTCGTCCGGCAGCAAAATGCGTTTCAGGTCGGGGTGGCCGTCAAACACAATCCCGAACATGTCGTAGCATTCGCGCTCCATCCAATTCGCCGCAGGCCAGATTTCGCAGACGCTCGGCGCCGGCTCGGTTTCGCCCGCGTGCGCTTTCAAACGCAGCCGTTCGTTCTTCGCGAAAGAATAAAGATTCAGCACGACGTCGAATCTCTTTTCGCGCTTCGGCCAATCCACCGCGGTCAAATCCGTGAGCATGTCGAATTTTTCGTCGTCGCGGCAATAATGCGAAATTTCCCGCAGTTTTTCGACTGCAATGAGCACGATGGCCTGCTTGCGGTCCAGCGAAGCTTCGCGAATTGCATCGCCGAAGCGCGCCTTGAGCCGTTGCACCAGTTCGTTATCCAGCGCAACAGGCTTCGGCGGCGCTTCTTTCGGTGGTGCTGGAGGAGCCGCAGGTTTCGGCGGCGCCGCGGCTGCAGGAGCGCCGGGCGCGGCTGGTGTTCCAGGCGCGGCAGTCGTAGGCGTCGTGGCAGGAGGTTTGGCCGCAGGCGGCGTTGCAGCAGGAGGCTTCGCCGCAGGTGGCGCGACAGGCGGTTTCGCTGCGACTGGCTCAGCAGGCGCCTCAGGAACCGTTGGCGTCTCCGGCTTGGAAGGAATAGAAGGCTTGTCCGCCGTGCCTTCCGGCGGTTTTGCGGCTGGACCTTTTTCCGAGGGGTCGTTGACCATCGGTTCGATCGGCTGCCCTCACCCGGCACGCGCAACATCCCGCGTCCTGCTATCGGCTCGCAGCCCGCCTTTTTAACACACTCCAAAAAACAACGTCAATTCCACTCTCTCGCCACTTCCGCAGCGGCGGGTCCCGCTCTGCGGGACCCGCCCTGACTTACCTCGCTCGCGCGATCACACCCAGTCCAGCGCTCCCTTGCGATACAACCACACATACCCGATGAGCAAAATCCCCAAAAACACCAACATCGTCACCAATCCATACACGCCCAACTGCCCGTACTTGATCGCCCACGGAAACAGGAAAATCGTCTCCACGTCGAAAATCACAAACAGAATCGCCACCATATAAAACCGCACCGAATACCGCCCGCGCGCATTCCCTTCCGGCGGCACGCCACATTCGTACGGCTCCAGCTTCGCGCCGTTCGGCTTCATGTCCGGACGAATAAACTTGAAAACTATCAGCGTAACGGCGGGGAAAGCCGCGGCAAGAAGCGCGTAAATCAATATCGGAATGTATTGGCTCGGCATCGCCGGATCGACGTTGACCCACGAACAGCGCATCCTAGCACAGCGGTCAAGTCTCAGCCAGCGTCATCCGACATAAAAATTTCGCTCCATCGAACTCGCGAAGCGTCTAGATTTTGCGATTGAATATGTAGCGGCCATTTCGTCCCGCGCTCTTCGGGACGAAGCGGGCTCGTCAGCCTCCAGGCGGTCCCGCGATTAAGTTTCTGGGTTTGTGCTAATGACGTGCGCCGTGCAGCACATCCACGGCATGAGGCAGCAGCGAAGCAATAGCATCCAGCGATTCGACAGCTCCACGAGGACTTCCCGGCAAATTCACAATCATCGTAGTCCCGCGAATTCCCGCAGCCCCGCGCGACAAAATCGCGCGCGGCGTTTTCTTCAGCCCCTCCGTGCGCATCTGCTCCGCAAATCCGGGAATCAGCCGCTCCGCAACGGAAATCGTAGCTTCGGGCGTCACATCGCGCGGCCCCACACCAGTGCCCCCGGTCGTCAGAATCAAATCCACCACTTTCGCATCGGCTGTTTTCCGCAAAAGTCCGGCAATGCTTTCGCGCTCATCTGGCAACACAGTCGCCGACACAATTTCCCAGCCCAGTTCCCTGCACCGGCCCGCAACAGCCGGCCCGGAAGCATCTTCGTGCTTCCCGCCCGCGACCGAATCGCTCACCGTCAGTATGGAAACCCGCATGGAGTGGCGTCCCGACGATTCCGGGATTATCCCTCGGTGACCTGCGCGTCTTCGCTCTCGCCGTCGCGCTGCCCTTCATCCACCAAACGCAGCGCTTCCATCAGCAGTCCGGTAGTAGTGCGTGAAATGATGTCCCGCGTCGGCGCGCGATTGAAATCAATTTCGAACTCGCCCTCGGGCCAACGCACCGCCTCAAACACTGCCGCTTCGCCCTCCAGCGCTCCCAGCCGCGCATCCTTGCATTGCCCCGACGCAAAAAATAAATCGCCGCTTTCTTCCCCGCGCCGAATCGTCAGCTGGCAAGACTTCTGCCCCATCTCCAGCGACTGCATCAAATCCATGATGGACATTTCTTCCAGCCGTCCCTGCACCACTCCCGGACGCACTTGGCGATTCTGCAACTTCTCCAGCTGCAGCCGGTCCACCACTTTTTTCGCGCGCCGGACCAAATCTTTCAGAAAAAATGGCTTGGGAATAAATTCTTCGACGCCTTCCACGATCGGCCGTAATTTCTCTTCAATGTCGCTGCGGCTAGCCAGAAAAATAAACGGGATCGCTTTCGTTTGCTGCCGCCCGCGCAGCTTTTCGTACAGCTGACGCCCATCCAGCCCCGGCATGCGATAGTCGCACACCACCAGATCTGGCGGATCATCCACAATTTTCAACAGCGCATCGGCGCCATCCCCAGCCGCACGCGCATCGCAATGCGGCAGCAGCCCCTTCATCAAAAGGTCGAGGATCAGCGCGTTATCGTCGACGACCAGAACTTTGACATCCTTCATCGGCGTCATCGCTTCACACGCTTCCCAGGACGCACGTACTCGCCGCTTCGCCCGCCCGCCTTCTTCACCACGTACACTTCAGTGATTTCCATGCCGCGTTCCAGCGCCTTGCACATATCGTAAATCGTCAGCGCCGCAACCGACACCGCTACCAGAGCTTCCATCTCGACGCCGGTCGGGCCAGTAGCCGTCGCCTCCGATGTCAGCTCAATTCCATTCTGGCACAGCTTGGCGCTCACATCTACGTGAGTCAAAGCGAGGGGATGACAAAGTGGAATCAGCTCCGCCGTGCGCTTGGCCGCGCCGATTCCAGCGATCCGCGCGATTTCAAGTGGATTGCCCTTGGGCGATTTCAGCGCGCGCACGCTGCTTATCGTCGCGCGCTCCATGCGAATAAATGCGTGCGCAGCAGCGGTGCGCGACGTCGCCGCTTTTGTCGTAACGTCCACCATCCGCACGCGCCCTTTTTCATCGTAGTGCGAAAGCTTCGCCATAATATTTGCTGCGCCGGCATTTCGGTTGAACTTGCATTTGAATCTGGAGGTGCGGCACTTAGACCCGCCCCTACCGCGTCCAACTCAGAACAATCCCCGCCGCGGCAGCACATCAGCCATCTCCCCCGCCGCGTACACCAACTTCGCGTCATGCACCACCAAAAAACAATTCCCCTTAACGACGGACCCGATGTCCCCAGAACCTTCCCAGTGAATCGCTTCCACCACCGGCTCGCCCTCTGGCCAGCTCACACGCGCCGGCAGAAAATGCGCCAGCGGCGGCTTCTCGTTCAAAGGATGGGCTAGCTTAGCCCTCAGCAACGCCAAAGGATGCGGCTTGTACCCACTCAGCAGCTCAATTGCCGGCACCACGAACAACTCAAACGTCACCATCGTCGAAACCGGATTTCCCGGCAGCCCGAATACCGGCTTACCGTGGCAAAAACCGAACACCGCAGGCTTGCCCGGACGAATCGCCACCGCATCGAAATAAAATTCCGCGCCCATCTCCCGCAACACCTGCTCGACGAGATCGTACTTCCCTACCGATACGCCGCCCGTGAGCGCCACAATATCCGCAGCTAGCGCTTGCTGGATGTGCGCACGCAGTTCCACCAGATTGTCCGGCGCGGTTCCCAACATCAGCGGCTCGCCCCCCGCCAGCACGACCTGCGCCGCGAGCGACACGTTGTTGCTGTTGCGAATCTGATATTTCGTCGGCGCCTGGTCCAGCCTAACCAATTCGTCGCCCGTTGAAAGAATGGCGACGCGCGGCTTCTTCGCCACCACCAGCCGCGTGCGTCCCACCTGCGCCGCGATCGCCAGCTCGGCATAGCTCAGCCGTTTGCCGCGCGCGATCACGCTCTCTCCCACGCGTGTTTCCTGCCCTTCGAGCACGAAATGCGCACCCTCGCGCGCCGCTTCGTTCAACACCACGTACTCGCCCTCGCTCCGCGCATGCTCGTTCATCACAATCGAATTCGCGCCTCGCGGCAAGGAAGCGCCTGTCATGATCTGCACGCAAGTGCCCGGTTCCACGATACCGTCGAAAGGCACGCCGGCACGGCTTTCGCCAATCAGCCGGAGCTTTGCGCCCGGTTGCGCCGCATCTGCCGCACGGAGCGCGAAACCGTCGCGCGTCGAACGGTCAAACGGCGGGTAATTCCGATCGGCACGCACATCTTCCGCCACGATACGCCCCAGCACACGCAAAGGGTCTTCCGCGAATTCAATGGTTTCGGTGGGCGGGGGAGGCGCACAACGGCGCGCGCAGATCACTTCGATCACTTTCGCGCGAGCTGCTGCGTAGGAAAGCATGGCGCCTTAGAGCCAGGACGCGAGTTTCGTCCCTCGCGGGACAATCGTCGCATCGCGTTCCGGCCCGGTGGATATCATTCCGATTTCAATTTGCAGTTGATCGGCAATAAAAGTCAGATAATTGCGCGCCGCTTCCGGCAATTCCTTCACGCTGCGAATTCCCGGAGTCGGCTTTTGCCAGCCGGGCAATGTCACGTACACCGGCTCGACCTGCATCAGCGTCTCGACGTCAGCGGGCATATGTTCCAGCGTCTTGCCCTTGTATTTGTAGCCGGTACAAACTTTGATCTCCGGCTGCGTGTCATACACGTCCATCTTGGTCACGACCAGCGAGTCAATCCCACTCAGCATTTTCGCGAACTTCAGCACCACCAGATCCAGCCAGCCGCAACGCCGCGGCCTGCCGGTTACAGCGCCAAATTCCTTGCCGCGCTCGCGCAACGCTTGCGCGTCCAGGTCCGGCATCTCCGTGGGAAATGGCCCGCTGCCCACGCGCGTGGTGTAAGCCTTGGTCACGCCCACCACTCCGCCAATTCGCGTCGGCGCCACGCCCAGCCCCGTCGCCACGCCGCCCGATGTCGCATTCGACGACGTGACGTAAGGATAAGTCCCGTGGTCAATATCGAGCATCGTGCCCTGCGCGCCCTCAAACAGCACCGATTCGCCGTTATCCAACGCGCGATTCAGCAGCACGCCCGTGTCTGTCACCAGGCCATGAATATGCGCCGCCAGTTCCATATATTGATCGTAGATTCCAGCGGTTTCCAGTGGATGTCCGTATGTCGCGCGGCTGATCGCATTTTTTTCGGCGATCACGCGCTCCAGTTTTTCCTTGAAGCCGGCCGGATCGAACAAATCGCACACGCGAATCCCGCGCCGCGCCATTTTGTCCTCATACGCAGGACCAATGCCCCGCGAAGTCGTCCCAATCGCCGCCGCCCCGCGCGCCGATTCCGCGGCCTTATCCATCTCGCGATGATAAGGAAAAATCAGATGAGCGCGATCACTCAGAAAGAGCCGCCCGCGTACTTCGATGCCCGAGCGTTTCAGATTTTCCAGCTCGGCCACCAGCGCCGCCGGATCCACGACGGTGCCCGCGCCAATCACCGCTTTCTTCTCCGGCCGCAAAATCCCGCTGGGAATCAATTGCAGGATATATTTGTGATTATTGAAAATGACGGTGTGACCCGCATTGTGACCGCCCGCATAACGAGCCGTGTAGTCGAAGGACTGCGCCAGGTAATCGACAACCTTGCCCTTGCCCTCGTCGCCCCACTGCGCGCCGACCACGCAGACCGCCTTCGCTCGCACCTTCTCAGTCACCGTCGCCGCTTCATCCTTCGTCAGGCCGCACTTTGCCCCTGTTGTTAACACCAGAAGCACTACAGGCGGGCTAGCGCAAAAACCAGTACGAGTAATTCTAGCCTCCGCCTGCCTCCGACGCAAGCGTAGGGGCAAAAGCCAGAGGCGGACGAGCTAACCAACCGATTTATAGCGGAAACAATCGCGGGCGTGGTCATTGACCATGCCGACGGCCTGCATGAAGGCGTAACATATGGTGGTGCCGACGAAGCGAAAACCGCGAGCTTTCAAATCCTTGCTCAGCGCATCCGATTCCGCCGTGCGCGCCGGAATCTTGCGCGACGTCGCCCAATTGTTTTTCTTAGGGCGTCCAGCTACGAACTGCCAAACGTAACGGTCAAACGATCCGAATTCGCGCTGCACCTCAAGAAACGCCGCAGCATTGGAAATCGTAGCAGCAATCTTTAGCCGATTGCGCACAATCCCCGCATCCGCTAGCAGCTCCCGCACTTTGCGCTTGTCGTACCGCGCAATTTTCTCTGCATCGAATCCGTCGAACGCTCGCCGGTAATTCTCGCGCTTGTTGAGGATCGTCTCCCAACTCAACCCGGCCTGCGCGCCTTCGAGAATCAGAAACTCGAAGAGCACCCGGTCGTCATGCACCGCTTTACCCCACTCCCGGTCGTGGTACTCCACCATCAGCGGCTTCTGCGCCCAATGGCAACGCCGCTGCTCTTTTTTCGCAATCACACCCATAGGAAATGTTGCAACAAGCTCTGAAGATTATGTGCCGCGATTCGGTAATCTTTGTAGGTCGTGGCTTCAGCCACGAGATAAACAGAAGAAGGCGAGCGCGGCTTCAGCCGCCGAAGTACCGCTTTTGCAGTCACGATCTCGACTCGAACCGTGCAGCGGATTCTGAATCCACCAGTGCTGGATTGCGAGCAGCAGCTGAAAGACATCGCTGGCACAAACAATCCGCATAATGCGCGCGCAAATCACGCAACACTTCGGGCGTGATCTGCAATTCCTCACACCAACAACCCGCCGCCGGCGCGCCACACGAAAACTCAACGCCGCAAGCCGCGCACTTCTTCAACGTCGGCGCAGTCCCCAGCATCGTCAGCTCTACCTCGCCGCCGCTCATGGTCACCTGGCTTGAAGTGAAATCGCGCCTACGAAATGTGGCGCTGGATGACTTTCTCGATCTGCTCTTTCGGCTGCGCCCCGACGAGCTGGTCGGCCACCTGCCCGCCCTTAAAAATCAACAAAGTGGGAATGCCGCGAATATTGAATTTCCCGGCCGCGTTGATGTTCTCATCCACGTTGAGCTTCACCACTTTCAGCTTGCCGGCGTGCTCTTTCGCCAGCTCTTCCACCGTCGGCGTCAACATATGGCAGGGGCGGCACCAATCTGCCCAGAAATCCACCATCACCGGCTGGGTCTTGCTGGCTTCCACCACGTCTGCTTCGAAATTCGCGTCGTTCACCGCTTGGATGTTATCTGACATGTTGTCCCTTATTGTCCCTTGTAGCGCCGCACCACGCCTCCCAAAAAACTCCAGGAAACGTCTCCAGCGCTAACCTTTAGATGTCCCAGCAACCCGCGGGATTCGAGCCCTCTTAGCTGCTTCATACAGTGTGACATAAGCCGCTGCCGAAGCCTTCCACGAATAATCCTTAGCCATGCCGTTCTTCTGCAACGCCTGCCACGCTTTCGGATCGCGCTGCAATTTCAAAGCCGTCCGCAGCGAGTCCAGCAGCGCCCGCCCGTCATACGCCTCGAACTTAAACCCAGTCCCGTGATGCATTTTGGGGTCAAAGTTTTGCACGGTGTCATCGAGGCCGCCCGTTGCCCTCACGATCGGCACGGTACCGTAGCGCAAGCTGTATATCTGGTTCAAGCCGCACGGCTCGTACCGCGAAGGCATCAAGAACATGTCCGCCCCGGCCTCAATCTTATGCGCCAGGGGGTTGTCGTAACCGATCTTCACGCCTACGCGCCCCGGATATTTCTCCGCCATATCCTTAAACAGCGTTTCGTATTCCATCTGGCCCGTGCCCAGCACTACCAGCGTCAAATTCTCCTTCATCAAATCGCCCGCAACTCGCGCGATCAGGTCGAACCCTTTCTGATCCGCAAAGCGCGAGACGATGCCCACGACCGGGCGGTCCACATCTTCCGGCTTATCCGCCGGGAGCTTGAACTGCTGCAGCAAATCTTTCTTGTCGGCCTTCTTCGCTTCCAGATTGTGCACGGAATAATTCTGTGTGATGAAGGTGTCCACCTCCGGACTCCATACGGAATAGTCCACGCCGTTCAGAATCCCGATCAACCGGTCCGCGCGCCCCCTGATCACTCCTTCCAAACCATTGCCAAATTCCGGCGTTTGAATTTCCTGCGCGTAGCGGCGGCTCACGGTCGTCAGGTAATCGGCGTAGAGCAGCCCGCCCTTCAGAAAGTTTACTTTGCCGTAAAACTCCAGGCGGTCCATCGTGAAAAAAGCGTCCGGCAGGCCGAGCGTACGCATCACCGCCTGCGGAAATATTCCCTGGTAGCCGATGTTGTGAATGGTGAACACCACCGGCAACCCGCGCACTACCGGATCCTCGGCGTGTTGCGTGCGCAGCAGCACTGGGACCAGCGCGGTCTGCCAGTCGTGGCAATGGATCACGTCCGGCAGCCACACGCGCTTCATGAACTCGATCGCCACGCGCGAAAATTCGGTGAAGCGCTCGGCGTTGTCCGGATAATCCGCGCCCTTTTCGCCGTACAACTGCTCGCGGTCGAAAAATCCGCGGTCATCCACGAAGAAAAAACGCACGCCCGCGACCGCCACGCCCTCGCCAATCGCAGGGAAGCGCAACTTGTCGCCCAGAGTAACCGTCACGCTGGAGACCAGGATCGAGCTGATTTTATTCCCACGGTAACGCGGCAGCAGTACCGCCACTTCGTGGCCCAGCTCCGCCAGCACCTTGGGCAACGCGCCCACCACGTCCGCCAAGCCGCCGGTCTTCGAGTAAGGCAAACCTTCCGACGCGATGAACAGAATTTTCATAAGCGGTCAACAGAAACGCAAACGGTATCGGAACGCCGGAGGTTCGTCAAGCATGGCGTAGCATAGGCGATCGCGCCTGTACTCTTGCTTTCGTAGCGCCGGCGTCTCGCCGGCGCTTTGCAGTTGACTATGTAGCGGCTGCTTCGTCCCGCGCTTTTCGGGACCAAGCGGGCATCTTGCTTTCAGTTTTAGACAGCCGTGACCGTTCAGGCTGTCGCAAAGTCACGGGAGCCCGTCATCGAATTCGCGCCGCATCCCATTTGTTCGCACACACCCCGCATTGCTACACTCGCACGACACAATGTCACGCCAACGCTTAGGCCAGCATTTTCTCCACGATCTCGGATGGCGCAAACGCATCCTCGCCACCCTGCCCCTCGCTGCCAACCAAACTTGGGTCGAAATCGGCCCCGGCCACGGCGAAATGACGCAACTGCTCGTAGGCGAAGGCCGCCGCGTCATCGCGATCGAAACCGACCAGAGACTAGCGGAAGGCCTAGGAGCCGCCCGCGACACCGATCCCGCAAAATGGCTCGGCCTTGAAATCGTCACCGCCGACGTCCTAGCGACAAACGTCGGTGATCTAGCCGCCGCAACAATTCATGTGTACGGCAGCCTGCCGTACTACATCGCCTCGCCCATCCTGCATCATCTTTTCCGCTGGGCCGCCCGGATCGCTTCCATCAGCATCGTCATTCAACTGGAAGTCGCCGAACGCATCGCCGCGCATCCCGGCGTGCGCGACTACGGCTATCTTTCCGCGCTCTGCCAGTTTTACGCCCAGCCGAAAATCGCGCTACGCATTCCCCCCGGCGCATTCCGCCCGCCGCCAAAAGTAAAATCCGCGCTTGTAGGTATGACGCTCCCCGGCGCACAAGCAAACCTCAACATGGCAGGAGAAGCGAACGAAAAGCATTTCCTGGAGTTCGTGCAGACCTGCTTCAGCCAAAAACGCAAAACCCTGCGCAACAACCTGCTACCCATCGCGACCGACAAAAAAATCCACGAAGCGTTGGCAGCAACCGCGCTCCGCCCCGACGCCCGCGCCGAACAACTCACCCTAGCCCAATTCGCCGCGCTCTTCGCCCAGCTCGCTAAGTAGTGCAGTGCCCTGGGAACGCCAATCTCCCAATTGGCGTTTTTTAAATGCTGCGGCATGCCCATATTTCGATCGCGAACAACGAACAGCAAACCTTTGAGCACTTTAATTTACCGGTAGGGTCGCTGTTTGCTGCGCCCCAGCCTGCCCGGGTGCCAACATTTCCGCGGCGCGGCTTTGTCTGTGATTTTTGAAACGCCAGCGCGGTGACTATGACTCTTCGAGAACCGTCTGCAGCCGATCCGGAAAATTCGACATAATTCCATCCACGCCCGCCGAAGCCACGGTCCGCATCACTTCCGGATCGTCCGCGGTCCACGTGGCCACCTGCAAATCCACGCGATGTGCTTCCTCCACTAATTTCGGGGTAACCAGATTCACCTTAGGACACAGCTGCCGCACGCCCAACTCGGTCGCAACTTTCGCAACGTCTTCACTGGGTTCGTCCACCAGCAACCCCATCATCATCGTGGAATCCACCTGGCGCAGCGCGGTCAGCGTGGACTGGTCGAACGAAATCACGATCGACCGCGCCGTGCTTTGCGATTTATGCAGCTCGGCCGCCAGCGAATGGTGCATGCCCCACGCCGCGTCATACTTCACTTCGAGATAAAAAATCACGTCATGCTCCTTCCCGAATTTCAGCACTTCCTCCAGCGTCGGTATGCGCTGCCCCATGAATTCCCGGTCGAACCACATGCCCGCATCCAGCTGGCGCAGTTCCGCCAAAGTGAAATCGTGGACGTTCCCGCGTCCATTGGTGGTCCGCTCCAAAGTGGCGTCGTGGATCGCCACGAACCGCGCGTCGCGCGTCAGATGCAGATCCGTCTCGATGAATCCAGCACCCAGCTGAACGGCACGCTCAAACGCGGCAAGCGTATTTTCCGGCGCGTGCCCGGAAGCCCCGCGGTGCGCAATAACCCAAGGTTTTCGCATAAGCACGGCTATCCTAGCAGAGAACGCGGACGCGACGGCTCCCCGGTATTGACGGTGGTGATGGAAGTTGCACCCCAAAGGACCGCACTCAAATCGAGCCATATCAGCGCCTCAGTCGTGCGTGCGAGCTCTGTAAATTACTGCAAAACGTTTCATAAATTGGACAATGTGTTGGTCAGCGTGCGAATTTCCGAGATGAAGGCTCGGCCATTCTGCGCTTCGCGGCGTCCTCAAATCCCACGAACGTAAATATCCCCAATCTTTGCATGAAGTTAGATGGCGCCTCTCCATCGCCTCCGGCCGAGTACCTTTGGAAGCCCGATTGCCCCTCCCTATCCGCCTTCTCAGCGGCGTCGCAGTGTCGGTCGTAGCTGCTGAAAGAATGATTTTGACGAACGAGTTCAATCCGTCGTAGGCTCAGCGGCGAATTCCCCGCTGGCACGCCGGTCGAGTTTGCAGGGTTTGCCGGTGGAGTCTTGGGAATTGCACCGAAAGGCAGCATCGTAATGCAAGCCATGCTAAGGCGCATGGCGCGGGAAGAACTTGCATCACAAGAAGAGCATTGCAAAAGGGCAAAAGCAACGGGGTCTGTCGAGGCAGCAAAGCCGCTACAGGCAAGAGCGGCCGCGCACTGAGGATGTAATTCGGCAGCAACGGCCCTGGTGCCGTTTCAGCTCCATGTCCGGCAACGGAACCTTTGCTCCGCGGAGCGAGCCGCCTCCGGTGCTTGGCAGCCGTAAAAGAGCAGCAACGGTGCGCGCTTGGGGAGGGGGACGTGGCGCTGTTCGTTTTGATGGTTGCAGCATTAGTAGTCGCGCAAACGTGGCTTGACTGGCGCGACGCGAAAAAAGACTGGGTCGTTCCGGAGTGGGCAAAAGGCATGGCGCTCGCCGGAGCCGTGGCCGTGTCGCTCACCGCCGCCACTTCGTTCGCATCTTCCTGGCTTCAGGATCCAGCCAACGCCTCCAATAGCACATTCAACTCCGCCATGTTCTGGCCCGAGCTGGGCTTCCTGCTCTGCGCCATGGGCGTAATTATCGTAGCCGTGCGTAAAAAGCGCCTGCGCCTGATGCTGCTCCTAACAGGCATCCTCACCGCCGCCTTCTGGATCGGCATGACCCTGTCGTAAACGCGGAAGTTTCGCACTTGCGGGCGCAGTCTGCGTTGACGCAGCACCGGCTGAACTGCGCAACTCGGTGTTTTCCAGCGTCTCGGGTTCTCGCGCTTGTCGCCTCGATCCCTCTTTCGATCTAAGTTTCGTTTCTCTCCCTGCCTCTGCGCCTCTGGGCAGATTACCTCCTTCACCTCCCTACCCCGCCATTCACCGATACGCACCCGCCATTCGCCGATTAACACAAGACGCCCCACCTGTCGTCGTCTATTCTCGCCTCATGAACGGCAATGCACTTCGAACCGGAGATGAGACCATGACCAGCATAAATGGCCAGTCGCCCATGACTTCAATGATTTCCAGCGCGCGAATCCCCATGGTGGGCGCGACGTTGCTGATCCTGCTGGGCATCGTCTTCCAGCTGGGCGAACTCGGCTATGGCCATCTTCGCCTAGACAACCTCTGGCTCTTTTCCATGATGCTCGGCGACATTTGGAATATCCTCTCCATGCGCCTGAATCTCCCCAATGCGGGAGAGGTGCTGCGCTACTGGCCCTTGATCCTCGTGGGTCTGGGACTCGCAATCTTGCTAGCGACACAGGAAAATCGCTTCTCCGCATCCCGGAGGGGTTAACAATCATGGGAAGCAACCGCTCATACAGTTGGAGCTTCATCTTCGGCGCGCTGATCGTCGCCGCCGGAGTGGTGCTCCTGCTCGATCAACAAGGACTCATCAACGCTGACCGCGTCTTCAGCTATTTCTGGCCGGTGGTTCTGATCGCCGCCGGCTCGACGATGCTGATTAATGGCCGCGGCTGCGGCGGACGAGGCGTGTGGGGCATCACTCTGCTAGCGATCGGAGTGCTCCTGGTTCTGGAAAATCTCGGCTTCGCACACATCCGCTTTGACACGATCTGGCCCCTCATAATCATCGGCGGCGGAGTCTTGATGATCTGGCGGGCCGCCAGCCCGCGTACCCGTCCCGATGGCACAACCGGTTCTCAGTGGCCAGAGTTTTTCAATAGCTGGGCCCGCACCGGTTCCCCGGACGCCGATTTCAACGGCGTCGCAATTCTCGGCGGCTTCAAACGCCGCATTACCAGCAAGAAATTCAAAGGCGGCAGCGTCTTGTCCGTGATGGGCGGCTTTCAAATTGACCTGCGCCAAGCGGACATGGAAGGTGATTCGGCCACCATCGAAGCCATGTCCTTCATGGGTGGCGGCGAAATCAAAGTTCCGGACGAGTGGCTGGTTTCCATGGAGGGTATCAGCCTGTTCGGCGCCTTCGTGGACGAAACCGATCAGCAACCGCCCAGCGTCAGCGGCACGCAACAAAAACGACTGATTATGAAAGGTGCCAGCCTGTTCGGCGGCATCGTCGTAAAGAACTAAAGCGCAATCATGCATCCCATACTCAGCCAATTCCGCCGCGTCTTAATTTACCTCCTCGCGTGGATTCCCATCGCCGGCCTGCTCGCCTATCTCCTCACCGTCTCTCACGAATTAAGCGATCACGAAGCAATCGTCCTTTCCGTGCCGCTCTGCCTTCTGTACGCGTTTCTTTGCCTCACTTCCTGGTATTCCTGCCGCGGTAACCCGCTGGAAAAATATAGCCTCGGCCGCTTGATTGCCACGCACCTAACCGCGGCGCTCGTCGCCGCTATCATCTGGGCCGTTGCGGCCGAGAGCCTCGCCAGCACGCTCTCCAAGATGCAATCCTTTCCAGGCCTGAGCCACCGTTTCCGGCCGGAAGTTCCGCTGGTGATCGTCACCGGCCTGCTGCTTTATCTGCTCTGGGTAACCTTGTATTACGTGATAATTGCAGTCGAAGCCTCGCGTGACGCGGAAGCCCGTGTGATGAAAGCCAGCGTCCTCGCACGCGATGCCGAACTGCGCGCGTTGAAAGCTCAAGTCAATCCGCACTTCCTCTTCAACAGTTTGAATTCCATCAGCGCGCTCACCAGTTCCGACGCATCCAAGGCGCGGGAAATGTGTATCCTGCTCGGTGATTTCTTGCGACGCACTCTGGGCCTGGGAGAAAAAGCCGCGATTCCGCTGGAAGAAGAGCTCTCTCTCATCCGCGCCTTCCTCGCCGTCGAAAAAGTCCGCTTCGGCGCGCGCATCCACATGGAAGAAAATATTGACCAAACCGCTCTGCACGTTCCGGTGCCGCCTCTTCTGTTGCAACCGCTCGTCGAAAACGCCGTCGTGCACGGCATCGCCAACCTCGTCGAAGGCGGCTGGATCCGTCTGGACGTCCACTCGCAAAACGGCGACCTGACCATCACGGTCGAAAACAGTTTCGATCCCGATGCTCCGCCGCGGCGCAAAAGCGGCGTCGGCCTGGTGAACGTCCGCCAGCGTTTGCAGGCGCGCTACGGCAATCAAGCCAGCTTCGCCGTAAAAACCGAAGGTGATCGTTACCGCGTGGCCCTGACTCTGCCCACGGAAAGCGAGGCGCAACCGGCATGACCCGCGCAGCTGCAGCAAAAATTCGAGCGGTGATTGTGGACGACGAAGAACTCGCTCGCCAGGTCCTGCGCGAATTCATCGCCGCGCACAACGAAATCGAGCTGATCGCCGAATGTGCCAACGGTTTCGAAGCCGTGAAGATCGTCACCGAGCAGAAGCCCGACCTGATGTTTCTCGACATCCAGATGCCCAAGCTCGATGGCTTCGAAGTCCTCGAGCTGATTGGCAACGACACCGCCGTCGTCTTCGTCACCGCCTACGACAGCTACGCCATCAAAGCCTTCGAAGTTCATGCAGTCGACTACCTTCTGAAGCCCTTCGGCGCCGACCGCTTCGAAGCATCGCTGCAACGCGCCAAAGAGCGCCTCGCAGGCAAACTGCCGGAGCAGACGCCGTCCGCGACAGAATTAGCCGTCGCCGCTCGCGCGCCCGCGCAATTCCTCGATCGCATTGCGGTCCGCGATGGCACCCGCGTTTGCATCATTCCGCTCGCCAAGCTCGACTACGCCGAAGCTCAGGACGATTACGTCGCGCTCGCCGCCGAAGGCAAGAAGCATCTGAAGCAGCAAACCATCTCCAGCCTGGAATCCGCGCTCGACCCCGCGCGCTTCATGCGCATTCACCGGTCCTACATCGTCAACCTGGAACGAGTAGCTAAGGTCGAGCCCTACGGCAAAGAGAGCCACATCGCCGTCCTCGCCAATGGCACCCAGCTTCCAGTAAGCCGCGCAGGCTACGCACGCCTCCGCGCCTTTCTCGACCGCTAACTCCGCTCGTCGCGCTACAGCACGCCGCGTCCTCGCCTGGCCCTAGATGGAGTGCGACGGCTTGCCGGCGCTTTCGCCGAAGCGAATTGCCCGGCAACAAAACGATCCAGGCGAAGCTTGCCTCGCCCCTCTCGCCTGCTGTGTAAGGGGTCGCCGGTAGGGTCGCAGCTTGTGAATCGCCCCGTAGGGCGATTCATCCGGAGATCCCGCAGTGCGGGATCGAAGGGCCACGCTGCGAACCCCCGACTTTCAACGTTCAAGCCTCGACTGTAAACTCCGTCAGCCGCTCCAGCCCATTACCTCGAGCGCACGACCGCGCCACAATCTCATTTTTTTACACGCCCCAGTTCTAGGACTTCTACTACTCGCTGTTCGCCCGTTGTAGACGACCTGTATATTGCGGCACGCGTCCATTCGTAGTAATGTCCGCCCATGCCCCGCCCTTCCTCGCGACGGTCCCCCCGGCATCGCGCTAAGGGCATGCAAAGGAGAGGTAGGAAAATGGCATCCCCGGCGGACGCAAAAATGCACAATTCAAATTCCAAGGAAAACGCGGAAGGCGCCAATGTAGACAAGATCCGCGACATCTTATTCGGCTCGCAGATGCGCGATTACGAGAAACGCTTCGTCCGCCTGGAAGAAACCGTCAGCAAGGCCATCGATACACTGCGCGAGGACATGACCAAACGCCTCGACACTCTGGGCAATTACATCAAGGAAGAAACCGATTCCCTGGGGCAGCGCATCAAGACCGAAAAGTCCGAGCGCGCTGAAGGACTGAAAGAACTTACGCGCGAAATGAAGGACACCGGAAAGATCGTCGACAAGAAACTCTCGCAACTCGAAGACCAGATGTCCGATGGCCACGCCGAGCTGCGCGCCAAGCTGCTTGAGCATTCAAAGTCGGTCTCCGCGGAAATTGATAAGCTGCGCCGCGATTCCACCGCGGCCCTGAACCGGGAAGTCGAAGTCTTGCGCGATGAAAAAACGGACCGCGCCGGCCTCGCCGACTTGTTTAACGAATTCTCGCTGCGGCTCAAGAACAAATTCGAGCTGCCCGGAGAGTAGCCGAAGAGTGACCGGAAGACTTGCCGGCAGATTCGCCGGCGAGTGCATCGGTAACGCGCGGATTCAGCGAGTTGCATCCTGAGCCCGCCGGCGAAACCTTCACCCTCCCAATATGGCCGAGCAAGCGCAACGCCGCGCCTTCGAGGCGCAGGCCCAGGAAAAACCGACGGACAACAACCACGCGTACGAAGAGTTGCGCCACTTAATCGTCGCGCCCGAACAGGAAGGCATCGCGTCGATCCAGGATCGCCTCGAAAATCTCGAAAAACGCACGGAAGACGTGAGTGTCGTCGTCGCCGAAGCCATTCAGATGCGCCGCGCGAAAGGCGATGACCTCGCTCTGGCCGCTGCTCTCGCCCCCACCATTCAAGAAACTCTGCGCGAATCCGTTCGCCGCGATCCTCACGTTCTTGCCGACGCGCTTTTCCCCGTCATGGGTCCTGCCATTCGCAAATCCATCGCGGAAACTCTGCGCGGCATGCTCGAATCTTTCAACGAAGCTCTCGAGCACAGCCTGTCGTGGCGCGGAATCAAATGGCGCATCGAAGCGTTCCGCACCGGAAAACCGTTCGCGGAAATTGTTTTGATGCACAGCCTGCTCTATCGCGTCGAGCAGGTTTTCCTGATCCATCGCGAAACCGGGTTGGTCCTGAATCACGTCGTTGCTCCGTCCGCTCCTGCGCAGGACGCCGACATGGTCGCGGGGCTCCTCTCCGCGATTCAACAGTTTGCGCGCGATTCCTTTCAGCCGGGGAAAACCGAAAACCTCGGCAACATGACGTTCGACGAGTTGCAGATTCGCGTCGTCAGCGGTCCGAACGCCGTAATCGCTGCCGCCATTCGCGGCCACGCGCCTGAAGCTTACAACCTGGCGATGAACGAAACATTGGAAGAGATCCAACGGCATTACAGTTCCGCGCTGGCCCGCTTCGCGGGCGATCCGGGGCCGTTCCGCGCGGCGGAATCTCAGATCGCGCGCCTGCTCGAAACCCAGTATCGTGAGAAGCCGCCGGAAATGCGCAGACCGCGCGCGGCCATGATCGCGGGAGCCATTGCCGCCGTCCTGCTGCTCGGTTGGATTGGCTACTCCACGTACTTGCTCATCGAATGGTCGCGATTCCTGTCTGCGATGCGCAAACAGCCCGGCATCGTCGTGGTTTCGTACACCAAAGACGGCCGTACGTTTCACATTCAAGGATTCCGTGATCCTCTCTCGGAAGATCCCAAGAAATTGATCGCTCAGGCCGGCCTCGATCCCGATCACGCGGACCTGCAGCTCGCGCCCTACTATTCGCTCGATGATGCCATCGTGGCCAGGCGTGCCGCGGCGTTGCTGCATCCGCCCACGGGCGTCACGTTCACGGCAAACGACGGCGAATTAATTCCCGAAGGCGCCGCATCGCAGAATTGGATCGCACAGCTTGAGGAAAAAGCTCCCTGGATTGCCGGCGTCAGCCGCGTGGACGAATCTCATTTGCAGAATTCGAACCTCCAGGAACTCAATGCGCTGAAGAACACGCTTGAATCCACTGCGCTGCTATTCCCTCTGGGCCGCGCGGAGCTGGAAGTCGGCCAGGAAAATAATCTCACCCAAACCGAAAAGAATATCCGCGAACTCGTCGCGCAGGCCGGCTCTCTGCACCAGGCCGTCAGCATCGAACTGGTCGGCCACACCGATATTACCGGCGTCGAAGCCGCAAATCTTGCTCTCAGCCGGCAGCGTGCCGACCAAATTCGCGCGGCTCTGTTGCGCAACGGCGTCCGATCCGCCAGCCTGCTTCCGCGCGGTGTCGGCACTTCCCAGCCTCTGCGCGATGAAGGCACCGAAGAAGGGCGCCGCCTCAATCGCAGCGTCACGTTCAAGATCACTGTTTCTCCTCTGCCCGCCGCCGGCACAGTCACTGGTGCCTCAGGCGCTGCTCCCTTAAACTGAGCGAGACATCGGAATGCTCCAGAAGAAAGTCTGCATGCTCGGTTCCTTCTCCGTCGGAAAATCCAGCCTGGTGCGGCGCTTCGTCGAAAGCATGTTCGACGAGCAGTACCACACGACCATCGGCGTGAAGGTGGATAAAAAAGTGGTGCATGCCAACGGCGAAGACCTTACGCTGGTGCTCTGGGATATTTACGGCGAAGATGTGTTCCAGAAAATGCGCCTGTCCTACCTGCGCGGTATGCATGGCTATCTTCTGGTCGTGGACGGCACGCGCCGCCAAACTCTGGACGATGCGCTGGAATTGAATGAACGTGTTGTGGCCGCAATCGGAAAAGTGCCCGCGGTGCTGGCCCTGAATAAATATGACCTCACAGATCAGTGGGAAATCGAACCCGCTCAGGAAGCGCAGCTGGCCGCAGCAGGCTGGACGCTCGAGCACACCAGCGCCAAAACAGGCGATGCTGTCGAAAACGCTTTCTCGCATCTGGCACAAGCGATGCTAGCAAAATAAATGGCCACGAATTCCATCTTCGAATCATTCCTCGGCAGCGAAGGTTACGTGCTGTTTGAGTATCTCGGCGATGGCGATTTCCGGCTGATCGGCGACTGGCCTCCATGGTGCGCAAACATTTGGGCCGCAGTGCCCGGCGGCGGCGGGCCGATACGTTTGATCGACAAATCGACCTTCCTTGAGAATTTCCTCGTTGATGCTGAAGAATTCTGGCGCGCTCTTTCGCCGGGCTCAGTGAATTCCGGCACTTGGATCGAACGAGGCGCGGATGGCGGCGAAATTCCACTCGAAGCTTCCGCACGCTCGCTCGACGGAAAACGAATTCTGCTGATTCAAAACCTTTCGGAAACGTTTGGGCAGCGGCAGAAGTGGTTCCAGGCCGCGCGGGATTCCGTTCTCGAACACGAAAAGCTGCTGAAAGAAATTCAGAAGAAGGAAATTCTGCTGCATTGCATCGTGCACGACCTCACTCAACCGCTCAGCGCCATGAACGGAGTTTTCCATCTCCTCGAACGGGAAAATCTCCCCGCCGCGCTGCGCAAATACGTAACAGCCGGCGAGCGCGAGTCACAGCGTCAGGAACTGATGATTCGCGGGATCCTGGAAGCTTTTTCCAGCGACCTCGCCGCGCAGCAAGCGCGTGAAACTACGCTTTCCGAGGCTCCGGACCTGCTCGTCTGCGCCAAGCAAGCGATCGAGGAATTCTCTCCTGCGTTTCGCGAGCGCCAGATCCACCTGGCTCTGGGCGCGCACGCTAGCGGTTCGCGCGGCTGGCGCGTGGCCGGTGATGCCTCGCGAATCGATCGCATCTTCGGCAATTTGCTGGAAAACGCCATGCGCTACGCGCCGAAGGGAACTTCGGTTACGATTGGTTTGCAGGACCACGATGGATTCGCCTTCGCGTTCGTGGACGATGAAGGTCCAGGCTTGCCGCCCGATCAGCGCCCCGATCAGCTTTTCGCGCTTTTTTCCAAGGGCAAGACGCAGGCAGGAAAAGCCGGACTCGGACTTTATTTCTGCAAGATCACGGTAGAGCGTTGGGGCGGCGCCATCGGCGCGGAAACGCGTGAGCGTGGCGGCTCGCGATTCTGGTTTCGCTTGCCGCGCGCGGCGGAAACCGCGGAGAGCAAAGGAACCGCTGCGGCACGGAGGAAATCCGTGGAGCATCTGGAAAAAGATAAATCACACAAACTCAAGAAGGCCGAAAAATCTCTGCGTATTCTCGTCGCCGATGATGCCGAACTGAATCGCGACCTGATCATTGAGCTATTAAAGAAGCGCGGGCACTTCGCCGAAGGCGTCGCCGACGGCCGCCAGGCCCTCGCCGCGCTGGAAAATCACACCTTCGACGTGGTGCTGCTGGACGAAGAAATGCCGATCATGACCGGGCTGCAAGCCACCGCCGCGATTCGGCGGCGCGAAGCCACTACCGGAAAACATCAGGTCATCATCGGCATCTCCGGCCATACCACTGAAGACGACGAGCATCGTTTTCGTGAAGCGGGAATGGACTCATCTCTCGCGAAACCCGTGGATGTGAAGACGCTCTACAAGGCCGTCGAGTCGACGGATCAGTGCTTGCATCCGGCTGCCTCACATTCTCAACATGACGCAGAACCCATCGCAGCGACTGCGTCATCCGCGACGCCACGCGCCTCAACGGATTCCGTGGCAAATTCGCCGGGGGTTTCCGAAGACGTCGTCACGCACTTGCGCCGCACGACCGGAGGAAATGAGAAACTGATTCGTTCGCTCGCCGCCACGTTCTTGGCGGATGCGCCGAAGGCGCTGTCGCGCATCCGCAACGCGGTCGCGAAGAAGAACTCCGCAGAACTCACGAGCGCCGCTCACCTGCTGAAAGGATCGCTTGCCATTTTTGGCGCCCCGAAAGCCGTCGCTGCGGCGCGCAATCTCGAGGCCCTCGGTCGCGCGGAGAACCTCCGCGAAGCGCCAGCGGGATTGAGCTCCCTCGAATCCGAATTCGCGCTCCTGCAGCACGAACTTCGCGCGATTCACTCCGCGCCGCCTCCCACAGTCAAATCGCGGCCCACGCCGCAGGCCACGCGCGAGCGCAAACGCGCACGTTAGGCGCTCGATTCTGATGCAACGCTCACCGCATCGAGACCTCCGCTCGCCAGATATGACTGTGGCTGACTAAACAAGCAACCGCTTCGCGCCCACGCTTGCCGCTCGCGTGCCCCGGCGCGATACTCGAACGCATGAACCGAAGGATCGCATCCGTCGCCGGCCTCGCCGCGCTGACCTTTCTGCTGCTCGCTGCATCAGCGCGCGCCGACGAGATCAAACTCAAGGACGGCTCGAAGATTAACGGCACCATCGTCGGCTTCGAGGATAATTCCTTCAAGGTGAAGACCAGCTACGGATTCGCCGTGGTGCAGAAGGACCAGGTCGTTTCCATCACAGTCACAGGTGAGGCGAAGCAACCGGAGCCTGCGGCGGCCAAAACTCATGTCGCCGCGCCTGCGCCGGCAACGGCGAAACCAGAAAAGGTCGAGCACGCTTCCGCGCCGCTCGGCAAAACTCCGGCGTCGGAATCTGCACCTTCGGCCAACCATTCCGCCGTCGAATATCCGCACGCGAACACGCCGAGTTCTTCATCGAACAATTCGACGCAGCCTGCGTCCGGCGCGTTGAATGCATCGAACGCATCAGCTCCCGTCGCAACCCCGGCGCCGCCGCCGAAACCCGCTGCGCCTGAACCGATGCGCGAAGAAGTGAGCGGCAACCTCTATACGAACGATACGTACGGTTTTCAGATGTACAAACCGCCGACGTGGAAACTGATCGAAGGCGCGCGCACGATTTTGCCAGGATCAATCACAGCACTCGGAACGGACGATCAGAACACTTATCTTTTAATCGGGCAGGAACCCAGCGGCAAATCGCTGGCGAACGATATCGCCACGACGGAACAGCGCCTGCACGAAGTGATGGAAAACTTCCGTCCGCTGGGCGAGAAGCAAGTGATGATTTCAGGCGTCTCCGCTACCGAGCGGCGTTTTCGCGGCAGCGTGGACGCGCGCGATTGGTCCGGCATCGTGGTTTACATTCCGCGCGGCGCGCGCGTGTACACGATTTTCGGGATGACCCTGGCGGATACTGATTTGGTGCAGATTCAGGAGAACGTGATTTCCCGCGCCATCACCAGCCTGCAATTCACCAAATAACGGAGCTGTTTTTTCTGCGCGTACATATTTCTACTTTCGCGAAGATGTGTCTGGCCTCTCCGGAAGCACTGTTGGTAGACGCGTCAGAATTTTGTGACTTCGCTGAAATGGAAATTGTTGATTTTCATCGCCGGAACTACCATTTCGAAGGATTCTTCGCCGGCGGAGCGCACGGCGGGGCCTAGCATCTCGACGTTGGCGAGCGCTTCGATGACGCTTTGATTGAAGCGGAAATTGCGAATGCCGCCCGCGACGCGGCCATTTTCCACCAGGAACGTGCCGTCGCGGGTCATGCCCGTCAAAACTTTTTCGTAGGGATCCACTTCGCGGATGTACCAGAGGCGCGTGACCAGGATTCCGCGCTCCGTGGAGCGAATCATATCGTCCACGGATTTATCGCCGCCGGAAAATACCAGGTTCATCGGCGCTTCGCCGAATTCATTCGGTAGTGTGAAGCCGTGGCCGGTGGGTTTGGTTTTCATTTTTTCCGCGGTGGCGCGAGAGTACACCAGATTTTTCGGCACGCCGCGATCCACCAACAAAACCTTCTGTCGCGGGAGACCTTCACCATCCCACGGCGCGCCGATTTGCAGCGGATGATAGACGTCGTCCCACAGCGTGATGTTGTCGCCGAAAATCTTTTTGCCCATGCGATCGTTCAGGCAGGAACGCTTGTCGAGGACGCCGGTACCAGCGAAATCGTAGAAAATCGAGCCGACCAGATCGAGCACGGCGGGCGGTTCCAGAATCGCGGTGTAGCGTCCGGGCGGAAGTTCGCGCGGTTTGCGCGAGCCGGCCGCTTTTTCGCTGGCGCTTTCGAACAGCGCGTCCGGATCAATATTCAAAATGTCCGCGGAATTGGCTTTGGCCCAACCCGAAGAATTGTCTTCCAGGATGGTGACGGAAAATTCGGCGCGGGTGTGGTCGTGCCGTGCGACAAGCCCTCTGGAATTTGCGAGCACATTCTGCACGAAGCCGGTGGTGAAAATCCCGGCGGCAGTCTGGTCGGCGGCATCCGCCATTTTGCAGACGCGCGCCACGGCGCGGGCGCGATCATGCGGAGTGGCCGCGACCGTGGAGCGATAGAAATTCGAGACCTTTTGATATTTCTGCGGACCGAGCAGCGGAAGCAAGTCGGGATTTTCCGGCTGGTTGCGCGCGAGGCTCACGGCGGCGGCGATCACACGGCGGAGGGATTCTTCGTCGGTCTTGTTGGTGGTGGCGCGGGCGGTGCGGCCGTCCACGACGGCGCGGACGGAGATGCCCAGAGTGTGTTCGGCGACGTTCTGATGGATGGTGTTGTTGGCGAAGCGGGTCAGGGCGTCCACCGTCGCGTCGATTTCTACTTCCGTTTCGTCGGCGTTGCTCCATTTAATGATGCGGTCGGCTATGCGATCCAGTTCCGACGAGGTGAAGCGCGCGCCGCTGGGATGATTCGAGGACTGAGGTGCGGAGGAGTTCCGCGGCTGTTTGGTTGCCGATTTTTTCTTGGCTTTTGCCATTTTCAGTTCTGCGGCACGCTGCAAGTGGCGCACTAAAGTGCGCCGCTACCAAGGCGACTGCAACTGCGCACAGGCAAGATTGCCTGCCTGCGGCGGGCAGACCTATGCTACCGGCTACTTCGCAAACGCTACTCCTACCTTAATGTTACGGAAACGGGCTGGCGATGCGCCGTGCCCTGTGCCCATGGTTTGCATTGGCTGGCCCTTGCCGCAATTCGGGGTGCCCCAAAGCGTCCAGTGATCGCGAGAGCATATCGCGTCGCAGCTGTTCCAGAATTCGGTGGTGATGCCGCTGTAACTGGGATTTTTTATCATGCGGCCGAGCTTGCCGCCTTTCACTTCCCAGCCGATTTCGGTGGAAAATTGAAAATGATAGCGGCGATCGTCAATGGACCAGGACCGATTGGTCTCCATCAGAATCGCGTCGTCGGTATCGGCGATCAGGTCGTCGTATTTCCAGGTGCCGGGGTTGATGCTGATGTTGGTCATGCGAATCATGGGGAGGCGATTCCAGGATTCGGTGCGCATGGTGCCGCCGGAGCGCGTTTCGCCGATGGCCGAAGCCAGCTCGCGGTTGCTGAGGTATCCGGTGAAGAGACCGTCGGTGATGATGGGCGTGCACTGAGCGGGGACGCCTTCGTCGTCGTACGCAAACGTGCCGAGACCGGGGCCGTGTTCGAGGCGCGCGTCGGCGACGACGTTAACAATGTCCGAGCCATACTTTAATTTGCGCAGTTTTTCGATGGTGAGAAAACTCATGCCGGCGAAATTCGCTTCCTGGCCGAGCACGCGGTCGAGTTCGATGGGGTGGCCGATCGATTCGTGAATCTGTAAACCCAATTGCGAGCCGCCGAGAATAATTGTAGAGGTGCCTTCGGGACATTGCGCGGCGGAGTGTAGCGCGACGGCTTCTTCCGCGGTGCGCTGGGCATTCCCCGCCAGATCGAGCGCCTCGACCAATTCGTAACCCTGCAGCGCATGCTGTCCGCCGAAGCTATTCGGATACGAGCGTTTCTGAATTTCGGTGCCCGCGAAACTGGTGGCCACAATTCCCGCGCCGGAATGCATTTTCACTTGATGAATCACCGCGCCGATGCTGGAAACGAAAAGCTGGTCAATGCGCTTGAAGGACATGGAGCCTTCGGCAAGCGTGACGCCTTTCACGCGCATCATTTCCTTGTCGGCGGCGAGCAGCACGGCGATCTGGTGCTCGACGGGAATGCGGAAAGGATCCTTCAGAAATGGATTCTGCCAGGTGTCCACGTGCGGCTTCTCGGGAGCGAGCGCCACATCGGCGCGCTTCGCGAGGGCCGAAGCTTTAGCGATGGCTACTGCTTCGGCGGCGCAGGCTTGAATGCCTTCGCGCGTGAGTCGGTCGGTGGAGGAGAATCCCCAAGCGCCGCCCGCGATCACGCGGATGCCGATGCCCAGGGTTTCGGATTCGACGAGGGTGCCGACTTCGCCGTTCTTGGTGCCAAGTTCGCGCTGGCGGATGTCCATGACGCGCGCGTCGGAATACGTGGCCCCTCGGCGCTTGGCCGTTTCGATGGCCCAGGAGGCCCAATCTTGCATCATGCGCAGGGGGTCCGGGAAGCGAGGATGGGGTGGAATTTGCCAGCTGAGAGCGCGACATCCGCGAAAACGCAGACATGCGTTTTTTCGCGATGAGAGACGGTGCCGATGCTCTGTTTTGTGTGAGTTAGGCGTGCTTCTAAATCCGGAGATTTGCGATTAGAAATAGCGGGTTGCGACGACGGTGGGGGGGAATACGTAAGCGATGCAGCACGAAACGTGGCGAAAAAGTAGCGATTAGAACATGTCGCCGTTGTTTGTTTTGAATAAGTTACGACGATTCCTAATTCTGGCGCACTAGCGATTAGAACGGGATTGAGAGCGCGCACGCAGCCCGTCGGCGCGCGGCGCGCAGCCGGGGCAAGGATCGGCGCCTCAACCAATTCGCGTTGCCCGGCTTCGCGCAAAAAAATCACCTGCGTATTTTAGAGAGACAGCGGAGAGAAAGCAAACGATGCTGTGTGGACATGGGGCGGGCGGCGATGGGTAGGGCAAGTGAAGGAGTTAATAGTTGAGAGCTGACAGTTGAAAGCCGCGAGGACCGCAAAATGGCAAGCTGGGCGCAGCCTTTCGCAGCGGCACCGCCGGTTCTCAGGATGAATTGCGGTTTGGCGCAATTCACAAGCAGCGCCCCTACCAATTTAACTGCCAAGAGCCGGCGGGACGTTGGCGCTACGTAAAGCGGGGCGGGTCTGAGACCCGCCGCTACGGCCCGACTTTGCGCCAAGCAGGGGCGCAGCAAGCAGCGCCCCTACCAAGAAAAAGGCAACGGCGCTCGCGGCTAGGTGCCTTCGGACCAGCTGGCCAGGTAGTGCTCCTGGTCGGCGGTTAGCTTGTCCACGTAGACGCCCATGGATTCTAGTTTTAGTTTGGCGATTTGGCGGTCAATGGGTTCGGGAACTGAATAAACTTGGGGCTTCAGATCTTTGGCATTCTTGACGATGTACTCGGAGGCGAGCGCCTGGTTAGCGAAGCTCATGTCCATCACTACTGCGGGATGGCCTTCGGCGGCGGCTAGGTTGATGAGGCGGCCTTCGCCGAGGAGATAGATTTTGCGACCATCCTTCATGACGTATTCGTCCACGAAGGGGCGGGCTGGCTTCTTGGAGCTGGCCATCTTTTCCAGCGCGGGAATGTCAATCTCCACGTTGAAGTGGCCGGAATTGCAGATCACGGCGCCATCGTTCATTTTTTCGATGTGCTCTTGAGTGATGACGGACTTGTTGCCGGTGACGGTGACGAAAATTTCGCCGATTTTGGCGGCGTCGGCCATGGGCATGACGCGGAAACCGTCCATTATGGCTTCCAGCGCGCGCGTGGGGTTGATTTCGGTGATGATCACGTCCGCGCCGTGACCTTTGGCGCGCATGGCGACGCCGCGTCCGCACCAGCCGTAGCCGGCGACGACGACGCGCATACCGGCGAGCAGCATGTTCGTCGCGCGAATGATTCCGTCCAGAGTGGATTGGCCGGTGCCGTAGCGATTATCGAACAGATGCTTGGTTAGCGCGTCGTTCACGGCGATTACGGGATACTTCAGGGTGCCGTCTTTGGCCATGGCGCGCAGGCGGATGACGCCGGTGGTGGTCTCTTCGGTGCCGCCGATTACGCCCTTGACGAGGTCGGGATGCTTGGTGAGGAGTTGAGTGACGAGGTCAGCGCCGTCGTCCATGGTGATCTGCGGCTTGTGGTCAATCGCCGCGGCGATGTGCGCGTAGTAGGTGGCGTTGTCTTCACCTTTGATGGCATAGGTCGGAATGCCATAGTCTTTTACTAGCGAGGCGGCTACTTCGTCTTGGGTGGAGAGCGGATTCGAGCCGCAGAGGACTACGTCGGCGCCGCCGTCACGGAGTGTGATCGCGAGGTTCGCGGTTTCACTGGTGACGTGGAGGCACGCGGACATGCGGATGCCTTTGAGAGGTTGGTCTTTGATGAATTGCTTGCGGATGAGTTGCAGCACGGGCATCTGTTGATTGGCCCATTCGATTTTGCGTTTGCCTTTTTCCGCGAGAGAGATGTCTTTTACGTCGCCGGCTAGCTTGGTTGCTGTTTCCACTGGAGACTCCCTTTAAATTTGAAGTGCGTGAGATAAGTTCCAAAACCTTTTTTACCGCAGAGACGCAGAGGGCGCAGAGAAAAGCTACGTCAAATTCGGCAGTGTTGCGGCCGACACTGCAAACGCAAAACCAGGTAACGGCGGCCCGGTGCGACGAGGCTGAACCGGCCCCTACATAATTCAAAGACAAATGCGTCCAGTTACGGACGGCCGCTGTAAAGTTGCGAAGGGCGGTTCGCGAACCGCCCCTACGAATTCAACTGCAAAGAGCCGGCGAGAAGCCGGCGCTACTTAGCTTCGAGAGACGGCTACGGCGCCGCGGGAGCCGGCTTCCTTGCGGATGGCTTCGGCTTTGTCGGTGCGCTCCCAGGTGAATCCCGGGCCGGTGCGGCCGAAGTGGCCGTAGGACGCGGTGGGCCGGAAAATCGGGCGGCGCAGGTCGAGCGTCTCGATTATGCCTTTGGGCGTCAATTTGAAGAACGCGCGGATCAGCTCGGTGATCTGCGAATCGGGAATTGTGCCGGTGCCAAAAGTATCGGCCATAACGGAAACGGGTTCAGCGACGCCGATGGCGTAGGCCAACTGGACTTCCACTTTCGTGGCTAGGCCGGCGGCGACAAGATTCTTTGCGACGTAGCGCGCCATGTAGCAGGCGGAGCGGTCAACTTTCGTGGCGTCCTTGCCAGACAGAGCGCCGCCGCCGTGACGGCTGTAGCCGCCGTAGGTGTCCACGATAATCTTGCGACCCGTTAGGCCTGCATCGCCCATGGGGCCGCCGGTGACGAACCGTCCGGTGGGATTGATGTGGTACTTCGTATTTTTGTCCACCATGGCCGCGGGCAGCACGGGATCGATCACGTGTTTGCGCACGGCGTGCTGCAGATCTTTCAGGGAGACTTTGTCGCTATGCTGCGTGGAGATGACCACGGTATCCACGCGCGCGGGGCGGCCATCAATATATTCGATGGTGACCTGGGATTTTCCATCGGGGCGGAGGAAATCAACGACGTTCTGTTTGCGGGCTTCGGCGAGTTTGTGCGTGAGGCTGTGCGCGAGTTGGATCGGCATAGGCATCAGCTCGGGCGTTTCGTCGCAGGCGAAGCCGAACATCAAGCCCTGGTCGCCGGCGCCGCCGGTGTCTACGCCCATGGCGATGTCTGGAGATTGTTTGTGGATGGTGCAGATCACGCCGCAGGTTTCGGCATCGAAGCCAAATTTTGCGCGAGTGTAGCCGACGTCGCGAATGACTTCGCGGGCGAGGTCGGAGAAATCCACGTAGGTGGTGGTGGTGATTTCGCCGGCAACGACGATCAGGCCAGTGGTAACCAGAGTTTCGCAGGCCACGCGGCCCATGGGATCGTCCGTCAAGACGGCGTCGAGAACGGAGTCGGAAATCTGGTCGGCGATTTTGTCGGGATGACCTTCGGTTACAGATTCTGAGGTAAAGAGAAACTTTTCATCGTGGTGAGCCAAAACAGTATCCTCCAACGGAGTAAGTGCAATTCGGGGGCCCCTAATGCGCGTGGGACAGTTAAGCCCAAAAAATCAGGCTAGCATGCGGGTTGGGGGGTGTCAAACATTTGCATCGAAAGGCGTTAAATCGGCGCTGAATGGTCGCCAAGGCAGGGGGAATTGTGCGGTGCTGAGCCAAAATTGGCGGGCAAAGGGGAACGTTGCTTGCCGTTTCGGGGAAAAAGCTCGGCTACGCCATGTCGCGGCGGTAGAGCAGGTAGGCGCGGATGAACGGGTCGAGGTCGCCATCGAGAACTTTTTGGACATCGCCGCGCTCGACTTTGGTGCGATGGTCCTTGATGAGTTGATACGGCTGCATGGTGTAGGAACGGATCTGGCTGCCGAAACTGATTTCGGGCTTGGAGGCGTCGAGCTTGTTGAGCGCGTCGCGGCGTTTTTCGAGCTCGAGTTCGTAAAGTTGCGAGCGCAGAACTTTCATGGCGATTTCGCGGTTCTTGTGCTGGCTGCGTTCGTTCTGGCATTGCACGACGATTCCAGAAGGCAAGTGCGTGATGCGCACGGCGGATTCGACTTTGTTGACGTTCTGGCCGCCGTGGCCGCCGGCGCGGAAGGTGTCAATGCGCAGGTCGTCGGGCTTGACGTTGATTTCGATGCGATCGTCAATTTCCGGGATGACGAATGCGGACGCGAACGAGGTGTGCCGGCGCGCGGCCTGATCGAATGGCGAGATGCGCACCAAGCGATGGACGCCGCTTTCGCCTGACAACATGCCGTAGGCGTTTTCGCCTTCGATTTGGACCGTGGCGGATTTGATGCCGGCTTCTTCGCCGGGCGTGGAATCGAGAATTGTGGCGCGAAAACCTTTTTGTTCCGCCCAGCGGAGGTACATGCGGAGGAGCATTTCGGCCCAGTCCTGGGATTCGGTGCCGCCGGCGCCCGGCTTTACGGTGACGATGGCGTTGAGGCGATCGTTTTCACCGGCGAGCAAGGTTCTGGTTTCCAGCTCGGAGACGTAGGCATCGGCGGAGGCGATTTCTTTGGCGACGTCTTCGAGGAGCGAATCGCGCTGGGCGTCGTCTTTTTCTTCTTGCGCCAGGCCCAGGTAGGTTTCGATATCGCTCTTTTTGGTGTCGAGAGCTACTTCGGCGTTTACGCGGTCTTCGACGACTTTGCGCTGTTGCAGGGTGGCTTGCGCTTTTTCCTGGTCCTGCCAGAAATTGGGGTCGCTGGTTTTTGCTTCGAATTCGGCTAGTTGTTTGCGGGCGGATTCGGCGTCAAAGAAAGCTCCGCACAAGCTGGATGCGTTTATTCAGCTCGGCGAAGCGTTGCTGCAGGTCTTCGATGTGTTCGGCCATTGGGTGTCTATATGTTAATTGATTTTTCATCGGGTGTCATTGCGAGCCGGAGGTCGATGCGCCGCAAGGTGCTGACGTTGTAGGGGCGAGTCTGAGACCCGCCCCTACGGATTCAACAGCGCGCCGCATTGCTGCGGGGATACCCTTCGATTCGACACTGCCGAATCTCAGGGTGAATCGCCCTTCGGGAGATTCACGAAGGACATCGCCAGGAGGACGATGCTTACGGCTACGCAGAGCCAGGAGAACCAATCGCCGAAGCGGGCGTAGGGGGTTAGGTCGCTGCGATAATCGTAGGGGGCGTCTAGCTGGCCGCGGATGTCTAGCGGGAGTTGGGCGGCGGTGCGGCCGTAGGGGTCTATGGATTCTGTGTAGCCGTTGTTAGTGTCGCGCAGGAGCCAGCGGCGATTTTCGACCGCGCGGACGCGGGCCATGGCCATGTGCTGTTCGGGGGCGGAGGAGCGGCCGAACCAGCCGTCGTTGGAGATGGTGACGAGCAATTGCGCGCCGTTGGCGGTGAACTGGCGGACTTCGCTGGGGAAAATTGCTTCGTAACAGATGAAGGCGCCGAATTTGCCTTCGGGGATTTGTGCAACGCCGTAGGTGGAGCCGGGGGTGAAATCGGAAATGTCCGCGGTGAGTTTTTTTGCGAAGGTGAGCCAGCCGCGCAGCGGGACGTATTCCCCGAAGGGGAGGAGATGAATTTTGTCGTAGCTGAAGATGCGCTGACCTTGCGGATTCAGCAGGTCCGCGCTGTTCGATGCCAGCCACTTCCCTTCCGGGTCCCGTTTCCAGTCCACCACTCCGACCAGAAAATAATTTCCGGAATCTTGCGCGATGCGCCGGGCGCGTTCAGCGAAGGGCTGCTCCGTGAACGAAAAGGGCGCGGGGACTTCCGGCCAGATGACGATGCCAGGGATTTGATGCGCGGCATCCACGCTGATTTGTTCTAACTGGTCTAGCTCACCGGCATGGACCTGCAGCCAATCGGGGGGATAACTTTCGGACTGCGGGAAATTGGTTTGCACCAGATGTGCGACGTGGTGGGGCGTGACAATGGGGATCAGATGCGGTCCGAGTAGCGCGACCAGGATCAGGACGATCGTCGCTGTCGCGACCGTGGTCCACGCGCGCCGCGTCTGGGTGAGCACGGCGTAGGCCACGAGCGATCCGAACGCGGCGATCAGGAAACAGAGGCCGTAGATTCCGGTGACGGAAGTGATTTGCAGCAGCGCCAGGCTGCGCGCGGCGGGATAGCCGGATAAATCCCAGGACGAGCCAATGATGGGGATGTTGGTGCGGAAGAACTCGAGGATCGTCCAGAGGAAGGGCGCCAGCGCGCAGGCGAGGAGCTTGCTTTTGCGCGACGCGAGGGCTACGCCGGTGGAAAACACCATGCAGATCAATCCGCCGATAAATCCGATCAGGCCCACGAACGCGGCGGAGATCCACGGGTCAATGTTGCCGTATTGGCGCATCACTGTATCCACCCACGGAAGGCACACCGGGTAGAACACTTGGCCGTGCAGGAAACCGTAGAGCGGCGCTTCTTTCAGCGGCGCGCCGGCCGATGCCAGCACCAGCATCCCCATGGCAATCCAGGCCAGCAGATGCAAATTGTAATTGGGGAACGAGAGGCCGAGGGCGACTCCGCTACCGATGGCGAGCAAGACTCGCGCGTAACGAGGCAAATTCATTCAGCGTTTGATTATAGGCTTAAAACCCAATTGTTCGAGGGCGCGTTTGGCGTTTTCCGCGGAGGGCATATCGGGGTAGGGGCCGACTTGGACGTGGAAAAAATTGTCGGCAGGCGAGGTAGAGACGAAGGAGGGGAATTTTTTCTGTTGAATGGCATCGGCCACTTCCAAGGCGTCACGTTGCAACTTGACGGCCGCCACTTGCAGGACGATGGAATTCTTGTTCATCGCGGGCGCCTGGAATCGCGCGGGTTGTTTCGGCGTGGCCGCGACGGTCTTGGTGGCCGCCGGGGGCGGCGCGTTGGTTGATTTCGTAGCTACCGCGGGAACCGAGGTGGGAGCTTTCGCAACGGGAGCAGCCGTGGCAGGCGCCGGCTCCAGATGGTCGCTTGCGGACTTCTTATTGTCGTAGAAATCCCATCCGCCGTTATCGGCGGCGGGCGCGGGTGCGTTTTTCGCGGCGGGCGCGGATTTTGATTTCGGAGAGACTGACGCCGAGGGCACGTTGCTGTTAAAGCCGTCTGCGGCGTGTACGGCGCCACCGTATTGCGTGCGTCCCATCACGTAGCCAAGCGTGAAGAAAACTCCGCAGAGCAGGACGACGCCGAGAAACAGCCCTACCAGGTGCCGGCTCTCGAGAACCCGGTCGCCGCTGCCGCGTCTTGCGTTGCTTGCCATTCTTTTACTTTTTCTCCAGAGCCTTCATCCACTGCGAAATGATGTCCACAGGCAGCGGGAAGACGACCGTGGTATTTTTCTCCACGCCAATTTCCACCAGCGTCTGCAAATAGCGCAGCTGGATGGCCGTTGGTTCCTTTTGCAGCACTGCCGCTGCTTCGGATAATTTCGCCGAGGCTTGAAATTCGCCTTCGGCGGCAATTACTTTGGCCCGGCGCTCGCGCTCGGCTTCCGCCTGCCGGGCGATGGCGCGCTGCATATTCTCCGGAATATCTACTTGCTTGACCTCAACCTTCGTTACTTTGATACCCCAAGGCTCGGTATCCTGGTCAAGAATTTGTTGCAGCTTGGCGTTAACTTTTTCGCGCTCCGAGAGAATGGAGTCGAGTTCGAACTGGCCGATTAGGCTGCGCAGGGTGGTCTGCGCTAGCTGGGAAGTAGCATATAGATAATTCTGCACTTGCGACAGGGCCAGATTCGCGTCCACTACGCGGAAGTAACATACGGCGTTGACCTTCACGGAGACGTTGTCGCGGGTGATGACGTCTTGCGGCGGGACGTCGAGAGTTTCGATGCGCAGGCTTATGCGCGTGAGTTTATCAATCGGAAAGAAGACCAGTTGGAGGCCGGCGCCTTTGGCTTCAGGCAACATGCGGCCGAGGCGGAGGACTACCCCGCGTTCCCATTCTTTTATGACGTACACGGAGTTCGAGAGCCAGATCAGGAAGATGATGATGGCCACGCCAAGGACGATTGTTACGAAATCCATTTTGTCTCCTTCGATGAAACATTTCTAAATTCAACGGCGCTTGCTGACGTGTGCGCGTGAGAACTGCAAGCCGGTACTGCAGCGGCTGCAGCCGCATGAACTTTGCTTAGTCTATGTCGTGGCTAAAGCCACGAGCGACAAAGACTCTCCAGTTCGGCCGCGGCCTAGGTGCGGATTCAGCGCGAAGAGAGATCCTTCGTCGCTGCGCTCCTCAGCATGACGGAGCGAGGCGCGATCGAGCCCGTGCAGTAGGGGCGGGTCTTAAACCCGCCCCTACTGGTTCAAAAAACTAAAGTCAAATACGCCCAGCTAAAGTAGGCCGCGACCCTTCGATTCGGTTCCGCCGAATCTCAGGATGAATCGCCCGGTTGGGCGATTCGCAAATTCAAAGGCAACGTCAAATTCAACCGCGAAGCGCCGGCGAGACGCCGGCGCTACGGGACTGCGCTGCGCGCCGTCGGCAGAGGCACGGCATGCCGTGCCCCTACGGCATCTAGGTGATGTGGACGCCCGGGCAAGCTGGGGCGCAGCAAGCAGCGCCCCTAGCCTCGCACGTTTTGTTGGTACAAGCACGAACATCTCAACCTTTACGACTAGACACTTGTTAGCGCGATTCTACCGGCTCGACTTCGAGCGTTAGGCCTTTTACTTTTTTCACGCGGACGCGGGCGCCGGCGGGGATGTTTTCTCCGGCGCGCACTGCGGCGCGCCACAACTCGCCGTGGACGAATACGCTGCCAACTGCTTCGCCCGTGCCTACTGGCTCGCGCACTTCGCCTACCTCGCCGACCAACTCTTCCCTGCCGGTGGAAACTTTCCAGGTGCGCGAGCGGAGCACCAGGCGCATGAGGATGATAACGATGATCGCGAACGGAATCACCACTGCGAGGGCGGTCCAGAGGCTTACGCCCATGCCCGTCATCGGCGACTTAATCAGGAACAGCGCGCCGAGCACCATGGATATCACTCCTCCGACGCCGAGCACGCCATGCGTGGGAAATTTCGCCTCCAGAATGAATAGCACGAATGCGCAGACAATGAGCAGCAGGCCCGCGAGATTGATGGGCAGCATGTGCATCGCGTACAGCGCCAGCAACAGCGCGATCGCGCCAAACACACCCGGAGCAAACGCGCCGGGATGGGTGAACTCCGTGTAGAGGCCGAGGACGCCGATGATCAGCAGGATGAAAAATACGTCGGGCTGGACGATGCGGGAGAGAAAGTTTTCGCGGCCGGTCATTTCGCGGGCCACGACTACGGGATGCGGAAGCGCGAGCGCGAGTTTGGCGCCATCGAAGCGCGTGATGGTGCGGCCGTTCAGCTGCGCCAGCAAATCTTCTTTCGATGCGGTGACGATTTCCACCAGCTTGCCATCGAGGGCTTCTTTATCGCTGAAGGCTTTGGCATCGGTGACGGCCGTGGCTGCCAGTTCGGGATCGCGGCCGCGTTTGCTGGTGTAGCTGCGCAGGTAGGCGGTAGCGTCGTTCACGATTTTTTTGCGCAGGGTGTCGTCGATTTGCACGGGCGAGCCGCCGATTTCGATGAGCGGCGAAGCGGCGCCGGTTTCGGTGCCAGGAGACATGGCGGCGACGTCGGCGGAAAGTAAGATGAAGAATCCGGCGGAAGCGGCACGCGAGCCGGTGGGGTACACGTAGGTAACGACCGGAACGGAGGAGCGCAGGATCGATTGGATGATGTCGCGCATGGAAGTGTCGAGGCCACCGGGGGTATTGATGGTGATCAGGATCAGGCTGGCGTGTTCGGTATTGGCTTGTGCGATTTCGCGGACCAGGTATTCCCCGAGGATGGGTTCGATTTCGCCGTCGATGTGGAGTTCGACGACGGTAGAATTCGCTGTCGATGCTGACGGCGCGGGCGGCGCGGTTTGCGCGCGGAGCGGCGTGGGCGCGGCAGAAATGAGCGCGATTGCGGCGAGGACGGAGCAAAGCAGCGGCAAGCGACGAACTGCGCGGAGGAACATTTCGCGAGTCATTATAGCAACAGTTGCGGCTGGCGCCGTAATGTTCCGGTGGGTAGTCGGGGAAAACGGGCGGGTCTGTGACCCGCCCCTACAGTGCGTCACCGGGCCGGCATCGTCGCAAGCTGGGGCGGAGCCATGCGATCCCGCGCCGCGGGATCTCAGGATGAATCGCGCTGCGGGGCGATTCACAAGCAGCGCGCCCACCGAGTACGAACATTGGAGGCGTGTGGCGCAGCCGTGGCGAAGTACACCAATCGGGAGATTGGCGTTCCCAGGTGCGGTTTGCGAATTAAGTTTGCGGGTCGTGAATATGCATGCTGACGATTTGGGCGCCGTCGAGGCGATAGAGGTGCTGAACCGTTTGGTCGAGGATGATTTTGCCATCGAGATCGCGCACCACATGGTGGACGTGCGCGACAATTCTGCCGTCGGGCAGCAATTCAAAGCGCTGGGGTCTGACGATGGGGTCAATCAAATCCCACTGGCGAGTCCAGTATTCACGCACGGCTTCGTGGCCGCGGATTCGGCCGCCCTCCATGCCGTTGGGCCAATCCACATCGGGATGCATCAGGAACAGCAAATAATCGAGATCGCGCTCGTTGTACGCGTCGTAGGCCGACTGGAGTAGATCTTTGTATGCGAGAGCCGGAGCTTCGCCTGTCACAGTATGATTCTCCCGGGAAACATCGTATCAGTTCTGAACTAGTTTTTTCGTTGAGCCCGCGTAGGAAGGCGGTTCGTGCAGAACCTCCTGCAGAGCGGGATCCTTGATGACTCTTGCGAATGCGGGATCGGTTTGCGCGGTGAGGAAACCCTCGTATCCGTCGTCGCGCGCGAGCTTCAGGTAATGCGCGGCGCGCTCGGCGTCGCCGGCTTGCGCGTAGGTCTTGGCGACGAAGAAATAGAACAGGCCAGGATCGGTGGTGGTGCGCTGCTGTACAACAGTGCCGCCCAGTCCGCGACGATCGAAGATGGTGGGGTCCAGCGCCAGAGCTTTCTGGAATGAATCCATCGCTTGCGGAAACTGCTTATCCGCGAAATAGGCGTAGCCCAGGTTGCTGTACACGGTGGGCAGATCGGCGCGTAGATCGAGCGCCTTGCTGTAGAGGCCGATGGCCTTGGTGTAGTGCTTTTTCTCATACTCGACGGTGCCGCAATTATTGGCGGCGCTGGCAAATTTCTTATCCGCATGCATCGAGCGCTTATAGAATTTTTCCGACCGGTCCAGGTCGCCCAACTGCTGGTAGGCGACGCCCACTTTGTTCATGAGCGCCGCGTTTTTGGGTTCACTCACCAGAATCGCCATATAGGCGCCCGCGGCCTGGCCATATTCCTTGCGCGCCATCAGGATGTCCGCGCGCATTTCCGCTGCTTCGCGCGGGGACATCGAGGAAAGCGGTTTCGCACCGCCGGAAGAGTTCACAGACGTCGAATTCGAAGTGCTGTCGCTGACTTTGGTCGGAGTTTGTTGCGCAAATGCGGGACAAGCTACAACCAAAACCAGCGGGATGGCAAAGAGAGTCACTCGGCTCATAGCCCGACTCCTTTTTCCGCGCCCCTGAACCTACGGCTGAGGTTTCTGGCTGTCCGCAGGCTTCTTGCTTGACCCAAAGATACCAAAAATCTTGTCCAGAAGCCCCTTTTTCTTTTCGGCCTCGGCGTCGGCGGGAGCGGGCGGCGGAGCGTCGCCGGGCCTCGGCGGTTGACCGGGCTGATTGGCGGTAGCCGAGGGCGGAGGCGGGGGATTGTTGCCTTTGCCGAAAAGGTGCGACAGCCAGTTTGAAGGCGTGGACGCCAGTTGGCCGCACACTTCGGTCGGCTCGCTGCCCGCGATGAAATATTCCTGCACGTACTGTGGGCAGCTGGAATTGGCCAGTTCGCCGGTTTTCGGATCGATCATTTCGGCTATGACGCCGGGTGGCGGATCGAAATCCTCGGTCATTTTGAATTGCGGCAAGGCCGTAGCGCGTTTCATGAATTCAGCCCAGACCGGGGCAGCAGACGCGCTGCCGGAAAGGCCGAGGTCGCGATTGTCGTCGAATCCAATCCAGACCACGCAGAGCAGGTTCGAAGTGAAGCCCGCGAACCAGCCATCGCGCGAAGTGCCCGTCTTCCCCGCAGCTACCGGCGTGAACCCCAAGGAGCGTACCGTGACGCCGGTGCCGCGGTTGATGACCTCTTCCATGATGCTGGTGGTGAGGAAGGCCACGCGCGGGTCGAGGACGGCACGCACGCGCGGCCCGGCCGTCTCTTCGACCGTACCGTCGGCGGCCAGCACGCTGCGCAGGAAGAGCGGCTCGGCGCGAAAGCCATTGGTGGCGAAGGGGGTGTAAGCGGCGGCGACGTCAATCGGGGTCATTTCATAAGCCCCGAGCGCGACCGCGGGCGTTGGTTGGATATTGGTGCCGAGGCCCATCTGACGGGTGAGGTTCACCACGCGCTGATAGCCGATCAGCTCGGCGACTTTTACCGTGGCGACGTTGAGCGAATGGATCAGCGCGTCGCGCACCGTGACGGTGCCGTAAAATTCCTCGCCGTAGTTGTCAGGCGTGTATTCCTTGCCGTCGAATTCAAATGTGGTGGGCACGTCGTCAACTGTGGTGACTGCCGTGACGATTGGCGTGAAGCCCTCGGCGGCATTGTCAAAGGCCGCGGCGTAGACAAAGGGCTTGAAGACGGAACCGGGTTGGCGGCGGGCCAGCGCGTGATTGAGCTGGCTTTCACCGTAATTGCGGCCGCCGACGAGCGCGCGAATTTCGCCGGTGTGCGCGTCCATGGCTACGAGCGCCACCTGCACGCGTGTGGCCGGCTCGCCCTTCTTGGCCCAGGCGGCGTAGCGCTTGGCGAGCAATTTGTCCACGCCTTGCACACCGGTCTGGATGGCTTCGGCCGCCGCATGTTGCAATTGCGGATCGAGAGTGGTGTAAATGCGAAAGCTCTGCGTTTCCAGGTCGGCTTCGGAGAAATTTTCGAGCAAGTTGTCTTTCACCATGTCCACGAAGTAGGGCGCGGAGCCGCTGTTTATGCCGCCATTGACGAATTTCAGTTTCACTTTTTTGGCGGCGTCGGCTTGCTCTTGTGTGATGTAACTGTCTTCAACCATCTGCGGCAGCACGCGGTCGCGCGATTCCTCGGCGCGATCGAGGTGGCGCTCGGCGGTGGCGTAGCGATTGGGCGCACGGATGATTCCGGCCAGGAAGGCGCACTCTGCCAGGGTCAGCTCGCGGACATCCTTGCCGAAATAAGCCTCGGCGGCCTCGCCGAACCCGCGAATGGAAAAGCTGCCGCGATTGCCCAGATAGACCTCGTTCGCGTACAGCTCGAAAATCTGCTGCTTGGAATAGCGCTGATTGATTTCCACGGCCATCAGGATTTCTTTTACTTTGCGGCGCCACTCGCGCTTGGTGGTGAAGAAGAAGCTGCGCGCCACTTGCATATCAATTGTGCTGGCGCCCTGAGCTTTCTGGCCGCGGCGCAAGTCCGCCAGGGCCGCCCCGAAGACGCGCACGATGTCCAGGCCGCCATGTTCGAAGAAGCGCTTGTCCTCGGCCGCGAGGACGGCGTCCACGAGATCCTTGGGAAGATCATCGAAGCGCACCACGCGGCGTTTTTCGCGCGAGCTGTCAAACAGGTTGGTGATGAGCTCCGGCTCGATCTCGGCGGAATCGTGCGGAGAGCTGTCGGAAAGCTGCACGATGCGAGAAATTGAGCCGCCGGAAAAATCCACGCGCAGCGCGTTGCCGCTGCGGAAATACGAAGCGGACGAAGGATGAACCTCCACGCTCGGGCCTTTTACTTTGAACCAGCCGAGGGCGCCTTCGGCCTCGCCTTCCTGATATCCCGCGCGGAGCAGATAGGTGGCCAGATCGCTCGCGTGCATGGTCTCGCCAAGGTAAACATGCCCAGGCGCGGAAAAAACTCGTGAGGTGTTCTGGAAGACCTGGCCAGTCAGGCGCTGGTCAATCAGCTTGCCGAATTGAACGTAGTAGTAGGCGAAGACGGAAGTGGCGGTGATGAACGCAAGCAAAACGCTGCCCAAGACGGCCAAACCAACACGCGAGGTCCAGAAGCCCGGGGCGATTCGAATCCGCAATCAGTTTCTCCGTGAAATGCAGTCAGATAAAATGTACTCAGATGATTAGACGCACGCCAGAGCCTGACGGTTGGGCGGACGCGGCGCTGGCACGATTGATTCCGCACCACTGCGATCAGCATGGATTGTAAATCTAAATCGGACGGCTGTCTGCGTAGAGATGAAATGGATGAGTGATCTGAGTAACAGCCAAATCGTAGGTGACTGAGTAGTCCAGTGAAATGGTGACCAGATTTCCCTCAAAGGTTACCTTGATGTCTTCCTTTTTCGCCGGAACGCCGAGCTCCTGAGCCCTCTTAAAAACGTCGCCCTGGATATCTTCCGGGGTTTTCTTGGGATAGGTGGAAGTTGCAAAGCGCGCTTCGGTGGTGATGGCGTCCTGCAGCTGGTAATTGGCGAACCACGATGGAACTACCTTGACGGCGCAGAAGACCATCGTCCCCAGAATGATGATGGTTATCGCGAAGTTAAGCCTGGCCCCGCCCCGCTGTCCGTCTCGAACTGGCTGCGCGCGCAAGGTGAAAAGTCCTCCCAAGTGCAATTTCGTTAGTGCTGATGCTAACAGCATAGGAAACCCGCGTACGCCTGGGTCAAAGCGCGTGTTCTGAATGAGTAAACGGGGCGCGCCGTACGATCGTACCGCTAGTAAGCGCGCGCGAAAATGGCTTTCTCGGTGGACGGCTCGCCGCAGTGGATGCACTTGCCGGAGCCGCCGGGCTGCTCGAGCGGAATGCAGCGCATGGTGGCTTTGGTTTCTTCCTTGATGTTTGCTTCGCATTCGGCCTTGCCGCACCGCCACGAGAAAGCGAAGCCCTTTTCGACGGCCTTCTTGAATTCTTGGTAATCGGCAGTCTCGTGAGTGTTCGCTTTGCGGAAGGCCAGCGCGCGATCGAAGAGCGCTTTCTGGATTTCGTCGAGCGTTTGCACGACCGCTGCGGCGATTCCCTGCTGCGAGACGAACGCTTTGCCCTCTTTTCCGGGGCGATCGCGGCGGGCGAGCACTACCGAGCCTTTGGCGACGTCTTTGGGGCCGAGTTCCAGGCGCAGCGGCACTCCGCGCATTTCCCAATCATTGAATTTGAAACCGGGGCTGGAGCCTTCGCGCTCGTCGAGCTTTACGCGGATTCCGGCATCCACCAATTCCTTGCGTAGCTTGTGGGCGCATTCGAGGACGCTCGATTTTTCTTCGTCCGTCTTGAAAATTGGGACGATCACCAACTGAATGGGTGCCAGGCGCGGCGGGAAAATCAGCCCTTGATCGTCGCCGTGAACCATAATGATGGCGCCGACGAAACGCGTGGAAAGTCCCCACGAAGTGGTCCAGCAATGCTGCAGCACGCCGCCCTTGTCGAGGTAGCGAATGTCGAATGCCTTCGCGAAATTTTGGCCTAGATTGTGCGAAGTGCCGGCTTGCAGCGCTTTGCCGTCGCCCATCATGGCTTCGATCGAGAAGGTTTGATCTGCACCGGCGAAGCGCTCGGAATCGGATTTGCGCCCGGGAATCACCGGCACGGCAGCTTCCTTCACCGCGAAATCCGTGTAGATGTCCAGCATTTGGCGGGTTTCGAATTCCGCTTCCGGCAGCGTGGCGTGCGCGGTGTGGCCTTCCTGCCAGAAAAATTCCAGCGTGCGCAGGAACAGCTTGGTACGAAGTTCCCATCGCACCACGCTGTTCCATTGATTGATCAGCACGGGCAGATCGCGGTAAGACTGAATCCACTTCGCGTAGGAGTGACCGATGATCGTTTCCGAAGTGGGACGAATTACCAGCGGCTCTTCCAGCTCTTCGCCGCCGCCGTGCGTAACCACCGCCAGCTCGGGCGAAAAACCCGCCACGTGGGATTTTTCCTTCTCGATGAAGCTGCGCGGAATGAGCAGCGGAAACGCCGCGTTCAGGTGGCCGGTAGCCTTGAAGCGGCTATCCAGGGCCGCGGTGATGTTCTCCCACAGCGCCCAGCCATAAGGGCGGACGATCATGCATCCGCGCACGGGAGCGTAGTCCGCCAGTTCGGCCCGCAACACGACCTGGTTATACCATTCCGAAAAATCTTCCGCGCGAGTTGGCAACTTCTGGTCCGACATACCGAGGTGGGCTCTTTTCTGCGCCGATTGAGTGCAGCGCGCGCACAATGGCGCGCGCATCGGCGCGGTAAGCAATCAAGGTTAGGGGAGAGTTTGCGCGAAGTCAATCGCGGGAGGAACATCGCGGGAGGAAGTCAAAGGCACCACAGATGAATACAGCTAGAGCCAAAGGCGAAAATAGAAGAGGGAAAATGGAAAACCTCCCCGGGTGCGTGGGTCCGAAGGTCGAAAGGCATCGCACGCTTGATCATTCCGCCGCTAAGCAACTAGACACGTCTGGATGTCTGGTGCATAGCAATTCGCGGTAGCCAGTGCTATTCACTGTATATGCGCTACCTCCCAATGGAACGGGTGTGCCCTCGTTGCAACCGTGTAACGGCCGGCTCAGCTTCCCAGTGTCCGGCCTGTGGACTCGAATCAACAGGCGATCAATTCTCCTGGAGCACGACAAAGCGACTTTTGATTCTTGCCATGGGCGTATCTGGGGTCATTCTGGTAGCCGCCGCGGCCATCGTGGCCGGCATCTTCGTTTACCTAAGCGGACGCATAACTGTAACCGGCGCGTACCGGGACTCGCTAGCGATAGCCGAGTCTTCGCCCCAAGTGCAGAGCGCTCTCGGAACTGGCATTCAGGCGAAATGGCCGGTCATGGGCACCAGTCTCCGGTCCCAAAACTCCGAATTCGCGCAATGGTCGGTGAAGCTGCGCGGTTCGCGGGGTGAGGGCCGTCTATATGGGGTTGCAAATGAGATCAACGGAACCTGGGAATTCTCGCGGCTGGCCGTCGTCGCTGACGCTGGGCAAGAGAAAATTGATCTGAGTCCGAAGCCGCTTCCGTTGCACCTTCATGCCGCAACAGTCCAGCGGGTCTTTCTGATACCGATCGGCCTTTCCGAAACTGAGAACCTCGCTTGGGCGCCCGGCTATTACAAAGCTAAACTCGGGATTGACGCCGTGGTGCTTCCCCCAGCCGCATGGGATTCGAGTCTCGAAGATCCACATCGCCATCAGCTGGATGCCAACAGGTGCGTCGAGTTTCTGCAGCGCTCATATCCGGACCTGGCGCGCGATCCCGCCGCGATCCTGATCGGCGTCACCTCGCGCGATATGTACATTCCCTATTTCGGCTGGGAGTATGCTGAGAACTTGCGCCTCGAGGACCGGTTCGCGATCGTCTCGTCAGCAAGGCTGCATCCGCCTTCGCCACTCGACAACTGGAATCCCGAATGGCTGAATTCGCGCTTGCTAAAATTGCTTACAAAAAATATCGCCATGTTGTATTTCGGGCTGCCGATGAGCAGTGACAGCACAAGCCTGCTGGGCGGTGGAGTCCTCAATGGCTGGCAAATCGATCAGATGGGCGGACAGGTTATTGGAGCGGATGGCGCCTGGAACTCATTCATCAACTCAGGCGATCCGGGGTTCACGGTTTACGATGCGCCGGGCAAGCCTGTCCTCTGGAGAACCGAATATGTGAACCAAGCTGTCCGGGATACTGCCGCGCAACTATTCAGCACCGACCTGAGCCTGGGGCTTTTTGTCCAACGGAAAATGGATTTCATCCTCGACGACGAATATCCTCTGCGCTTCACACGGGTTTACACCATTGGCGATGACCGCAGCCGCGCGTTCGGGGTCGGTGCTTCGGATTCATTGGACATGTTCTTGGTGGGTCAAATGGGCTCCTATGTGGACCTGTGCTTGGAAGACGGGGCTAGAATTCATTTCGTCCACCAGTTGGGGAAGCCGGGACAATTGGATACTTACCTCGAACCGGGCGCTTGGAGCGGCCCCTATATTCGCACCAAATTCGAATTTGACGGGAAGATCTGGCGCCTGAAAAGAAACGATGGCTGGACGTTTTTCTTTCGCTACCATCCGGAATGGTTGCTGCAATACGTAACGGTGCTGACAGCTTTCAGTGATCCTGCAGGCCACGAGTACAAAATGGAACGGGACAAGTTCGGCGACCTACTTTCCATCACGGCCCCTTCGGGGAAATGGCTCCATTTCGACAATGACGCTCTCCATCGTGTCCAGCGCATCGCATCTTCGCTCGGCCGCACGGTGCAATACGAGTACGACTCTGGCGGGCGTCTCGTTCGTGCGACCAACTCCGAAGGTCATGTGGACACCTATACCTACGACGAGAAAGCCGAAATGCTCACCGCTGGCCACGGGAATAACTCCGCAGTTGTGACGAATGCATATTCGAATGCTGGTTACATCAAGAGCCAAACCGTCGCGGACAGTGGCAAGTTTGAATTCAGCTACTTGCGGGGGTCCCGTAACGTCATCCAGGAAAGCTCGATCACGGACCCACACGGAATGCTCACGTCGTTTCTCTTCGGACGCGGCGGCTACACGCAGACGCTACCGCGGCTCTCTGGGCATTAACTCAAGACAGCATTCACGCGCTTTGGGCCTCCATCACCTGGGCTGCTGTTCGTTTGTTTGGACACCGAATTCGGGCGTCGACGCGCCGAACCAATTCAGGATTGCTCCTTCTGGCACAACGGCGCTTAGAACTGGGATTATCGCAGAGCCCGCTATTATTGCGGGCCTTTTGTGCGTGTGAAAATTCCCAAATCGGTGTAGGCTATCTGGCGCGTCAGTCAGCCTCGGAACGGCCAACCAACGAAGAGGAGTTTTTTTGAGATGAAGATGCGCCTTGCCCTACTAGGATTGCTCATAGGCTTTTGTACCCTCCCATGGTCCGTTCCGGTGTACGCGCAGGGCGGCGCGGGAGCGGGCACATCCCCGGCGCAGCAGCAGACGAGTCCTCCGCCGCCGCAGCAGTCCAGCCAGCCCAAAATTCTGTCGCCACGCGCGGCGAACGTGCGGCCGGGCGAGCCCTACCATCGCCCGACGGAAAAGGAAAAGTTGCGCTCCTGGGCGTTCATTTCATTCGGGCCGTATCCCTTCATCGCTGCGGCGGTCGCGGGTGGAGTGCAGCAGGCCAATGATTCCGCGCCGGAGTGGGGTCAGGGATGGGACGCCTACGGTGTGCGCGTAGCCAGCAATTTTGGCATCAACCTGGTGACGCAGACGACGCGCTACGGGATGGCTGCAGTCTTCCACGAGGACACGCTCTACTATCGCTGCGAGTGCAGCGGGTTTGGCCACCGTTTGGAGCATGCGTTGATATCCACCGTCACGGCGCGTAGAGGCGATGACGGACATCGAACCTTTTCGTTTGCGTCGCTGGCCGCGCCCTATGCGGGCGGCGAAGTCGCAGCGCTCAGTTGGTACCCGAGCCGTTACGACGCGATGGACGGCTTCCGCATTGGCAATTACAACCTGGCCGTGCAAGCGGGGTTGAACGTGGCGCTGGAATTTATTTACGGCGGGCCGCACACTTTTTTGGGCAGACATCACGTCCCGGTGCTTTCGAACGCAACGGGTTCCAACCAGCAGTAATTTTTTGCATGACGCAATCACGAAGATCGCGAGCCCGCCGGTGAGTTTTCATCGGCGGGCTTTCTTTTTTTTGCGTTGCGGCGAATGCCGCCGGATGTTCAGCGGCGATCCGGGTGATTGTGGCGCCAAGCCCAGTATTCGCGCTGCTCGGGAGGCGGCAGCTTGCGAAATTCCCGATATGGCCGGTGGGTTTCACCGACCCACTGGCGGTAATAGACGATTTCGTGGTCGTCCCAGTAGTGATAATCGTTATAGTACGGATCGTAAACGCGGACTGCGTGGTGTTCGGCGCAACCCGTCAGCACCACGGGTGTAATTGTCGCTACTCCCAACAATAATGCTCCGAGCCAACGCGTATTGAATCGCATTGTTATGATTCCTCCGTGAGCGGCTGCGCTGACGCATCCGTTCGATTGCAAACCACGCAGCGCTCCGATAAACTCTTCACGAATTCATAAACACGCTGGCGCCGGCAAAGTTGCTGGCAAGCATTGCGCCGTTGCGAATCCCGGCCGGGTGCCCTGACATGAAGAACGAAACTCCAGAATTGCTGCGCATGAGCCGCTCACTGGATGAAGTGGATCCGGAAGTCGCCGAGGCGCTGCGCGACGAAGTGCGCCGCCAGGCAACAGGCCTGGAACTGATCGCGTCCGAAAATTTCGTTTCCGAAGCGGTGTTGGAAGCGATGGGCTCGGTCTTCACGAATAAGTACGCAGAAGGCTATCCCGGCAAACGCTACTACGGCGGCTGCGAGAATGTGGACCGCGTCGAGCGCCTCGCCATCGAACGCGCGACGCAGCTTTTCGGCGCCGAGCACGCCAACGTGCAGTCGCACTCCGGAACGCAAGCTAACATTTCCGTATACATGACCGTGCTCGAGCCCGGCGCGACTGTGCTGGGCATGAACCTGGCGCACGGCGGCCACCTGACGCACGGGCATCCGCTGAATTTCTCGGGCAAGACTTACAAATTCATCGCTTACGGCGTGACGAAAGACACCGAGACGATTGATTACGACGAAATCGCGCGGCTGGCGCGAGAGCATCAGCCGAAAATGATCGTGGCCGGAGCGAGCGCGTACGCTCGCATTATTGATTTCCCGCGCATCGCGGAAATTGCGCAGTCCGTGAGAGCGTTATTTTTCGTGGACATGGCGCACATCGCGGGATTGGTGGCCGCGGGTGTGCATCCCAGCCCTGTGCCGCACGCAGATTTTGTTTCCACCACTACGCACAAGACTTTGCGCGGGCCGCGCGGCGGCCTGGTGCTGTGCCGCGAAAAATACGCGAAGGATCTGGATCGCATCACTTTTCCGGGATTGCAAGGCGGGCCGCTCGAGCACATCATCGCCGCGAAAGCCGTGTGCCTGAAGGAAGCTGCCGCGCCGGATTTTCGCGCGTATCAGCAACAGGTGGTGACAAATGCCAAGGCGCTGGCTGCGGGATTGGGTGCGCGAGGATTCCGCATCGTCACTGGCGGCACGGACAATCATTTGATGCTGGTGGACATGCACTCGCGCGGAATCACCGGACGCGACGCGGAGCTGGCGCTGGAACGCTCCGGCATGACGGTAAACAAGAATGCGATTCCCTTCGACCCCCTGCCGCCGATGAAGGCGGGCGGAATTCGCATCGGCACTCCGGCGGTAACTACTCGCGGAATGCGCGAACCTGAAATGGAGAAGATTGCGGCGTGGATTGCTGAGGTGCTCACGCATCTTGGCGATGCAGGTATCGAACAGCGCGTGCGCTCCGAAGTTGCGTCGTTCGCCGCGCGATTTCCGCTGTATTCACGGCGCCTCGAAGCCGCCGATGCGGTCGGCGCGTTGCATTCCAAGGTTGCCGGCTAGTCCAGCGCACGCGCAAAGTTCCAAACACGCGCAGTTGTCCCGTTGCGGCACGGATTTGCGGTGCCGCGCCCGCAGTGACTCCTGTTCCTTGCCCTAACTTGTGCCTGGGCCGCGCTGCGGCGTTCACCTCCACGTCCTCTTTGGAAGCGGATTTGCGAGTGCATCACAGCGGGGGTAACGCCCACCATGAGCACCAGCTCGGCCGTGGCAGTAGTCGCATGGCCTCATACACTAGAAGCCGGCCGAGATGAAGCACGCCTGATCCAGGATTCCCTGTTGCCGCGCGGCACTTTGCGCGGAGCTGCGTTCGAGGTGGCCTTTCGTTTCGCGCCGCTCGGTGAAGTTCGCGGAGACTTCGCGGATTTCTTTCAACTGCCCAATGGCTTGGTGGGCATGTATGTGAGCGCTGTCGTCGGCAAGGGACTGATCGCGGCGATGTATGCTTCGCTGGTGATGGGCACGATCCGCGGGATCAATAAGACCGGCGAAGACAGCGGCGCCGTGCTCGGCCTGCTGACGAAACGCCTGCGCGTGCGACCGTCTCCGGGGTGTTACAGCTCCGTGATTTACGCGCTGTTCAATCCAGCAACGGGCGTACTTACTTTTTCGAACGCGGGCATCCCGCTTCCTCTGCTGGTCTCAGCCAATGGCTGCTGCTCGCTGGGTGAGGGTGGCTTTCCCTCCGGCATGTTTCCCGACGCTTCCTACGAGATACACAGCGTGCGACCGTCGCCGGGAGACGCAGTGCTGTTTGCCGCCGACGGCCTGCACGAAATGCGCAACGCGGAGAATGAGGATCGGAGCTGGGGCAAGCTGGAAGAAATCTGGAAGCAATTCCGTTGCAAGTCCGCGGACGAATGCCTGGATTTTCTTTTCGACCAGGTGCGCACATTTTCCGCGAGCGGCGGCAGCCATGACGACATCACCGCGGTGGTCTTGAAGTTGGCCCTATAGCGGTGGTGATTGGCTCGCCCGCGGTTTTCTCAAACGACGGATATCTGCAGGTCCGACACCTTGCCATCTCGAATCGAGAATGCGCGCACGGGTTTTTCGGCATGTGGCAGCGGCGAAATGATGAAGTACGCGGCGTCTGGATAGTAGGCCCGCGCGATATCGGTGCGAGAGGGCTCGTTCGCGCCGTGCGGATGCGAATGATAAATTCCTAGCAGCTGTAATCCCGCGCCGCGCATCTCTCGCATCAGCGGAAATAATTCCTCAGGCGCGATTTCATACTGCGTCGCGGAATCGCTCGCCACATTCCGCGCCGGATATGCATGGATGATCACGCCATCGCGGCCCGCCAGCAGGCCGCAGCACTCGTGCCGTGGCACCTGCTGCGCCTCGGCTCGCAAACTTCGCAGCACGGCTGCGTCTATTCGAATGGAATCCGGCACGACGGCAAGTCTATATCGCATTCATCCGCAACAGAAAATAGTTCGGAGAATCGCGCGGATTTTTCCTGAGGGCACGACGCGCGAAGGCCAGCGGCCTAAACGAGGGCTTTCAGCGTGACCACTGCGGTGCACTGCTTGCCGCCGGACTCCAGCAGCAGCGTGAGTTTTTCTCCGACGGCTTCGCGGCGGATGGTCTCGCGGACGTTGCGCAGGATCAGGTTCGCGGTGCTCTTACCGTTTATGGCGAGGATTGGATCGGCGGATTTTACCCCGGCAGCAGCGCCTGGGCCTCCGGCGATCACGTCGACTACCGTGAAATGTTTGCCGTCTTTATCCCGACCCATCCATATTCCTGCGCGGTCGTAGCTGTCACGGCGGCCGTAGTTTTTGTTTTTCTCGAAGATGATGCGGGTGCGCGCGTAGTCGAAGGTGACGTCGAATTGCGAAAGCACGTTCGGGCCGATCCGTCCAGCCATCGCTGAGGAAGTGGTCAGCCCGGTTTTCTGCGCGGAGCGGCGGATGACCAAGTCGCGCACGGTGACATCGCCAATCTGCAATTCTTTGGCGCGCGCGAGCAAGGAACGTACCGGTCCGCCGATGGCCCATCCGGTGACGCCTTCGAGCTTCGCCGCGTACTTCTCCTGAAGATTGTTCTGCGCGCAGAATGGGCCATAGAGCAGCAGCGAGGAGCGCGAAAGGGTATCCACGCCGAAATTTCCCGCGACGCCAGCGCTGCTGCTGCCGCACGGGAAACCGAATGCAACGGCGTCGGTCCCGCAGCGGCGGGACGGAGGCTACAAAGGCAGACTCAACAGCTAAGAGCCGGCGAGCGCCGGCGCTACGCAACGCGGGCACGCCACGATCGCCGCGAGTTTTAGACGTGCGGGGCGGTTCGCGAACCGCCCCTACGGTATGGAGATTTCTTACGCTTTTTGCGCTTGGCGGCGCAGGAACGTTGGGACGTCCAGATCGTCGGCCGGGACTTCGCTGCGCACATCGGCGACGTTGCGGGCGACCTGCTGCACCACATTGGTCTGTTGCGGCGCGATGTTTCCGGCGGCGGGTTGCTCGCGCGCAGCCTTCCACGTCTTCGGCAGATAGGATGGCTTCTGCTGGCCTTTGCGGCCGGCTACGTCGCGGAAGCCCGCGGCGATCACGGTGATTTTCACGGACTCCTTCATGGCATCGTCCATCACCGCGCCGAAAATAATATTGGCATTTTCGTGCGCGGCTTTCTGGATGATGGAAGAAGCTTCGTGCACTTCCTGCAGGCTGAGGCTGGAGGAGCCGGTGATGTTGATCAAAATTCCCTGCGCGCCCTGAATGCAATTGTCTTCGAGCAGCGGGCTGTTGATGGCGCGATTCGCGGCGTCAATGGCGCGATTCGAGCCGGAAGCGACGGCGGTGCCCATCACGGCATAACCCTGGCCGGACATAATCGTTTTCACGTCGGCGAAGTCGCGATTGATGATGCCCGGAATGGTGATGATGTCCGAAATGCCCTGCACGGCCTGACGCAAAATATCGTCGGCGATGCGGAAAGCCTCGAAGAAGCTGGTGCCGTGCTCGACGCAATCCATCAGCCGCTCGTTCGGAATCACGATGACGGTGTCCACGCAGCCGATCAGCTCGGCGAGCGCTTGTTCGGCCTGCTCCATGCGACGCTTGCCTTCGAACGCGAAGGGCTTGGTCGCAACCGCGACAGTGAGCGCGCCGAGTTCGCTGGCAAGATTCGCAACGACGGGAGCGGCGCCGCTGCCGGTGCCGCCGCCAAGGCCCGCGGTGACAAACACCATGTCCGCGCCGTCGAGCGCTTCGAGAATCTTTTCCGTGTCCTCGAGCGCGGCTTTGCGGCCGACTTCCGGATTCGCGCCTGCGCCGAGTCCTTTAGTGAGCTTCGCGCCCAGTTGCAGTTTTACGGGCGCCTGTGACAATTTCAGCGCCTGCAAATCGGTGTTGGCCGCGATAAATTCCACGCCTTCCACTTTCGCGCGGATCATGCGGTTGACGGCGTTGGAACCGCCGCCGCCCACGCCGATTACTTTTATCTTTGCCCCGTTGGTTGCTTCTTCCGCGAACGACACTCGCATTGCCGATTCTTTTTGCGCCATGCTTCCTCCCCAGTCTTTTCCCAATTTCGTTTTTTGCATCCGTTGCCTGTTACGCCCCTGCAAACATGCTTTTCAACTTGCCTACCCAACCACTGGGACGTGATCCGCCGGCACGCCGCGTGCGCGCGCCGTACAGAACCAGTCCCACGGCCGTTGAATACTCGGGCCGGGAAACCTCTTCGCTCATTCCGGCAAGTCCGCGCGGCGACGCCACGCGCACCGGAAGATTGAAAATTCGCTCGGCCAGTTCACACAGGCCGCGCAACTGCGCGCCGCCGCCCGTGAGCACGATGCCCGCGGGGATCATGCCTTCCCCGCCGCCGCGGCGCAGTTCGTCGCGCACCAACATCAATAGTTCATGCGCGCGCGGCTCGACGATTTCAGAAAGCATGCGCGAAAACACGGTGCGCGGCGGACGATCGCCTACGCTGGCGATTTCGATGGCCACGTCTTCTTTCAGCAGTTCACGCAGCGCGCAGGCGTGCAGGCGTTTGATTTTTTCCGCTTCGCTGCTGGGCGTGCGCAGGCCCACGGCGAGATCGTTCGTGAAATGATCGCCACCCACTGGAACTGCCGCGGTGTGGCGCACGACGCCGCCGCCGAAGGCGACCAACTCCGTGGTGCCGCCACCGATGTCGAGCAGGCACGCGCCGAGTTCGCGCTCGTCCTGCGTGAGGCAGGCTTCGGCGGAAGCGAGCGGCTCGAGGACTGTGTCGTCCACGCGCACGCCCGCGCGGTTAACTGCTGTGACGATATTTTGGGTGGCGGTGCCGGAGGTGGTGACGATGTGCACGTTCGCTTCCAGGCGCTGACCGACCATGCCGATCGCGTCGCGCACATTATCTTGCGCGTCGAGCGAAAATTCCTGCGGGAGTACGTGCAGCACTTCGCGGTCTTCCGGCAGTTGCACGCCGCGGGCTGCTTCGATCGCGCGGCGCACGTCGTCGCGCTGCACGTCGCGCGGCCGCGAGCCCACGGTAATGCCGCCGCGGCTGTTGACGCCGCGGACGTGAGTGCCGGCTACGCCAATCAGCGCCGATTCCACCGGGACGCCGGTGAGCGCTTCGGCTTCCTCGACCGCGCGGCGAATCGAGCTGACCGCCAGATCGAGGTTGACGATTTGGCCTCTGCGCCACCCTTTGGATTCCGCTGCGCCCAGGGCCGCGAATTTCACGCTGCCGTCGTCGTCCAGTTCGCCGATCAACGCGCAGGTTTTTGTGCTGCCGATGTCCAGCGCTACGATGTGCCGTTCCTTCTTCGTCAAATCTGATGCTCCTCGGTTGCTTTTACCCTGCCCTTATTGTTGCTGTTGCGAACTTACGTGCCTCGCTGAACTTTTTGATGCGTTGTGCTGCGCTGAGTTTGTTTTCGCGGACGCGGTTTTTGCCGCGGCTGTTTTTGCGGGCGCAGACTTCGTTGCTTTCACTACTTTCGTTGCTTTCGCGGGCGCAGCTGCTTTTGATGGAGTAGCGGCCTTCCGCGGCGTCGCTGACTTTGCGGGCGCAGCGGGATGCACGGCTGGTTGCGTCGGCGCGACCGGATGCGGCGCGGCCGCCTTCGGTGCGACGGTAATCAGTGGTGGATCGTTTTTCAGCGCAAGAATCGTGCGATCCGGATTCACCACCGCCTCGCCGTTGAAGCGCAGGTCCACGGATTCGACGCGTCCAGCCGCCGCGCGCCATTGCCCGATGTCATTGCGCACCGTCAAATACTTGCCTTGGAAATCGCTGTCGCCGAAATGCACCACAATGGGCGCGTCGGCATTTCCCCAGGCGTCATTCGAGGACGCGCCGGCGGATGTATTTACCACCTGCAATCCGGAGATCGTGGCGCGCAAATCTTTCGCTTCCGTGAGGTCCACTTCGCTCACCTGCTCCATCGCACCGGCGCGCGCGGCTTCAACCTGCTGCGTGAATCCGGCGAACATTTGCATGCGCAGCTCGCGATCTTCGATGGGCATATCCGCGGCGATGCCGGTGATCACCGGAAAATGGAAATTCGCTTTCAGCGGACGATCCAGAATCACGCCGTGGACGTCCACCAGCGCGAGGTTGCTGCCTTCACGCAGAAACGCAATCGGCGTGCGCTCCACAACTTCCACTTCGATACGATTCGGCAGCGCGCGGCGTACCGTGGCCTGCTCGACCCACGGAATCGTTTCCAGCTGGCGGCGGCGTTCGTCCAGCGGAATGCGCAAGACGCTGCGATTGCGGTCCGCCGTGAACATTTCGAGGACCCTGCTGCGCGGCACGTACTGATTGCCCGCGACTTGCACTTGGTCGGAGTGAATCAGCGCCATTTCCGGCGACGCCAGCATGTAGTGTCCGAGCGCATAGCTCGTCGCCACAGCTGCGAGCGCAATCACGCTCCAAAACGTGACGCGCAGATACGTCTTCCAGGCCTTCTTGCCGAACTTGCGCCGCTTGATTTCCAGCGGCTTCTGCCGCCGCAAATACTTCGGCTCTTCGTCGGCCAGAACTTCCTGGGGGTAAGCGTCCGCGTCCATGGTTCTCAATTTTTCCAGAGAATTACCTCGTTCTCGAGTTCGACGCCGTACTTCACGCGCACGCGCTCGCGCACTTCGTCAATCAGGCGCAGCATGTCCGCGCAAGTTGCGTTCGCCACGTTGACGAAAAAATTCGCGTGGCGGTCGCTGACCATCGCGTCGCCCACGCGGTGGCCCTTCAGTCCCAGCTCGTCAATCATGCGCCCCGCCGAGCCGCCCGGCGGGTTCTTGAAAATGCAGCCGGCGCTTTTCTGGTTTAAGGGCTGGCTGGCGCGGCGCTTCTCGTTGCAGATTTTTATCAGGGCCAGAATTTCCTTGAACGGTTTCGACGGCAGCTCCAGCTTCACGCGCAACATCACATCGTCTGGCGCAAAAGAAGTATGGCGATAATCGAAACGAATGTCATCTCCGCGTAAAGTTTCCAGTTTGCCGGTGGATGCGCGGTAGAGCTCTACTTCGCGAACGTAGGAGCCAATCTGCGTGCCGTAAGCGCCGGCATTCATACGCAGCGCGCCGCCCACGCTGCCGGGAACACCGATCAGCCCTTCCATGCCTCCGAGGTCGCGCTTCGCGCAAAATGTGACCATGCCGCCGAGGTCTGCGGCCGCGTCCACGTAGGCGGCGTTGCCCTCGACGCGCATTCCTGGTTGCGAAGTCGGAAGATGCAGCACGACGTAGGGCAGCTCACCGTCGGCAATCAGCACGTTCGTGCCACCGCCGAGAAAGCGATGCGGAATATTTTCATCCGCGAGCAGGCGGATCACGTCAGGAATGGTTTCAAACTTGCGTAACAGCAGTTGGTCGGTTGAGCCGCCGATGCCCAGCGAAGTTTTTTCGCTCAGCGGCACGCTGGTACGCAGCTCCACGCCCAGTTCTTTCAAGCGCGCCGCCGGCATGTCGCTAATGCGCATCTGCTCTAATCCACCACCGTCGTTGACACTTTCGATCCCAGCAGCATGGCGAGCTGGTCGAGCGCCCGTCCCACGCTTCCCGCTCCAATCGTCAACACTGCATCGTGCGGGCGCGCCTCGCGCAGCAGGTATTCGATCGCCAGCTGCATAGTGCTGGTGAAGACAACATTCTTGTGTCCCGCGCCGCGAATCGCTTCGGCCAACTTTTCTCCAGTGATGCCCGGGATCGGTTCCTCGCCCGCCGCGTAGATGTCGGTCATCACCAAAATGTCCGCTTCGTTGAACGAGCGCCGAAAATCTTTCCAGAGATGCTGCGTGCGCGTGTAGCGATGCGCCTGGAAGAGCACCAGCAGGCGCTGGTAATCGCAGCCGCGCGCGGCCGCAAGAGTGGCGCGAATTTCGGCGGGATGATGGCCGTAATCATCGATCAGCGTGACGCCGTTGAATGTGCCCTTGATTTCGAAGCGCCGGCCGACCCCCGAAAATTTCGAAAGGCCTGCACGGATCAGGTCCGCCGGAACGTTGAGTGAGAGCGCGACGGCGGCCGCGGCGGCGGCGTTGCTCACATTGTGAATTCCCGGCGGCGAAGGGAGATTGAAAACTCCCAAATCATCGCCGTGATATTTCAGCCGGAATTCGCTGGCCAGGCCGCGCAGTTTCACTTCGCCGATCACCAAGTCCGCCTGGCTGGACGTGCCGTAAGTGATGACGGGGCGCTTCACGCGCGGCAGAATCGCCTGCACGTTGGGCTCGTCCAGGCACAAAATCACCGTGCCGTAAAATGGCACGCGGTTGACGAACGTCAGGAACACGTCCTGAATTTCCTCGAGCGAGTGGTAATGATCCAGATGCTCGCGGTCAATGGTGGTGACGACAGCGACGACGGGCGCGAGCAGCAAGAACGAGCGGTCGCTCTCGTCCGCTTCCACCACCATGTATTCGCTCTGGCCTACGCGCGCGTTCGAGCCGGCATGATTCACACGCCCACCGACGACAAACGTGGGATCGAGACCGGCGGCAGCGAGAACCGCCGCGACCATCGAAGTGGTGGTGGTCTTTCCATGCGCGCCAGCCACCGCGATGCCGTATTTCAGGCGCATCAGCTCCGCGAGCATCTCCGCCCGCGGAATTACTGGGATTTTCAGCAGGTGCGCCTCGACCACTTCCACATTGTCAGTTCGCACCGCGGAAGAAATCACCACCACGTGCGCGCCGTGCACGTTTTCCGCCTGATGGCCTTCGAAAATGCTGGCGCCAAGTTTGCGCAGCCGCTCGGTTACAGGAGTTGGCTTCAAATCCGAGCCAGAAACGGCGTAACCGCTGGAAAGCAGCACCTCGGCGATGCCGGACATGCCGCTGCCGCCAATGCCGACCAGATGTATCCGCTGAAAATTGCGAAAAGGAACGTTCATGAACGCACCAGCCCTTCGAGCAGGTCCACAATATCTTCCAGGGCGCGCGGACGAGCCATGCGCCGCGCCTGCTCTTCCATTTCCGTGATTCTCCGGGGCTGGTCCAGGAGGGTGAAAATTTCTTTTGTCAAACGTTCCGGCGTCAGATCTTCCTGTGGCAGCAGGCAAGCGGCGCCTGCGTTCTGCATGGCCTCGGCATTGCGCGTCTGGTGCGCGTCGGTGGCGGCGCCGAAGGGGATGAAGATGGCGGCACGACCGGCGGCGGCAACTTCGGCCGTCGTGATCGCGCCCGAACGGCAGAGAATTAAATCCGCCTGGGCGAAACGCTCCGCCATATTCTCGATGAAGGGCACAACCTCCGCTCGGAATTCGCGTCGCGCATAAGCCACGCGCACAGCATTATAGTCGCGTTCTCCAGTCTGATGCACGACGAAAAGCTGATTTTTTCGCGTGGCCAGCACGTCCAGCGAGTCAACGACTGCGCGATTGATGGGCAAAGCGCCGCGGCTGCCGCCGGTAATCAGGAGGCTGAACGGCTCGCGATGCTCCTTGCGCGCGATGGAGAAGAACTCGTGGCGCACTGGAATGCCGGTGGCGACGGCTTTATCGCCAAAACGCTTGGCCGTCTCCGCGAAACCGCAGGCCACGCGGTTCGCGAAGCTGGCGAGCACGCGATTGGTAAAGCCCGGCTCGACGTTCGGCTCGAAAATCATCGCGGGGACGCCGTGCAGACGCGCGGCGAGAAGCATGGGCCCGGAAGCGTAGCCGCCGACGCCGAACGCCACGTTGAAATTATGCCGCCGCACGATTTTCTCCGAGTCCCACAGTCCCGCCGGAAGCTTGGCCAGATTGCGCAGGAGCTTCGCGCCGCCCATGCCTTTGAGGCCGGCCACGCGAATGGTTTCGAGCGGCAGTCCGGCCTGCGGCACCAGTCTCGCTTCCATTCCGGACTCAGTTCCCACCATCACGACGCTTCGTGCTCCTTCCGGCTCGCGCCGGAGCCATTCCCGCGCCACGGCGATGGCGGGAAATACGTGGCCGCCGGTACCGCCGCCCGCGATCAGCACGGTTTTTCTTGCGGCACCGCCTACCGCGGCTGTTCTGGCTGCCGCGCCACTCGCGGCGGTGCTGGCATTTGCCGTCACGTCTCGTCCGCGTGCTGACTGATATTCAGGAGCACGCCCGTTGCCAACAACATGCTGAAAAGGCTCGAGCCGCCGTAGCTGATGAACGGCAGCGGGATTCCTTTCGTTGGCATCAATCCGAGCACGACACTTAAGTTGATCAGCGCCTGGCCCACAACCATCGTCGTGATTCCGAGGCCGAGGAACTTTCCGAAATCATCGGGCGCCTTCATCGCAGCGACGAACCCGCGCCAGCCGTACACCGCGAAGAGTCCCAGGACGATCACCGCGCCGATGAAACCGATTTCTTCGCAGATGATCGCGTAAATAAAATCCGTGTGCGCTTCCGGCAGGAAGAAAAGTTTCTGGCGGCTTTCCATCAGGCCCACGCCGCTCATTCCTCCCGAGCCTACAGCGATCAAGGATTGCAGCAACTGGAAGCCGGCGCCTTTGGGATCGAGTTCGGGATGGCGGAACGCTTCGAAGCGCTGCAGGCGGTAGGGCACGCGCACGATCAGCAGATAAATCGTGGGGATGGCGGCCAGCACCGTGCCGCCAATGTATTTCAGCGAAAGTCCGGCGACGAAAAGCATGGCTATCGCGATCACCAGGATCATGAACGCCGTGCCCATGTCCGGCTCTTTCACCACCAGTGCGGCCATCATCAGCGTCGCGCCGAGCGCGGGAGCCAAAGTGTGCAGCGGATCGTTCACACCGAAATTTCTGGGCAGCCGACGCAGCTCGAGCAGCCACGCCAGATAAACGATCAGCGCGAGCTTGGCCATTTCCGACGGCTGAAAGCTGAACGGGCCCGTGCGGAACCAGCGATGCGTCTGGTGCGAGCGGTCCAGAAAAAATACGCAGACCAGCAGCACGAACGTCACCGCGAGGCCCGTAAACACGACGCGCGGCTGGCGCAGCTTGTGATAATCCACGTTCATCAGCCAGAACATTCCGGCGATTCCCAGCACCACGTAAATCATCTGGCGCAACAGGAAAATATAGCCCGCGCCGAACTGTTCGCTGGCGGTCATGGCCGAGGCGCTGAAGACCATCACGGCGCCGATCAGGCAGAGCGCTAGCGTCACACCGAACAATTGTTTGTCTGGTTGCAGACTTCGTGGCATCGCTATCCTTTATCCGCGGGCGGCGGTTCGGCGGCGGCTGCGCCGGTTGCGGATTGGTTTGCGTGGCGCGCCACCAAATCCTTGAACGTGCGGCCGCGCTGTTCGTAATTCTCAAATTGATCGAAGCTGGAGCAGGCTGGAGCGAGCAGCACGGTGTCTCCCGGCTGGGCTGCTGCCATGGCCAGCTGCATCGCGCGTTCGAGAGTGCCGGCTTGGCGGATTTCCACCGCGCCTTCGAGATCAGCTGCGATTTTCGGTGCGGCCTCGCCGATCAGAAGCGCCAGGCGCGCGCGTTCGTGTAGCACATCGCGCAGCGGCGTGTACGGGCTGCCTTTATCCTTTCCGCCGAAAATTACCAGCAGCGGCCCGGGAAACGCCTCGATGGCTTTCACGGCGGCATCCACGTTCGTGGCTTTGGAGTCGTTGTAAAACTGCACGCCGGAGATTTCGCCGGCAAATTCCAGGCGATGCTCGACACCGCTAAAGGATTTCACGCCGTTCGCGATGGCGGCCGGAGTCGCGCCGACGAGATACGCCGCCGCGCACGCTGCCAGGACGTTTTCTACGTTGTGCTCCCCGCGCAGGGAAATCTGGTCGCGACGCGCCAGCACCGCTTCCGAACCTTCGTTGCGGAAAATGATTTCGTTGTCGCGCAGGAATGCCCCGGCGGCCACTCGTTTCTGCCTGCTGAACCAGAAAATGTGCGGCTTCGCGGGCATGCGCTTGGTGATTTCGGGGTCGTCCGCGTTCAGCACGGCCATGTCGCGCTCCAGTTGGTTCTCGAACAGGCGCATTTTGGCGTTCGCGTATTCTTCGAACGTGCCGTGGCGATCGAGGTGATCGGGCGTGAGATTTAACAGCACGCCAATCTCTGGGCGGAATTTATCGATTGTTTCCAGTTGAAAACTGCTGATCTCGGCGACCGTAACGGACGGGTCGGTGGAGCTTTCCACCAGCGCGAGCAACGGCGTGCCGATATTGCCGCCGACCAGCGTGGGGATGTTCGCCGTCTGCAAAATGTGGGCGAGCAGCGCGGTGGTCGTGGTCTTTCCGTTCGAGCCGGTGATGGCGACCAGTTTGCCACGCAGAAAACGCCAGGCCAGTTCGATCTCGCTCCACACCGGAATATTTTGGGCGCGCGCGAGTTCCAGCTGCGGGAGTTTTGCCGGCACGCCGGGGCTCACCACGATTAAATCCTGCTCCAGGAAACTCGCCGGGACGTGCCCGCCGAGTTCGAGCTTCACTGCCGCGGCGCGCAGTTGCGCGGCTGTTTCGGAGAGGTCCGATTCCGGGCGCTCGTCGGTTGCCGTGACTGTGGCGCCGTAGCCGGCGCTGAACAGCGACGTCACCACGCCGGTGCGCGCCAAGCCGACGACCAGCACGCGCTTCCCCGATAGATCGAATCCCAGTCGCAACTCAGTTCCTCACTTCAAATTCAGATGTGGCTACTCTTTGCAGCGACCATAGTTACTTGGACGGCTAGGAAGCCGGCAAAAAAAGCCTTTGTAGCGACGGCCTTCAGACCGCCATCGGTGCTAGCCGCGCCACCCGTGGCGCACTGAAGTGCGCCGCTACCACGACGAAGTCAAAGGCAAATTCAACCACGCCCGCCTGAAAAGCAGGCGGCCGCTACAAAGTCGAAACCTTCGCGCTGCAAACGGGCGGCGCCGGCACACTCAGCGCAATTTCAAAGTCGTCAGCGAAAAAAGCGCGAAAACCAGCGCCGCGATCCAGAAGCGCACGATGATTTTCGATTCGCTCCAGCCGAGCAGCTCGAAATGATGGTGCAGCGGGGCCATGCGAAAGACGCGCTTGCCGGTCAGCTTGAACGAGCCGACCTGTATGATCACCGAAAGCGCTTCCAGCACGAACACGCCGCCAATCGAGAGCAGCAAAATTTCCTGCTTGATGATCACCGCGACGGTGCCGATCGCGCCGCCCAGCGCGAGCGAGCCCACATCGCCCATAAACATTTCGGCGGGATGCGCGTTGTACCAAAGAAATCCCAGCGAAGCGCCGGCCAGCGAACCGCAGAAAATCACCAGCTCTCCGGCATCGGGAATTTTTTGCAGGTCCAGGTAATCCGCGAACTTCGCGTTGCTGGAAAGATAGGTGAGCACAGTGAGCGCCGTGGACGAAACCAGCACGCAGCCGATAGCCAGGCCGTCCAAGCCATCCGTCAAATTCACGGCGTTCGAGCAGCCCACAATCACCAGCACCAAAAACAAGACGAACGGCACGTAAGCCATCGGCCAGATAAAACTATGACCGAACAGCGAGGAGATCACCAAATTCGGGTGCAGGCGTTTGAAAAATGGCACGCTGAGTTGGGTCGAATAAGCGCCCTGCGTTTGCAACGAAACCAGCGCCACGCCCACCAGCATGCAGGTGAGTACCTGCAACGAAAATTTCGCGCGCGGAGTGAGCCCCAGATTTCTGCGGCGCACGACTTTATTGTAATCGTCCACGAAACCGATGGTGCCGAAGGCCAGCGTCGCGCCCATGGCCAGCAGCACGTAGGCGTTGCGCAGATCCGCCCAGAGCAACGTGGGAATTATGATTGCGGCAACGATTAGCACGCCGCCCATCGTGGGCGTGCCGGCTTTTTTGTGATGGCCTTTGGGGCCTTCCTCGCGGATGTATTGCTTCACTTGCAAATCGCGCAACCGCTCGATCACCCACGGCCCCATCAGCAGCGAAAGCAGCAGCGCGCTGGTGCTGGCCATCGCGGTGCGCACGGTAATGTAGCGAAACACGTTCAGCGGACTGAAGTGCGGCCGCAGCAGGAAGAAAAATAGATAGTAGAGCATCTAGCTCCGGCCCTTCGGCTGCGCCGCGGCGTGCCCGGCGCTTGCGTTTGTCTGCGCATCGTTGCTTGCTTGGCGCGCGTGGCCTGCATCAATCGCTTCCAGAATTTTTTCCATTTTCACGCCGCGCGAGCCTTTCAGTAGCAGCAGGTCGTTTGGCTGGATGAAACCGGCGAGAAATTCTCCAGCTTCCGATGAGTTCTGGAAAAATTTCGCGCGTTCCGCTGGGTGCCCAGCCGCGACGGCCGCGCGCACGAATTCCTCCGCTGGGCCCTGCACGCCGACGATCCAATCAATCTTGGCTAGGGCCGCAACATGGCGCCCGCACTCGCGATGCAGCTCCGGCGCGGAGTCGCCCAGCTCGCGCATCTCTCCCGCGGCCAGAATGCGGCGCGAGAAACCGGGTGTCGCGGCCAGTAATTCCGCCAGCGCGTTCAGCGCGGTGGGACTTGAGTTGTAGCTGTCGTTGATCACCGTGAACCCTTCGTGAAACTTTACGACTTCACCGCGCTTGTCTGCCGGTTGCAGCGTAGGAAATACTCGCCGCGCGTCTTCCGCGCCGATACCCCAAACACTTGCGGCTGCCAGCGCTGCCACGGCGTTCATCACGTTGTGACGCCCGATCAGCGGAAGCTCGAGCCGCGTGCGTCCTGCGGGCGACACGAAATCAAACGCCGAGCCACTGACGCCGCGCTCTTCGATTTTCTCCGTGCGAAATTCCGCGCGCGCGCCGCGGCCACTGGCCGAGCCAGTGCTATCGCCGGAGCCGCTGCTAAACCAGAGCACCGGCCCGCGGGCCACCTCTGCAAATCGCTCGACGCGTTCGTCATCGGCGTTCAGCACCGCTGTGGCACGCGGCCACGCCAAATTTTCGATCAGCTCGCGCTCCGCCAGCGCAATCTCCTCAAGCGAAGAAAAAAATTCCAAATGCTCGACGGCAATACGCGTGATCACACCCACGTCTGGCGGCGCGATGCGCGCCAGCCGCGCCAGTTCGCCGCGATGTGACATGCCCATCTCGATCACCGCCGCGTCGTGCTCGTCATCTAATTTCAACAGCGTCAGCGGGAGCCCATACTCATTATTTAAATTTCCCTGGGTCTTCAATACGCGGAACCGCGCGGCCACCAGCGCCGCGAAGATTTCTTTAGTGGTCGTCTTTCCCACCGAGCCCGCCACGCCGCCGATTTTTCTTCCCGGCTTCGTGGCGCGCCAGATGGCACATGCGCGCGAGGCCAGGCGGTGCAGCGCTTCCAGCGTGTCGTCCACGGCGAAAAGTTTTCCGCGGATTTCTTCCGCGTAATGTTCAAACATTGCGCGCGCCACCACCCCGGCTGCCGCGCCGCCGGCCAGAGCAGCAGCCACGTGATCGTGTCCGTCGTGACTCGGTCCGTGTATGGCGATGAACAGTTCTCCAGGCTGTATCGTGCGAGAATCAATCGAGACGCCGGCCACCCCGGCCAGGGCGTCAAGGCGCGCGGGAGCCGCGACACCCAGAGCTTCAGCCACTTGACCAACGGTCCACCGCATTGCGTCTCCCCTGGACTGGGCTTCACTCTCAAGCTTGGACTCTCGAAAGTGCTCGATTTCGACAGCGCAATCTGCTGCTACCAAGGCGAAACATTACTGGGCGCAGCGAACAACGCCCGTACGACGGGCTGCGACGGGCGGGTCTGAGACCCGCCCCTACAGAGACTTCTTCTTCGCGAACCCGCGCTTGCGCAAAATGGCGCGCGCTTTTTCGCGATCGTCGAATTCGAATGTACGGTCGCGCAAAATTTGGTAATTCTCATGGCCTTTGCCCGCCAGCAGCACGATGTCTCCTGCTTTCGCTTCATCAATGGCCATTTCCAGGGCCGCATCGCGGTCCGGTTGAATACGGTACTGCGCATTCACTTTCTGCAATCCCACGACCACATCATTAATAATCAGCAGCGGGTCTTCGCTGCGCGGATTATCACTTGTGAGAATCACGAGGTCGCTCAACGAGCCGGCCGCTTCGCCCATGGGAGGACGCGTCGAGCGGTCGCGCTCTCCGCCCGCGCCGAAAAGCGTGATAATTCGCCCGGCGGGATTCAGCTCGCGCGCCGTAGAAATCAAATTGCGCAATGCGTCGTCCGCGTGCGCGTAATCCACAACGAGCAGGAAAGGCTGGCCTTCGTCGATGCGCTCGAAGCGGCCCGGGACTTGTTCCAGTTTGGCGATGCCTTCTTCGATTTTTCCTACTGGCACATTCAGCGCGAGCGCTGCACCGATTGCGGCGAGGATGTTGTACACATTGATGCGCCCGACCAGCGAGGAGCGTACCTCGACTTTTCCCGCCGGAGTCTGCGCCGTAAATTCCAGGCCCGAAAAACTCAGCGCGAATTTGCGGGCGGTGAGGTCGGCGGCGTCGTTCAATCCGTATGTGAGCGTGCGCTGCGCCAGGGCTTGCAGGCGCGACGCATAAGGGTCATCAATATTCACGACTGCTACATCCGGCGCGCCCGCGCCGGTTCCTGAAAAAAGCAGGCGCTTGGCTTCGAAATATTCCTCGAATGTCTTATGAAAATTCAGGTGGTCGCGCGTGAGATTAGTGAAGATCGCGACGGCGAAGTGACAGCCCCAGACACGGTCCATCACCAGCGAATGCGAGCTGACTTCCAGCACCGCGGCCGCGCCGTCTGCGTCGCGCACTTCCGCGAACATTTCCTGCAGGTCCAGCGATTCCGGCGTGGTATTCGTCGCCGTGCGGCTGCCGCGCGGAGTTTGATATCCGGTGGTGCCGATGCGCCCCGTCTTCCATCCCGCCGCGTGCAACATCGAATCCAGAATAAATGTGATGGTGGTTTTGCCGTTTGTTCCGGTGACGCCCGCGAGCTTCAGCGCGTCCGCCGGGTGCCGGTAGAAATTCGCAGCCGCGAGCGCCAGCGCCTTGCGCTCGCTTCCAGGCGCCACTTCGATCCAGGTCACATCGCGCGAAATATTCGCAGGCCGCGGATTCGGGCTGGCAATCGCTACTGCACCACGCTTCAGGCCGTCGGCGACAAACTCGTTCCCGTCCGTTTTTGCTCCGGGCATCGCGAAAAATAGCGTATCGGCCGCAACCTTGCGACTATCGCATGCGACCGCGGCGATGCGCAGGCGCGTGCCGCCCGTCACACGAACGCCTTCAATTCCCGCGATCACTTGTCCCAATTCCATTTCCATCCCGGCGCGCTTTTTTTGCCGCGGCGTTGCCGATAGCACTTTCGGGCCGCCTTCCACTACGGATTTCAATGCACGTTCCTCTGCGAACTCCCCGCTGAAGCCGCGGGCCGCGTCGTCGGCTGCAACTGGGCCGCAGCGCGTCCGAATCGCACCGTCACCGTGCTGCCGCGGATCACCTTCGCGCCCGGCTCCGGCGATTGTTCGAGAGCAACTCCGCTGCCAAGGAGTGAGGGAATCAGTCCCAGCCGCGAGCAAACCTCGGTGACGCCGCGCACGGTTTGCCCCGCCAAGTCCGGAACCTCCACGGCATCCTCTTCGCTGAAGGCGATCGTCGGCGCTCCGCCATTCGCTTCCTGGTTGGCGGCCCGATTTTCAGCCTGATCTTTTTTTGCTACGACAGCCTGAAAGCGCGCCAAATTTTCACGGTTCGCGGCTTCGTGATTCGCCGCGTCCTGCTTCGCGTCCGCGCGGAATTTGCCCTGCTCAAGCGCCGGTGACTGCTGCCCGTTCTTCGCGGTCTCCGTGCCGGCGGGCGCCGTCATCGGCACATCGTGCGCGACGTCCAGATACGCCAGCACTTGCTCGGCGATGCGTTTGAAAACCGGGCCGCCCAGATCGCCGCCCAGGTGCAGTCCAACCGGAGAATCCAGCACCACCAGAATCGTCACCGCCGGTTCGTTCACCGGCGCGAACCCGACGAACGACGCGACGTACTGGTTCGGCGAATAACGTCCAGTGTTAGGATCGATCTTCTGCGCCGTTCCCGACTTCCCGGCCGCGGTGTAGCCGTTCAGTTGCGCTGGCTTTCCGGTCCCGGTCAGAACCACGGTCTCCATCATGCCGCGCACGGTCGCGGCGGTCTCCGCGTCGGTCACCTGCTGCGGTTCCGCGCGCGCGGGCAAGGCCACCGGCGCGTCGCCGCGAATTTCCTGCACCAGATGCGGGCGATAAAGCGTGCCGCCATTGGCAATCGCAGATATCGCCGAGATAATCTGCACCGGCGTCACGCTCACTTCCTGTCCGATAGCGACTGACCCAATCGAACTGGCCGTCCAGTTTTCCAGTGGACGCAGCAGGCCGCGATTTTCTCCCGGCAATTCGATCCCGGTGAGCTGGCCGATGCCGAATTGGCGCATGGCGTCGTAAAATCGGGGCGCGCCCAACATCAGGGCGATCTTGATCGTTCCGACGTCGCTGGAATTAGCCAGCACGTCGCGCACGCTCAAAATTCCATACGGCTTGTGATCGTGAATCAATCGCCCGGCAACCATGATGGATCCCATCTGGCAATCCACCAGCACATCGGGATTCGTGACGTAGTTCTCAATCGCGCCGGTCATCGTAATAATCTTGAAAGTCGAGCCCGGCTCGTACGCCGCCGTCACCGCGCGGTTCATGCGCACTTCATCGGAAAATTTCCCGGCGTCGTTGGAATCAAACACCGGATTGTTCGCTACCGCCAGCAGTGCGCCGTTCGATGGATCTTGAATCACCACCGTGCCGTTGCGGGCGTGCGATTCCTGCATCGCCCGGGCCAGTTCTTTTTCCGCGATGTACTGAATGGTTTCATCAATTGTCAGCACCACGCTCGCGCCTGGATCGGCGGCCGATTCCCGGCGGTCGTAAAAGCGGCGCTTGCCATCGGCCATCAGCATCACGCGTCCAGGGCGCCCACGAATCTGTTTGTCGAGCTGGTGCTCGATGCCGCCCATGCCCTTTTCGTCGGTGTCCACCCAGCCCAGCACATGCGCCAGCAAATCGTGCTCGGGATAGACGCGCCGGTTTTCTTTCTCGAAGAAAACGCCTTTCAAATTCATGTCGTCAATGCGCTCGACGGTTTCCGGCGAAAGTTTCTTGGCCAGGCGCACGGGCTTGCTGGCTTCATTGATTTTTGTTTCCAGGTCTTCGGCGGGAACGTCCAAGACGCGCGACAGCAGCCGCGCGACCAGCTCGGGATCTCTGATATCGGTGGGGTCGGCGAAAACCGAGTCCATGGGAATGCTTACGGCCAGTTCCCGCCCCTTGCGGTCGTAGATCACGCCGCGCATCGGACTGATTTCAAATATGCGCTGTTGCTGATGCTGGGCTTTTGCGAAGTATTCGCTATAGCAGAAGAGCTGGAGATAACTCAGGCGGGCCAGCACCGCTACCATCCAAACCACCGCCACGACCCAGACCACCAACCAGCGGAGACGCGGGCTGCGCTGCTCCATGGATTCCGCCCTAACTTGCGAGAAACTTTGTCCGGCCACCGTTCACGCCGCTTCGCCGGAATGAGCGCCTAAAGCGGGCCGCCAGAAACCCTTCAGCCCGATGCTCAGGGCCGCTGCGGCTGGACCACCGCGCGCGCCTCAGCCAACACCGCTTCGCTCGGCCCGTCCGCCGGCATGGCCTGGCCCGGCACGGAAACTGTCAATCCCAATTCGTTGCGCGCGATGCCGTCCACACGGCCAGGCGCCTTCAGCGTCGCGACTTCCACATGCAGTTGCTGATTCAATTGCGCGGATTGCGCGCGCAACGCGGAAAGATGCTCCACCTCATATTGCAGCTGGATGCACGCGAAATGCTGCCAGGCATAGAAGAGCAAGCACGCCGCCATCGCGCCGCCCGCCGCCACACGCCGCCAGAAATCCTGCAAACGCGCCGGCGCCATGGAACGCACCAGCCGCGAATTATCAATCCTCTTCACTGTGTAATATTCGGTCATCAGCAAACGTGCGGCGCCGTGCGTTCCCCGCCCACGCGGGTCTCCGCCGTCGCCACCCTCTCGATTACGCGCATCTTCGCGCTGCGCGACCGCGGATTACTTGCGATTTCCGGGTCGCCGGGCTGGATAACTTTTTTGGTGAGTATGCGAAATCCCTCGTGCGAAAGCCGCTGGAAGGCATGCTTCACCACGCGGTCTTCCAACGAGTGATAACTGAGGACGATCAACCGTCCTCCCAGATTCAAAGTGGCAGGGGTACGCGAAAGAAACTGCCCGAGTTCCTCCTCTTCTCGATTCACCGCTGTCCGCAGCGCCAGAAACGTTTTTGTCGCGGGATGCAGTCTCTGCCTTCCCCTTGCTTTTCGTCCCCCTGCCACAATCGTTGCCAGGTGTTCGGTGTCGCGTATCGGCCGCGCCCGTACGACCGCCCTGGCGATTCTGCGTGAATCTCTCTCCTCGGCATTGCTGTAGAGGAGATCGGCCAGCTGTTTCTCCGGCCACTGATTCACAATTTCGTCCGCTGTCAGCGGGCTATCGGGATTCATGCGCATGTCGAGAGGTCCGGCCCAGCGGAAGGAAAATCCGCGTTCAGGGCTGTCCAGCTCGAGGCTTGAAATCCCCAGATCGGCAAGAACCCCGTCGAACGGCGGCAATTGATTCGCTGCCGCCACCTCGCCGATCTTCGCAAATTCCGCGTGCACCAGAATCACCTGCCGCTCGTGTGGCCCCAACCGCTCCCGCGCGATTTCCAGCGCCCGCGGGTCGCGATCCAACCCCAAAACCTTTCCCGTAATCAGCCGCTTGGCGATCTCCAGCGTGTGACCGCCCGTGCCGACCGTCGCATCCGCATACGTCCCTTCGGGCCGGATTCGCAGCCAGTCCAGAATCTCAGCCAACAGAACCGGCGTATGCAGTACGGTCAAAACTTAAATGCCCAGATCGTCCAGTGCCTTTTCGTCTTCCGCCGTCATCGGATTACGGTTCATTTGATCCAGGAACCGGCTGTGATTCCAGACTTCCAGGTACGTCAACTGCCCCTGAACGTCCACTTCCCCTTTCATTTCAGCCGATTCTCTGAGTACGGGTGGAATCAGAATGCGCCCCGAGCCATCCACCTCGACCACTTGACCGTAATAATTCGTCCGCGACAGAAATTTTTGTTTCGCCGCGTTGTGCGAAGAAAGCTTCGCCAGCTTCTTTTCGATTTCTTCCCAGGCTTTCAGGGGATAGATGGTGGCGCGATCGCCCTTCGTGGAGGTGACGTAGAACTTCGTGCCGCTCTTGCGCAGGTCGGCCAGAAAGTCGGCGGGAATCTTCAGCCGGCCTTTCTCGTCCACCGTCGCTAGATAGTTGCCCCGCAGCATGAAAGCCCTCGAACAGTCCGCCCGGCGTGTGCGTCATTAAAATCACTCGCTGGTTCGCCCCTGCCGTCGTGTTCCGCTATGGCACTGCTTGATTCTGGGTTGGCCACTACTCGCCGCTGGGTGCGCCGCCGCTTGCTTCTAGGATCGCCACTGCCCTAGACTCTCTACCAAGTTCTGCCACTCTGCGCCACTTCTTCCCACTTTGTGCCCTGATTGTAGATAGCTTCGCAGACATGTCAAGCGGAATCCTTCTGGAAATGGAAAATATTTGTGGAAATTCGGAGCCGCGGAACGTCTGTTGTGGTCGTTGCAGCGCAAACCACTATTACTAGGGGCGGGGCAAGAAAAGACTCATAGCGCTAGTCGCTGCGTTGCAGAAAAAAATCCAAAATGTTTCGTAACGGTTAACATCGTCGCGAAGTGTTTTTCTAAGCGAGGCGCCGCACGCTCTGCTTCCCTGCTCGATCCGTTCGGGGATGTGCTGAGGCGCAGTTCAAAAAAACTTCTCAGAGACCTGCGCGGCGATTTCGCGAGGCTGCACTAGGAACCCCCGGCAACCCAGCTTGCTGTGAGCCGTCGAAGCTCAGGTCAACCGCGCCCCGCTCAGGATAGCTGCAGGGCCTTGTTGACGTCACTCATGATCGCGGCGGCGGTTGGCTCCGTCAAGCCGCCGGCAAGTGTGGTCGGCACGCCGCGGGCTTCGGCATCCACGCGATAGGAGATGGGCCCGAGTTTTTGGACGGCCCAGTTCATCCCGGCGACCACGTTTTGCTGGCCGCTGTTCGGGTTAGGGTTGGCGACGATAATTACGTCGCCGGCAGCCTGCAGCACATGGTTGCGCACGATGACGCGATGAATGGCGTCCTTGGGGATGGTGTTGCCGTTTACGTCGATGCCGTTCTTTGAGACGCGAAACTTCGCCGGCGTGCGGTATTGCGTGGCTTGTTTCGAGTGCATCAAGAGATACATCGCGCCGTAAACGAAACCCGCGGCCAGCACGCCGTAGATGAAGCCCGTCGAAAGCGCAATCAACACCAGCAGGCTACCGGGAATAGCCACCAGCAACCACGGAGCCGGCACCGCCTCCGGAGTCGTCGAAATCTCCGTCGCGTCGCCCATTTGTTGCGTTTCATATCCTGGCATGTCGTTCCTCCCCTTTCCCGCTTTCGCGGTCCGCCCTTGGTAGGTGCGCAGTGGCCGTCCAGTTCCCCGTAAAGCGCTGTCGCCGCCCGTTGCCAGCGCATGACGCCGCGGTGTCTGGAAGGCACGGCGCGCAGTCCCCGCGCCGCTCGCCGCACCTTCCGACCGCAGACATTCACTACGCTATGCGTGAAAGAGCGGAGAAAACCGTCATCTGCGGCCGTCTATGCGGGAGTTTGCGGTGCTTGAGCGGCTTCGTTCGGCTTGCCGCCCGAGGGATGGGCATCCGGAGACTGCACGGAGGATGTCAACGGATGCCGAAAAAAGAACCCGGCCGGTATGGGGGTACCGGCCGGAGTGAACTTCTGATGCGACTGGGTGGCTTGCATCCGGCGTCTGCCAGGGCGCCGCGGTGACTGCCATGCGGGCCCAATCTAAAGAATCGGCCAAAACAACACAATAATGTAAAAGGATTACAGCTGGATTTGGGTAGCGATACTCAGTTACGGGCCGGTTCGGTCACTTGCACCCGGCTCTAGCGAGGTTTGTCTGAACTCTTTCTCGCACTCTTTCGGTGTCCCGTCGCAACGGCTCCAACGGGACAGCCGTGCCGGACGCATTATAGCGATCGCCCTGAATGACAGGCTCCAAGTCTGCAAAAGCCTTCAGTGCTTGCCCGTAGTACAAACAGCTAGCTGTGGTGGAAAGGTCTCCGGCCTCCTCAAATCCACGCCCGACGACGAACAATTCGACGCCGATATCCTTAGGTTGATTAAGCGAAAGGTTTTTGTTATCGGACGCGATCGCTTGTTGTACTCACTCGTCCTTTCGTGCCGGTTCTTGCGACGCCCTGGCCAAATAAATAATCCCAATCTGGTCGTAGAGTGTCCCGCCGCCCCATGAAGCATCTTCGGGGTGTGCGTTCAGCCAATCCTGCACCACCCTTGTCGCAGCATCGTACTTTCCCTTCTCGCCGTATTTGAGCATCAGGGTCAATGCCTCGTTTCGGGTCTTTGGTGCCTTGGGCCGACAGCCTCCGCGGAAAATAACCGGGAGGATCGAAACGGCCACGAGTAAGGCGGCACGTCCCAGACGGTGTTTCCGCTGTTGCATTCTTGTAAGTGCAATCGAGCACAGGAGGAATGCACGGCTGCGTTCAAGCAAGCATGGGGAATGAAATTTTTCGTCAAATGATTAATGCGATGATTGAAAACCCGTCGGCCTGCTACGGATTGGAAGGATTGCGCACGGAATCGAGGCCGCGCAGCACGGATTGCTCGTCCGGGCTCAGTCCGCGCATGAATCGCGGATCGTTTAGCGCGGCCTGGCGGTCCGCGGGACTCATCTGCTGCAGCGTGTGCAGACGCCCGGTGACCACCTGCTTGCGGTCCGGCGACATCTGCTGCCATTTCGGCAAAAGCGTGTGCTGCACGTACTGCCTCTGCTCGGGAGACATGTGCCCCCAATTGTCATAGCTGTGCTGCATGCGGTCGCGCTCCGCGGGCGAAAGACCGTTGTACCGCTGCAGATTCTGGCGAATCTGCTGCTGCCGGTCCGGAGGCAAACTTCGGAAGCGTTCGTTGTTCTGCAGGAAACGTTCCTGCTCCTGCGGAGACATCTGCCCAAGCCGTTGCGCCCATGGACCCGGTAACCGCGCGGTGCCCTGTCCGTTTACGCCGCCGCGCCCATTCGCGGGTGCGTTCGCTCCCGGCCCCGGCGCGCCATTAGAATTGGCGGGCGGACGAAAATTATTGCCGTTGGGATGCTGTCCGCCCTGGTTCGCGCCAGCGCCGCCTGCACCGGCGTTCGGGTGATTCGCATTCCCACTCGGATTGCCGCCTCGATTGCCGCCCTGATTGCTATTGGGCCGCGCGCCGGCTCCCTGCGTATGGTATTGCTGGTGATTCTGCGGATGCGCCGCTTGCACGCGCTGCGGCCGGAACTGCCGCGGCGCGTACATGCCGCGTCCGCCGTTAAACCGCTGCGCCGACGCAGGTTGCGCGCTCAGCAACAGCAAGGGCGCGAGAAGCAGCCCCATCGCCAGCGCGTAGAATTTCCTGCGGGAACGCATTTTCATTTCACCGTTGTGCAACCGTCTTACTTTGACCAATTCTTCGGACAATTCTTCAGCTAACTCGCCGGACTACTCTTCGGTTGCCGGCTGCTGATCGTTCGCCGGATTCACAGGCGGCGCTTGCTGGTCCGCGGGTGCCGCATCTACCGGCACTTCGGACAACGCATCGAACTTGCTCAGCACGTCGTAATTCTCGAGCACGCCCAGATCCTTGATCGCTTCGAAATCCTGCTGCTCGGTGCCCGCTGCGCTTCCTTCGCGCGGCAGATTCGCCATCCACACGCTCAGCGCCAGCAGCAGCGTCATCGCGAATGCCAACCGAGGCTGCGGCACCAGCCAACCGAGCCAGCCGCGCCGCGGCTCTGCGGCAATGCGCGCGCGAATCTGCGCATCGAAACCGAGCGAAGGCTCGACCAGCGGCACTTCGTCCAGCACGCCCCACAGCTTGCGGAAATCTTCCGCGCGCTGGTGGCACGCGCTGCAAGCGGCCAGGTGCTCTTCCACCTCGTGCCGGTCCGCCGAATTCGCCCGCCGATCCAGATAGGCGATCAGTTGCTTGGAGACTTCTTCGCACTTCTTCACGATGGCCGTCCTTCCCCTGCGCGATGGTCCACTGGCTGGGACACAAGTGGGGCCAGCTGCACTCGCAAGGTCTCGTAAGCGCGAAATAGCAGCGACTTCAACGCGCTTTCCGAGCATTCCAAAATTTTGGCGATTTCGCCGTAGTCCATCTCTTCGTACTTATGCAGCAACACCGCGACGCGCTGTTTTTCCGGCAGCGCCTCAATCGCGCGGCGGATGAATTCCGAGCGGTCGCGTTCGATCATCTTTTCGTCAATGCGCAATTCGCGCGCCGGCAATTGCAGCGGCGCGACGTCTTCTTCCACCGGTGCGTCAATCGACACATCCATCTGGTGATAGCGATTATCGCGCAACGAATTCAGCGCCAGGTTCGTCGCGATGCGAAACAGCCAGGTGGTGAATTTCGCGCTCGGAGAATATTGCTTCCGCGCGCGATACACGCGCAAAAAAACTTCCTGCGCCAGGTCTTCCGCCGTCGCGCTATTGCGGACCATGCGGTAAAGAAAATTCACCAGCGGCGTGCGATATTTCTGGAGAAGGAGGTTGAAGGACGCTTCGTCCCCTGCCTTCACGTCCAGCATCAATTGGACGTCAGACCTGGTCATGGCCTCCACATTGTATCTAACACCTGCCTTGCCATAAAGTTGCAGGGTTTGCGTGTGTTCCACGAGTGCGCTCCGGCCTCTGTCTATGGAACCCGGCGGGAGGCAAAAAGTTGCCTCGGTCAGTGGGTGCGTTGGGGGCGGAAGTGCGTGGCTTACGCATTGGTCTCCAATAAGTTAGACCGTCCTGTGCGCAACTGGAAACTAGAGGTGAAACAGCGCCTTCAGGCCCAGCATGATCGCTACTCCAAGGAACACCAGCACAGCCATCCCGAACGCCGGCTCGCGGTTCACTTCGGGAATCAGGTCGGAGGCCGCCACGTACAGAGTAACTCCCGCCGAGAGCGGCAAGGCATCCTGCACCGTGCTGCGCAGTGCGAACATCAGCGCCATACCGAGCAATGTCGCCCCGCCCAAAATCACCGACGAAACGAACGCGGCGCGGCGGCTTTGTCCGCTCGCGAGCATCAGAGACGCCACCGTAAAACCCTCCGGCAATTTGTGCAGAAAGATCGCGAGGAAAATCAGCACGCCAAGCGAAGTCGAGACGAGCAGGCCTGACGCAATCGCCACTCCGTCGAACAGCGTGTGAATTCCCAGGCCCAGTAGCGCCGCGTAGCTGGCGTGCGCGTGAGAAATCTCTTCGTGGTGGGTTTCTTCGCCGAAATGAAAATGCGGCGCGAGCGTGTGCTCGAAAAAATGCACCAGGAAATATCCGGCGAGCACTAGCAGGAAAACGGAACTGGTATCGCGGAAGAAAAATGATTCGTGGTCGCCGCGCAGCTTCAGCGATTCCGGAATCATCTCCAGCAGCGCCGTCGCCAGCATGAATCCCGCGCCCAGCGCGATAAAATATTTCAAATACCGCCGCGACCACTGCCCGTGCGCAATCAACGAACCGCCCAGCACGTTCGCGCCCGCCGCCGTCACACCTAGCAGCAGTCCCAGCAAAATCCGCGTTGTTTCAGAAGACGTCATCGCTTTTGTAGCGGCGGTCTTCAGACCGCCATCGATTGGAAGCCTTCCATCGATGGCGCACTAAAGTGCGCCGCTACGAAACCTGCATCCACAGTTCGCACGCCACAGCCTCATCCAGAATGCCGGAACAAAATCACGTCGCCGTCTTGCACGATGTACTCTTTTCCTTCCAGCTTCACCTGCGCTTTCTCGCGCGCTGCTGCAAAACTGCCAGCCTTTACCAAATTTTCCCAGTTCACTACTTCGGCCTTGATGAATCCGCGCTCGATGTCACTGTGAATCGCGCCGGCGGCTTCTTGCGCGTTCATCCCGCGACGGATGGTCCACGCGCGGCACTCCGGCTCGCCGGCCGTGAGAAATGAAATCAGCCCAAGCAACTGGTAACTGGCCTGAATCAGCCGGTCGCGGCCGGATTCCTTCAGCCCGTAGGCGCTCATCATTTCCCTTGCTTCCGCTTCGGGCAATTCCGCGAGTTCGGCTTCGATCTTTCCGCAGAACGGCACCACCGCCGTCTGCGGCTTGGCCCCGAGTTTTTCCAGATGATGCTTTTCGATCACGCGATCAATGTCCGCCGCTTCTTCATCACCCAGATTCAGCACGTAGAGCATTGGCTTGCGAGTCAGAAATTCGAAGCTGCTTAGCATTTTTAGTTCTTCCGGCTTGAATTCCAGCTCGCGCAGCGGTTTTTCGGATTCCAGCGCCAAGCGGCAGCGCGTCAGCAGCGCCAGTTCCGTTTCCAGGATTGTTTCCTTCTTCTTTTTCAGGTCTTTTTCCAGGCGCTCCACCCGCTTGGAGGCTTGCTCCAGGTCGTAGAGCATCAATTCGATCTCGACGCTCTCGATATCGCGCAGCGCATCGAGCGACCCGCCTTCGTGCGGCACCGCGGGATTTTCAAACAGCCGCACCACCTGCGCCAGCGCGTCCGCCTCGCGCAGAGGCACGAGCGATGCCGAATTTTTCTCGCGATCTTTCTGCAATCCGCCGACGTCCACATACTCGATCGTCGCGAACGTATTTTTCTTCGGCTTGAATATTTCCGCCAGCTTCAACACGCGCGCGTCCGGCACCTTGGCGACGCCGATGTGCGCCTGATTGGGCGTGCTACGTCCTTCGACACGCGCTCCGGTGAGAATGCGAAACAAGCTGGTCTTCCCTACTTGCGGCAAGCCAATTATTCCTGTTTTCATGAGCCCACGATACTAACACAGGCGCGCAGCACCACCGTTGCCTGCGCGCTCGGCCCATTTGCAGTCGAATTTGTAGCGGCGGTCCCGCGACGCGGGCTGGCGCCGTTGGCATTCACCCTGCGTTTGAATTGGTCGCGACGACACTCGGGCCCGCGACTTATGCTAATCTCCCGGCAGGAGCGCCACCATGTCGAATTTCATCCAGGTTACGCCGTTCATGATCGTCGAAGACATCAATCGCGCCGTGAATTTCTTCACCGACATATTGGGTTTTGAAACGCTTCTCCGCTACTCCGATTACGCCTACGTGCATCGCGAGACCGCCGGTTTTCGGATCTGGGAACAGACCGGCGAAAACGCCGCGCCACCCGGCACCCGCCGCTTTGCTTATTACATTGACGTTCGCGACGTTGATCAACTCTACGCGGAACTGAAACCCAAGCTCGACACCCTGCCGAAAGCCGATGTCCACGGTCCGGCGAACAAGCCGTATGGCCAGCGCGAACTCTTGGTGCTGGCGCCGGACGGCAACTTGCTCGCCTTCGGACAAGCAATCGGCGGAAATTCTGCGGAAGCGCATACTCATGACTGAACATATTCCGCTTCCCTTCGATCACGTAAAAGCGCACGAACATATCACGCGCACGGACAAGCGCATGGCGCGCATCATCGCCAAGACCGGCGGGTTTCGTTTTCAGCTGGACCAGTGCGACAGCGTGTATGAATCGCTGCTGGAAGCCATCACGTATCAAAGCATCAGCGGCAAAGCGGCCGCCACGATTTTCGCGCGCATCAAGGCGCTGGGCGCGAACGGTCTGTGCCCCACGCCCGCGGAAATTCTCGCGGTCTCGAATCGGAAGCTGCGCGAGGCGGGACTCTCAGGGGCCAAAGCCGCCGCGATGAAAGACCTCGCGCAGAAAACGATCGAAGGCGTGGTGCCCACGCTCGAAGCCGCCGGGCAATTGTCCGACGAGGAACTGGTCGAGCGCCTCATCTCCGTCCGCGGCATCGGCGCATGGACCGTCGAAATGTTCTTGATCTTCCGCCTGGGCCGCCCCGACGTGCTGCCCATCCACGATTACGGCGTGCAAAAAGGTTTCGCGCTCACCTACGGCAAAAAAGAAATCCCCAAGCCGCGCGAACTCGCCGCCTTCGGCGAACGCTGGCGCCCCTACCGCACCGTCGCCAGCTGGTACATGTGGCGCGCCGTAGAGCACTACGGCAAAACGCGCAAGATCTTGAAGAGCACCAAAGCGAAGACGCGCGCCAAGCCCGCGACGAAATCAACCAAGAAGTCGGCCGCAAAGAAGCACTCCGCAAAGAAGAAAACCTCGCGACGCAAGTAGCTTCCCTAGGGGCGGGTCTTAGACCCGCCCCCACACACGCCCTGACATGCAGGACTGTTTGCTCCGCCTTGCGTAGCGCCGGCGTCCGGCCGGCAGCGGTGCTCGAATGGGCTTAGCGTGGTTTCAGGCGCGCGGGCAAATCGTTCAGGTGAGCAACAATAAATGACCGCGCAGTTCAATCCCGCAGCAAACCCAAGAAGAGCCGCCGGGACGTCGGCGCTACCAAGAGCACGTCACCACGCCGCGCTACTTCGGCGCGCCGCGCAGCGCGCGCCTGTTGCGCGCCGTCATCCTGAGCCTAGCGCAGGATCTCTGTTGCCGAGATCGCTACTTCGCCGCGTTCCGCACGGTCAGAAACAACGCCGCAATCCCCAGCAGCAACACCACCACCTCAATTCGCACCGACGTCTGATGCAATCGCTCAAACTCCACGCGCAACGGATTCTCCTTCGGCGTGGCGTCCACCGAAACCATCGCGGTTCGCAATTCCGCCAGCCGCGGCGTCACCCGCGTCTGCGATACTATCGTCAGCAGCAACATCAAGATAACGCCCAGCATCGTCGGCTGCACGAATCCCTTGACCGACTGCGCCAGCACCACGCCCGCCACCAGATACAGCACCGCCGCAACCATGCCCAGGTAGTGCAAACGCGTGAGCGAATACCCCACCATCAACCCAGCCTGATCCCGGCTCTGCAAAACGCCAAACGCCCCCGGCGCCACTACAAAACTCAAATAAATGATCGATCCCACCCAAGTGCCCAACGCAAACACCTGTATAAATCGCAAAGCGCTGTTCATCGCACGCTCCCCAAGCGACTGAATTGTACTTCTGAAACGCTCAGAGTAGCATTCCGCCACAGGGCCACGACAGCTCGCGCAGAGTCATAGCGTGAAGCGCACCAATCAAATCAACAAGACGGAGCGTTACTGAGCAGCCTCCCCGTCGGAATACCTGCGCAGTCCACAGTGCGCGCCTTTCCGTACCAATGGGCCCAAACGGTACCACCACGTCGCGGCAAACGACTGGCCGCATCGAGGACATCGGAAGTATGTTACTTCAGCAAAGGCTGAAAGTATAAAAAGAGCCCACGCGGCTATCGCGACGTTAAAAGGGGCGGGAACTTTGAAAATTCGAGCGGCGAGGAAACCGATGACATACATCACCGGAAATAATCCGGCCCATGCCAGAATCATCAGATTCCGTCAGAACTTATATCGCTTGCATTCTCGTTGCTGGTCGCGCATCTCAATAGCCGCCGCGCGAATCACCTTCGATGCCCTCAGCCCGTTCCGGTCGCACTTGCCAGACTCACCCAAAGCCTATCACGGCGCCGCAACCCCAAAACTTTTTGAACACAGCTGTCTCTTCCGCTTTTCGCATCAGCTAAGGATTGGTGGTAGAACTGTATGGTGGGATGAGTGGTGGGCGACCAAGGACTTGAACCTTGGACCTCTCCCGTGTGAGGGGAGCGCTCTAACCACTGAGCTAGTCGCCCACGCTGTGCAGCACTTCCGGGGCTGAACCGCAATCCCCGAAAAATTACAAAGGGCCGTCGCGGTTGTTGCCGCAACCTGCATGGCCGTTCCCTGAGGCAGCGGCAACCTATTTTTGTAGCAGAAGGCCACGCGAATTGCAAACAACCACGAGCAACGCCAGCACGCGCCTCGCCGAG